>CALXUY010000041.1 GCA_944391805.1 uncultured Clostridia bacterium
CCGCCGAAGTATTCAGCCATGTTGTTTTCATCGATGCTGTTATACTCCGCCAAACGCTGACGGATGACATCCTCATGTCGAGCCGCGAACTCTGCATCTTCCTCATAGCCGTCCTCATCAACTTCGCTCCAACGGTTCGTTCCGTGAACCTGAATGGTAAGGGGACAATAGTATTTGGTGGTGACCGATTGGGGATAGGCTTCGGTAAGCATTCTGTTGAACTGCTCGTAAGAAGCAAGACCTTCGATCTTCACAGTGTTCTCAAGCTCTCGTCTGCTTTGATAGGGGAGGTTGTGCATCAGAGCGATGCTGTCATTGAACGTGTGGAATCGGAAACCTGTGGGGATTGCTTTGGCGATGGCATTTTCTACAACATCACGACAGTCAAGAGTGAACGAGAGACCTTGGTCGGATTCTTCATTGTATTTGATATCGTAAGCGCTTGCGTGATTCTTACCCAAATACGAGAGAGCGCCAGCCAACTGTTTTCGTTCTACAGGAAGCTGAACGGAAGTGGTATAGTCGCCATTTGAAATAATTGCATTCATCTGTTTTCAATCCTTTCTGCAAATAAAAAAAGCCAAACGCTTGGCTGATAAGCATTTGGCTATGTAGAAAGAATATTTGATTATTCACGATTGTTTACATCATGAGGTTGAATTGGAGGGATGTTTGTGATATAATAAACTTATCGATAAATAAGAATTTTTTCGTCAGTCTATAGAGGGAGGAGGACAAATGCTCAATGGATTACAAAGATGCAATCGCAATATTTGAAAACAACACAAAAAGAAGTGTTGTTCAAATAGAACGCTGCAGTGTTGGTATTGCGAACTATGTTTTTATTGTCTCCACTGCAAACGAAAAGTTTGTTCTCAGATGCAGTAAAGATGAAAATGCCTATAAAGATACTGTTTATTGGCTTAATAGGTTGTCTGTATGTGAAATACCGATACCGATTGTCTTGTCAGAGGGAAAATACAAAGACTATTCCTATCTGATTCTCTCTTATATCCGTGGAGATGATATTGGTAATGTCTATTGTAAATTGAGTGATAGCGAGAAAAAGCAAATTGCCAAGGAAGTAGTTAAGATACAGCGAAAGGTTTCAAGGCTTGATATCCATGCGGATATGGAATGGACATGGAACTGCTTTGTTGACAAAATGCTGAATCGTGCTGAAAAGAGAATAAAAAGAAAGAACTATTTTGACTTTAACAAAATATATATCATAAAGAAATTACAACAAGAAATACAGGAATATTTGGATAAGGTTCCGATAGCACCGTATTTGGATGATATCAGTACAAAAAACTTATTGATTTATGAGGGTAATGTATCTGGGATAATAGATATTGATTGGATAGGATTTGGTGATATGCTTACCTTTGTTGCACTAACGAGGGTTTCATTACTCAATATGGATTTGGATACTAAATATATTGATTATCTATTAGACGAGATTCGTCCAAACACGATAGAGTACAAAGCGTTTATATTCTACTGCTTGATTTATTGTGTGGATTTCATGGGGGAAATAGGTATGCAATTTCTTGATAAAACAATTCCAGTAAATGAAAATATAATCGAGATTGACTTTCTTATGGAAGAATGGGACAAATATTGCAAACGGTAAATTCCAATTTGTCGATGAAATGAAAATGAATCAGATTAGCCACGGATTGGCTATGTATGTAGAAGGTTTTCATTTTGCTTATTTAAGTCAATAAATGCAACTTCATATGTACCTGCAATTCTTCATTTCACACTGCAGGCTTGATTTGATGGAATCGAAATAATCATTGGAGGTAACGATTTTTTCTATGCGACTCGGCAGGGAATGATTAACCTTCAAAATCTCTTTCGACAAGGGGTTCTCCGTTCTCATCATGCAATGAGGTTTTCAGATAATATGGTTTGATCGCTTTGATCCTATTGCCATTGTAGGATTTCTTTCTTCTGATGACCTGAACGGGGACACCATGCGGAACGATAATCAGTAACTTTGTTTTGTTTTTTCTACTCATGTTTTTTCTTCCGATTAGATTCATAGCCACGCTATGTAGGCAAAGCAAAAACCTCATGCAGCATCGGCATGAGGTTTTCGCAGTCATTGGTTGTAATATTGAAGGAGAAGCCGGGTGTGGAGCAGGGACTTGTTTTGTACCTTATATCCTTCCGTTGCCAGGAAGTCAATCACCCAATCTCTCGTGGTGAATAAGTGATTTTGATGCCAGACAGTTTTCAAAGCTTTTTGATGAGCCCACCTTTGTATTGTTTTCACATTATAGCCTATTAGTTTTGGAACATCCTTGAGAGGTAGCATTTCATCAATGTCATACCACTCATCCGATATCCAATCTCGGAAATCGTCTGACGGCTTTTGGTGGATGATACAGGGAGCTATAACGGATGATTCCTTATGATGCGTTTTGGACTTCCTCGATGTGAATAAACCGGAAGGCAGTTGGATGGAGGGATCCATACTTTCCGCTTTGTCGATATACTCAAACAGGTCATCTATCTTGATCTGATAGTTTCGTGTCTTTTTTTCGTTGATGGTGCATTTGATATATCCATTGTGCAACATCCAAGCCGCTTTCCGTTTGCTTATCCGTAGGATCACTCTTATATTTTCCAACGACAGAACCGGTGGATATGTATTTTGTAACTGTTCTTTCATTGTCGTTTGCATTATGACTGTCCCCCATTCTTGATCCTGTAATGGCGTACTCCTTGTTCCTCACTGTGATCAGCCAAGTATTCAAGGAGATCCACCTTGGAAATCATGTATGCACCTTGGTATATAAACGATTTCAGTTCTTTTGATTTTATCAGTTCATATACTCGGTTTTTTCCGAGTGGAGTCCAGCGACTGACTTTTATCGGACTCAGCATTTCGGGACAGTTTTTGAACATCCTTTCGAGTTCAAGTATCTTTTCTTCTCTTGTCATTGTTTTGTCTTCCTTTCATTTGTTTGCCGACAGTGCTACGGAAGACATTTGCTGAGGTGAGGTCGCATGTATATTTGTGATGCAGGTTTTTCTCGCATCTATCTCGCATTTTTCTCGCAATTTTCCGGGAGATGCCCGATAAAGTGCGAGAAAGAGGTGATTTTTGGGGCGTTTTGAAGATTATCCGGGATTAACGGGGAAGAAGGTGCAACTTCTTGAAAACTGTTTGACGGTTTCCGGCGCGTGAGTTCGAATCTCACGCCCTCCGCCGCCGGAGCTAAGAGGTCTTTCAGCTTTCAGACTGTAGAAAAAAGCGTCCATTCTGCGGCATTGTCCGGGGCATGGACGCGTTTTGTCTACAGCCTGCGTGGGGAAAACTTTTGCAAAAGTTTTCCCCACAAAAATTTCCCCCACAAGATGTGCCTCCGATACGTGCGTTTTTATCTCGGGAGCGTTACCGTAAAGCAGCTTCCTTTTCCCGGTTCGGAGGTCACGGAGACACTGCCGCCGGTCAGAGTGACAACGCGCTGAACAATTGCCAGCCCCACGCCGTAGCCCTGTTTGCTGTGCGAGGGATCTCCTTGAAAGAATTTTTCAAACACATGCGCGCATACCTCCGGGTCCATGCCGATGCCGGTATCCGATACCGAAACCCGCACCTCCTGCAGGCGTACCTGCATTCTGACTCGGATCTGCCCGCCGGGCGGGGTAAACTTGATGGCGTTGGAGAGCAGGTTGCGCCAGACCAAAGCCAGCATTTCCTCATTGAAATAGTACCGGACCTCCTCCAGCTCCGGGATGACCTCCAGCTCCTTGGCCGTCCACTCCTGCTCGAGCAGCAGGATGCTCTGCCGGATCTGCTCGTCCAGATAGAATTCGGTGCGGTTGGTGACAATTTTCTGGTTCTCCAGCTTGGAAAGCTCGAGCACGTTGGAGGAAAGGCGGGCCAGCCGGTCGGCCTCCTCCTCAATGATGCGGGCGTACTCCTGCCGCTGCGCATCGGTCAGACCGGACTGCTGCAGCTCCCGCGCAAAGCCCCGGATGGATACGATAGGGGTTTTGAACTCGTGTGAAAAATTGTTGATGAAATCGTTGCGGAACAGCTCGATTCCCTCCAGCTCCTGCGCCATTTCGTTGAAATTGCGGATCAGCTCGGCCATTTCGGCCTCGGGGCGCACCTCCATCGGCACCCGGGCCTTGAAATTTCCCCGCCGGATCTCCTTGGTGGCGGAGATGATCTGCTTGATCGGCATCAGATAGTATTTACTGAACCATGCGAACAACACCGTTGCAATGACGCCGCACGAGCAAAGCAAAAACACAGCGGCGAAAAGGGGATTGAGCCGGAGCTGAACGAAAAGCGGCGTGGCGCCCAGCAGACGCAGCAGGATGTAATAAACGCTGACGGTGATCAGGCCCGAGCAGGCAAGTGTGACCAGCGCGAAGGTGGTCAGCTTCCAGCGCAGCGTTTGGCGTTTGCGCACCTGTTTGTGCTCCCGGTTCTGCTCCCGACTGTCCTTTTTGCCGGTTCGGCCGCGCTTCATCGGTTGGGCACCGCCTTGTAGCCAAGCCCGCGCACCGTAATGATTTTGAAATCATTGTTGCCGCGGAAGCGCTCCCGCACGCGGCTGATGTGCACGTCCACGGTGCGTTCCTCACTCTCGCTGTCGGTGTCCCAAAGCTCGTCCATCAATTGCCTGCGGGTGAAAATCTTGTTGGGGTACGAGAGCAGCTTGTAAACCAGTAAAAACTCCTTTTGCGGCAGCTCCTGAACACTGTCCGGCGTTTTAACGGTCATGGAATCGTAAATCAGTGTGGTCTTTCCAACCGTCAGCTTGCGTTCCCCGGCAATCTGGGAGCGGCGCAGTAGTGCGGAGATGCGCAGTACCATCTCCTCCTCGTCCACCGGCTTGACCATGTAGTCGTCCGCTCCGATGATAAAGCCCCTCTTTTTGTCCTCCTGTGTCTCGCGCGCGGTCACCATCAAAATGGGCAGTGTGCAGCCGTTGGAGCGGAGTGTGTTGGTGAGTTCGTAGCCGTCCATACGGGGCATCATCACGTCCAGCACAATCAAATCGATGTGCTTGCGGTCGAGAATTTCGAGCGCCTCCTCTCCGTTTTCGGCCATGATTGGCTCGTAGCCCGTTCGCGTGAGCACGGCGGACATCAGCCGCCGCGTGTTTTTGTCGTCCTCAACCACCAGAATCTGATACATTTTGCCGCTCCCTCCTGTTTTGTCCCGGCGTCTGCCGTTTTTGGCGTCTGCCGCATACCTGCGGTTCCGCTTTTCCTTTCATCTATTATAGTGGATTTTGGCAGATTTGTCAAGAGCGGTTTGCAAAAACGGAAATGAGTTTTGTTTGACAGGACGCGCCTGTCAGAGCGGATGCCTTCCGTCTGGCCGCATGACCTTTACATACCGGAACATCTCGTCCGGCCCCTTCGTCGGGGCGGAGCGGTCTTCCGGGTTGTATTCGTGTCGCGGTGCCGAAGCGCCGAATGGATCGGCAGCAGGGCAGTAAGGAAAGGCAAAGGGAGAAACTCCAGCGAGTGCTGAGAAAGCTGCGGGCGCGAGAAAAGCGCAGCGCCGTCAGGCAAAGTCCGCATGGGCAGCTCCGCCCGGAGCTTGCGGCGGAGCGCCATTTTGGTTTTCGGTTCAATCCTCTGTTGCGGCCATTGCTGCCGCCGCGCCGTCAGCCGCTGCCGAAACGAGCTGCCGCACTGCTTTGGCACGGCAGTCGCCGGCGACAAACAGACCGGGCACCGGTGTGCGGCAATCCTCCCCCACAAGGAAATAACCGTTTTTGTCCAGCGGCACCAGATCGGCAAAGGGCTGGTTCTGCGGCAGCATCCCCACGGCCTCAAACAAAGCCGAAACCCGCAGAACGGTCGGGGCGGTTACGGCAAGGGGGCCGGAGGCCTCGGCGGCAATTGCGGGCGCTCCGGCGGGGGACGGACTGCCGGAGTTCGCGGGAGTCGTGTGTGCTTCGGGCTCTGCCGAGGTGCGTTTCCCGCCGACGGCTGCATGGGGAATGCGGCCGGTCTCCGGTTGCCGTGCGGGGGCAGATGCCGGCGCGGGGAACCTCGCTGCACGGCCAGAGTCTGCGAACGGATTGCCGAATTCGCGCAGGGGAGAATCGGTGGACGGATTACCGGATTCGCACGCGGTGGTGAAATCAGTGGGCGGATTGCCGGATTTGTGCGCGGCGGAATTTGCGGGCGCGAGCAGCAATCCCTCCACGGCCGCGTCCCCCAGTACCTCCCGGATGATGACCCCGGGTACAAACACGATATTCCCGGCCTGCCGCATCCGCTCGGTCAGCCATGCGTCGGCGCGCAGGGTATCCCTGCGGTGAATCAGCCAAACCCGCTCGCAGATCACCGACAGGTGCAGCGCCTCCTGCACCGCGGTGTTGCCTCCTCCCGCAACCGCCACCTGCCTGCCGCGGAAGAAATTGCCGTCGCAGGTCGCGCACCACGAGACCCCGCGCCCGGTCAGACGCTCCTCGCCCGGAATTTCCAGCCGCCTCCGCCGAACGCCCACGGCCAGAATCACACGGGCCGCGTGAAAATCATTTGCTCCGTCGGTCCGCACGAGGAAGCCGCCCGCCTCTGTCTGCACGCCGGTCACGCGGGCATGTTTCCGCTCGGCGCCCAGCCTGTCGAGCTGCTCCTCAAGCGCCTGCGAAAGACCGGCGCCGGTAGCCCCCGGCACGCCCGGGTAGTTCTCCACCTCGCCGGCCGGCAGAATCTGCCCGCCATAGGCCTGCGCCTCCAGCACCAGCGTGCGTTTGCCCGCCCGCCGTGCGTACATGGCGGCCGTCATGCCGGCCATGCCGCCCCCGACCACAATCACATCGTATCGCATCCAAATTTGCATCGGTTGCTCCGCGCATACGCCGGCGGCGCGCCCTCTGCTCTCCTTTCCGCGCCTGACGGCGCCGTTTTGGTTAGAATTCCCCCGTTCTTCCGATCCGATACCGTCTTTGACAAAAACAAAACAATTTGCATATTGTTGCGCAAAAGACAGAATTCCTCTGATTTTTTGCCGATTCCGCCGCCGTTCTTGACAGATTGCCGCAACTTTTCTATAATATAAAGAGAACAAAGGTTCGGTCCCCCGCATGGGGGCGGCTGCCGGCCGGAGCGGGAACCGATGCGGCGGCGCGAATGCCATGCTTCGGAGAACGGCTTCTGCGCCGGCAATCCGCGGGCAGAGGCCTGCGGCTGCTGCCGTGGTTTGCGCCTGCATGCCGGGGGATCCGGGCAATTCCGATTTGGGAGAAGGAGACACAAAACAGATGTATGATATTGCTGTCATCGGTGCCGGCGTGGTCGGCGGTATGATTGCGCGGGCGCTCTCGGCCTACCGGCTGCGTGTGTGCATCCTGGAAAAAGGGCACGACGTGGCAGTCGGTGCGAGCTGTGCCAACTCTGCCATTGTGCACGCCGGCTTTGACGCGCACGAGGGCTCGCTCAAGGCCAAACTGAACGTGCGCGGCTCCGAGCTGATGGCCGGGGTCTGCGAGGAGCTGGGCGTGAAATACAAAAACAACGGCTCGCTGGTCATCGGCTTTGGCGAGGAGGACCGCGAAACCGTGGAGAGCCTGCGCCGCCGCGGAGAGGCCAACGGCGTGAAAGGCCTGAAGGTAATCGATCAGGCCGAGCTGCGCCGCCTGGAGCCGAACATCTCGGAGAACGCGGTCTGCGCGCTTTGGGCGCCCACCGGCGCCATCGTATGCCCCTATGAGCTGACGATTGCGGCGGTTGGCAACGCGATGGACAACGGTGCGGAACTGAAGCTGGACTTCCGCGTGAGCGGCATTGAAAAAATTCCGGGCGGCTACCGCGTGTACGGTGCCGAGGGAACCGGCGCGGCCGCCGGGCAGAATGCCGCCGGAGCGGATGCAGACGGCACGGTTGCCGCCTGCGCCGAAAACGGGGCAGTTTTGGAGACCCGGTACATCATCAACGCGGCCGGTGTGCACGCCGACGAGATTGCCCGCATGGTGGGAGACGATTCCTTTTCGATTCACCCGCGGCGGGGCGAGTACGTGCTGCTCGACAAGGAGTGCGGCGGCCTGGTTTCGCACACCATCTTCCGCACGCCGACCAAAATGGGCAAGGGCATTCTGGTGACCCCGACCGTGGACGGCAACCTGCTCACCGGCCCGACCTCGGTTGACATGCAGGACAAGGAGGACAAGGCCACTACGGCCGAGGGGCTTGCGCGCGTGATGAGCGAGGCGCAGGAGAATGTCCGGGGCATTCCGTTCGGCAAGTCGATCACCTCGTTCTGCGGCCTGCGCGCTGTGGGCAGCACCGGAGACTTTATCATCAACCGCTTTGGGGAGGGCTTTTTCAACGTGGCCGGCATCGAGTCGCCGGGGCTTTCGTCGGCTCCGGCGATTGCGGAATATGTGCTGTCGCTCCTGCGCGAGGCCGGCGTGGCGCTCGAGCCCAAGGCCGACTACAACCCCCGCCGTCCGGCCATGCACGCCTTCCGTGAGGCGACCATTGAGGAGAAAAACCGCATCATCCGCGAGAACCCCGCCTACGGCCGCGTGATCTGCCGCTGTGAGACCGTGACCGAGGGCGAGATTCTGGCCGCCATCCGCACCAATCCACGGCCGCGCGACCTCGACGGAGTCAAGCGCCGCACGCGGGCGCAGATGGGACGGTGCCAGGGCGGCTTCTGCTCCCCCTACATCG
Source organism: uncultured Clostridia bacterium (assembly GCA_944391805.1). Lineage (GTDB taxonomy): Bacteria > Bacillota > Clostridia > Oscillospirales > CAG-272 > UMGS1865. The sequence goes on from CALXUY010000041.1 coordinate 8,668, forward strand.
TCGAGCTGCTGGCAGAGGAGCTGCACATCCCCTATGAGGCGGTCACCAAGTTCGGGGGCGGCTCGGTCGTCAACGTGGGCAGAACCAAGGAGGCATGAGATGGATACGATGATGAAAAACGTGGATCTGGTAATCGTCGGCGGCGGACCTGCCGGCATGAGCGCCGCGGTGGCTGCCTACGAGAGCGGTGTGAAAAATCTGCTGATTCTCGAGCGTGATTCGCACCTCGGGGGCATTCTGCAGCAGTGCATTCACAACGGCTTCGGCCTGCACCGCTTTGGGGAGGAGCTGACCGGCCCGGAGTACGCATGGAGATACGAAAAGCTGGTGCACGAATACAACATCCCCTATCTGACCGATACGATGGTGCTGGACATCTCGCCCGACCGGGTGGTGACGGCCACCAACAGCGAGCGCGGGGTGTTCACGATTGCGGCCAAGGCCGTGATCCTCGCCATGGGCTGCCGCGAGCGCTCGCGCGGAGCGCTCAACATTGCGGGCAGCCGGCCAGCCGGTATTTACAGCGCCGGCACCGCGCAGAAGTATGTCAACCTCAAGGGCTATATGCCCGGCCGCAACGTGGTGATCCTCGGCTCGGGCGACATCGGCCTGATTATGGCCCGCCGCATGACATTGGAGGGCGCGAAGGTGCACGCGGTCTGCGAGCTGATGCCCTATTCGGGGGGGTTGGCCCGCAACATCGAGCAGTGTCTGCACGATTTCGGCATTCCGCTCAAGCTCAGCCACACGGTGGTGGAGATTCACGGCCGGGAGCGGCTCGAGGGTGTGACGATCGCAAAGGTCGACGAGCGCCGGCGCCCGATTGCAGAGACCCGCGAGTACATCCCCTGCGACACGCTGCTGCTGTCGGTCGGTCTGATCCCTGAGAACGAGCTTTCCAAGACCGCCGGAGTGCCGCTTGACCGCGTGACCAACGGCGCGCTGGTGGATCAGGACCGGCAGACCGAGGTCGAGGGCATTTTTGCCTGCGGAAACGTGCTGCACGTGCATGATCTGGTGGATTTTGTCTCGGAGGAGGCAGAGATTGCGGGCAAGAGCGCGGCGGCCTACATTCAGGGGCAGTCGGCCGAGGCGCTGGATATTCCGCTCAGCGTGGACGGCAGAGTGCGCTACACGGTCCCCCAGCGCATTACGCAGAAAAAGGACGTGACGGTCTTCTTCCGGGTGGCCGACGTCTACCGCGACGTGACTCTGAAGGTGCTGGACGGCGACCGTGTGGTGCTGCGGAAGAAAAAGCCGAAAATGGCGCCGGGTGAGATGGAGAGTGTGACGCTGAAGCCCGAGCAGTTGGACGGCGCGGCCGGTCTGCGCTTTGAATTGGAGGTGGGTTGAGATGACGCGAGAGCTGACCTGTATTGTATGCCCCAAGGGATGCCAGTTGAAGGTGGAGCTGGAGAACGGGGCAATCAAGGAGATCACCGGCTACACCTGCCCGCGCGGCAAGCAGTATGCCACCGACGAGTGCACGCATCCGATGCGCACGGTGACCTCTACCGTCCGCGCGACGGACGGCCGGGTAATTCCGGTCAAAACCAGCCGCACGATTCCCAAAGAGCGGATGTTTGACCTGATGAAGGAGATCAACGCGGCGGCCGTCACACTGCCCGCGCACATCGGAGATGTGGTGATCGCCGACGTGCTTGGCACCGGCGCCGACGTGGTGGTCACGGCAAATATCGAATAAGGCCGCATTTTCTGGCGCCGCATTTTGTGGGGAAGCCCTTTTGAAAAGGGTTTCCCCACACTTCTTTTCAAAGCGGTTCAGATGGGGAACAACATCCGGGCGGCTATATTTTTTACGCGCTCTCCCTTCAAAAACATGGTGAAGGGTACAGAGAAGCGATTGCAGGGGTGGAAATGCGAAGGCTGCGCATTGCCGGGCGTGGCTTTTTTTGCATATTGCGGTGAGCTGCAAAAATTTTTTTCGGTTTTCTATTGACAATCAAGTGATTGTGTGTTATAATCATTATACAATTTCAAAAGCATAGGAGGCTTTTATGCAACTAAATTTTCGACCAAAAACCAAGGCGGTTTTGCGCATGGTGGGCTCGGTGCTGCTGGCGCTGGTCATCTGTGCGCTGCTCTACTATTTCATGCTCCCGCCGCTGAACGTCTATAGTAAATCCTTCTGGTGGTTTCTGTTCCTCGTGCTGGCGGTGTTTGCCGTCTGCCTCGGGGTGTTCAATCTGGATCGGCTCGGCTCGCTTGGCAGCCGCGGCAAGCTCTCCCGGACCCGCCGGCCGGACGGACACGGCGGCGCATCGGCCGGGGCGGATGCCTCCGCCTCCTCCTTTGTGCGGGGCGGGCGCTTCTCCCGTATCTTTGTCTGGATCATTCCGGTTCCGCTGGTTGTGCTGCTGCTGGGATTGCTGCTCTCCTCCCCTCTCTTTCACGCAAAGGCTTATGCCGGCGTGGTGACGGTGGAGGACCGCGACTTTGCCGCCGATATGCCCGAAACCACGCAGGTCACAAACATTGCCCTGATGGATTCGGACTCCGCCCGCATTCTCGGCAACCGGATGCTGGGGGCGCTGGCCGACGTGGTGTCGCAGTATGTGCCGGGCGCCGACTACACCCAGATCAACTACCAGGGCAAGCCGATGAAGATTGCCAATCTCGAATACGACGGCTTTTTCAAGTGGTTTAACAACCGCGGGCACGGCATTCCGGGCTATATCATGGTAGACCCGATTGCCAACACGGCCGAGTATCACGAGCTGCCCGAGGGGATGCGCTATGTCGGGAGCGGATACTTTGGCGAGGATCTGACCCGCGCGCTGCGCTTCCGCTACCCTACCAAAATCTTCGGGCGCATGAGCTTTGAGGTCAACGAGCAGGGAGAGGTGTTTTACATTGTCGCCTGCAGCTCTCCCCGCGTGGGGATGTTCGGCGCGATGGACGTCAACGAGGTGATCATCTTCAACCCGGTGGACGGCAGCAGTCAGCTTTATCCGGTTTCCGAAACACCTTCATGGGTGGACATTGTGTTTGACGGCGACCTTGCATGCCAGAAATACAACTGGCACGGCACGCTCTCGGGCGGATTTTTCAACAGCATCATCGGCAACAAGGGCTGCACGCAGACCACCGCCGACTACGGCTACGTGGTGCTGGGCGACGATGTATGGTATTTTACCGGCGTGACCTCGGTCACCTCGGACGAATCCAACATCGGGTTTCTGCTGACCTGTGCGCGCACCGGCGAATACCGGTTTTATCCGGTCATCGGTGCGGACGAAAACTCGGCCATGGGCGCCGCCGAGGGAGAGGTGCAGGAGAAGGGCTATCAGGCATCCTTCCCGTCTCTGGTGAACATTGCCGGGGAGCCGACCTATATCATGGTGCTCAAGGACGCAAACGGTTTGGTGAAGCTCTACGCTCTGGTGAATGTGCAGCAATACAGCATGGTGGCCACGGGCGAGACACAGTCCGCCGCAATTGCGGCCTACACGGCGCTGCTTGCGCAGAACGGCGTGGGGACCGTGCCGCCCGCGTCCGATGGAGAAGAAGCGGCCTTTACAGCTGCGGATATTCGTTATCTGACGCTCTCCGGCGTGACGCAGGTTTATCTGACAGCCGATACCGGCGAGGTCTACCGCATCGAGTTCAACGCCGCAAACGAGGGGATTGTGTTTGCAAAGCCCGGAGACGCGTTCAGAGTGACCTATACGACCGAGGACTCCGGCGTGCGCGTTGTCTCGGCTTGGGAAATAACAGAAGCGGAAGCCGGCACGTAACCGACCCGAGTTTTGGGGGAACTTCTGGAAGAAGTTCCCCCACCCCCCTCAAGACTCTTCAACAGGGGGAGTCACGGATGCTGATAGCACACCATCCGTTAAAAAATATCACACCGAAAAAAGCGCCCAAAAACAGCGTGCGTGTCAAAGAAAAAACGCACGCCCAAAAAAGAATTTCCCGGCACCGACCGCCTTTGTTGCACACATGAATGCGAATATGCGTGACAACCGGCGGCCGGTGCCGGGAAAGTTCTCGGTGGCGGGTGGTTCGGAGGGAGGCCCCGTCTTTCAAGAGGGGGCCTCCCTCCGAGGTCTTTCCCATCAATAACTTTTACTGTGCCGCGTCCACAATGGCGGCAAATTTTTCGGGGACCAGAGAGGCTCCGCCGATCAGACCGCCGTCCACGTTGACCTTGGAGAGCAGCTCGGCGGCGTTCTTTTCGTTCATCGAGCCGCCGTACTGAATGGTCACGCCCTCGGCAACATCGGCTCCGTAGAGCTTTGCCAGCGTGGCGCGGATGACCCCGCAGGTCTCGTCGGCCTGCTCGGGAGTTGCGGTCAGCCCGGTTCCGATGGCCCAGACCGGCTCATAGGCAATGATCACGTTTTTCAGCTCCTCGGCGCTCACGTCCTTCAGGTCGAGCTTGGTCTGCATCGCAACCACCTCGTCGGTCACACCCGAGAGGCGCTGCTCCTTGACCTCGCCAAGGCACAGAATCACCTTCATGCCGGCGGCCAACGCAGCCTTGGTGCGCAGATTGACGGTTTCGTCGGTTTCCCCGAAGTACTGGCGGCGCTCGGAGTGTCCGATGATGACGTATTCCACGCCGCAGGCGGTCAGCATCTGGGCCGACACCTCGCCGGTGTAGGCGCCCTTTTCGGCAAAATGCACGTTTTCGGCTCCGATTTTAATGTTTGAGCCGGCAGCCGCTGCCTGCGCGGCCGCAATGGTGACATAGGGCGCGCAGAACACCACGTCGCAGTTGTTCTTGCCTGCGACCAGCGGCTTGACGGCGTTGATGAATGCGGTGGCCTCGGCCGGCGTGAAGTTCATCTTCCAGTTGCCGGCAATCACCGTTCTTCTTTTTGCTGTATTCATAAATATGGTTTTCCTTTCTGTATGCGCGGGCGGAATGGCACGGGTCCGCGCGGGATTCCGGGGAGTGCCCGGACCGGAGTGCGGGCAGAGGGCGGAGCCCCGGCTGCCTGCCTCCTGTTCAGAGCCTCCCCAGCAGCTTCAGCAGCGGGACCGGATCGTTTGCGGTGATCAGGGAGGCGCCGTGCTCGATGCACAGCCCTGCATCCTCCGCGGTGTCGGCACAGTACATGTGCATCGGCAGACCCTTTTCCCGGTAAAACGGGAAGAGCTCGCTCTTCACCAGCTTCATCTCAAGGCCGATTTCGTCATAAAAATCATAGGAATCCGGCTCAAAGCCCTGCATCTGAAAATCCGGGTAGCCCATGGTGCGTCCGCCATAGGCGGTTTTGATATACCGGAGCACGCCCGCGTGGAAGCTGTAAAACCAGCATCCGTCAAAAAAGCCGTACTGCTTCAGCAGGGGCACGGTCAGGTCCACCGTCTCCCGGCGGAAGTCCTTGATCTCCACCCCCAGCCGCAGCTCCGGGCGCAGGCCATGTATCAGCCGCAGCACCTCCTCCAGCGTGGGGATGCGCTCGCCGGCAAATTCGGCTCCCTTGTGCGAGCCGGCGTCGAGCGCCTTGAGCTCGGCCAGCGTCCGCTCGGTGACAAGCCCCGGCACGCCGGTTAAGCGCAGGGTGTCCGGGTCGTGAATGATGACGGGCACGCCGTCCTTTGAGAGCCAGACGTCAAATTCCACCGCGTCCACACCAAGCTCAATGGCTTTGCGGAAGGAGAGCAGGGTGTTTTCCGGATACAGGGCGCGATAACCTCTGTGCCCCTCTACAATGATGCTCATCAGACGTGAATCCTTTCTGAAATCCGCTGCGCGCGGAATGTACGGCATCCGTCCGCCCCATGCGGACTGCCGCTGCCGGAGGATCGAGGGCTATGTGGGGGAACCTCCTTGCGGAAGCGCCCCCACGGCTCGGTAAAAAGCCGCAGTCAGTCCTTATCCATCAGGCAGGCGATGCCGGGCAGCTCCAGACCCTCGAGGAATTCGAGAGAGGCGCCGCCGCCGGTCGAGATGTGGGTCATCTTGGGGCCAAAGCCCAAGCGCTCGACGGCCTCCGCGGAGTCGCCGCCGCCGATGATCGATACCGCGCCCGAGTTGGCAACCGCTTCGGCAACCGCCTCGGTTCCGGCGGCAAAGTTCTTCCACTCGGAAACGCCCATCGGGCCGTTCCAGACCACGGTGCCCGCGCCGGCAATCGACTTGGCGTAGAGCTCGCGGGTCTTCTCGCCGATGTCAAGGCCCATCCAGCCGTCCGGAATCGCGTCGGAATAGATGGTCATATAGGGGGTGTTTTCGTTGTACTCCCGGCCGATCACATTGTCCACCGGCAGCAGGAAGTTCACGCCCTTGGCCTTTGCCTTGGCCATCATCTCCCGGGCAAGATCAATTTTATCGGTCTCACAGATCGAGGTGCCGACCGTGTTGCCGAGCGCGGCAAAGAAGGTGTAGGCCATGCCGCCGCCGATGATCAGCGTGTCGCACTTTTCGATCAGGTTGTTGATGACGCCGATTTTATCCGAAACCTTGGCGCCGCCCAGAATGGCGACGAACGGACGGGCGGGGTCGGCCAGCGCCTTGCCCATCACGCCGATCTCCTTCTGAATCAGGAAGCCGCAGACGGCGGGCAGGTAGTCCGCCACACCGGCGGTAGAGGCGTGCGCACGGTGCGCGGTGCCGAACGCGTCGTTCACAAACAGGCCGTCCTTACCGGCCAGATCGGCAAGGGCCTTGGCAAACGCCGGGTCATTTTTGGTTTCGCGCGCGTCAAAGCGCACGTTTTCAATCAGCACGCAGGTGCCGTTCTCCATGGCCGCGATTTTGGCCTTGGCGTCCTCCCCGATGATGTCGGCGGCAAAGGCCACCTTGCCGCCCAGCTCCTGATTCAGGCGGTCGGCAACCGGCTTCAGCGAGAACTTTTTGGCATCGTTCTTCAGGGCCTTTTCCTTCAGCTCGGCGGCTGCGGCCTCCTGCTCGGCTGCGGGCAGCTCGGCGATCTTGGCCAGCTCCTTTTTGTCCAGCTTAAAACCCGGGGTAAAGATGCTGTGCGGCTTGCCGAGATGCGAGGAGAGAATGACCTTTGCGCCCTTGTCCATCAGGTATTTGATGGTGGGGAGCGCGCCCACAATCCGCTTGTCCGAGGTGATGACCCCATCCTTCATGGGAACATTGAAATCGCAGCGGACGAATACCTTCTGCCCGGGGCGGATCTCAACGTCTTCAATCGATTTTTTGTTATAAGTCATTTGTTTGGTTCCTTTCAGAAATTTGAATTGCCATCTAATAATATAGCACAATTTGGGAAATTTATCAATACCTTTTCCGAAAATTCAGGGAAAAGTTGCATGCGAAGCATGAAACCCGGGGCGGACGCAGCGGCTGCATTGGAGAAAACGGCGGCCTGCAAGGACAGGACAGGCCGGAAAAGCGCAAAAATCAGCGGAGTTTTTTATCAAAATGTATTGACAAACGGCCGGATGGGATGTATAATAGGATATAGATATCTCTTGGATTATCCGATGCGTGCCTGCCGGCAAGGGCTTGCCGCGGGCTTACCCGATCAAATTTTTACATAATTGGGGAGGTAATTTATGCAGTGGTGGTGGGATAAGGTCGTTGATTTCTTCAAAAATTGCGACGCAACCGATTTGGTGATGCTGGGGTCCCTGATTCTGATCCCGGTTCTGGCTGTGATATTGCTGATCGTTTCGATTGCAAAGGCGTCCAAGCGCCGCAAGGCGGCCGCGAAGGAGCCGGAGGAGGTTGTGGTGGAGCAGGCGGCTTCTGCCGATGCGGAGCCTTTGCCGCAGCCGCGGGTGGCGTATCAGCCGCAGCCCGTGAAGCCGGTGGAGCGCGTAAAGGTCAAGGTGCGTGTGACCAATCTCAAAAAGGCCGATAAATATCTGTTGATGGCAACCGGCGTGTTCTGCCTTGGGCTGGGCGCGATGATTCAGCGTGCCATGAGCAGGGATTGAGCGCTTTACAGTACGATGAACGGGGGAAACTTCCAAAAGAAGTTCTCCCCGTTTTCTTCAGAATTCTTCAAAAAACAGATTTGTGAGCGGAAAGGCCGGATGCCGCGCTGTCCCGCTACATGCTGCATCGCAAATCAGCGGCTGTGCACGCCTGCCATGGATCAATCTGACCGCCCGATATGGAAAGCCTCCATACCGGGCGGTTTTGTGCGTCAGTTGTCCGACGGGACTTTATAGATTTTCAGGGGTGTGCCCTTGGTGCAGTGCTCGCCGGACAGTCCGCTGCACTTGTCGTAGTAGGAAAGCTCCACCGCATCTCCCACTGCGGGGAGAACCGCGTCCGGCGGGAGCAGGTAGCATTCCTCCGGGTACTCCTCAAGGAACACAATCCGGTTTTCCACAGCCGCCACAGTTCCGGTTCGCAGATCGGTGTGATAGTGGTATTTGTCAGACGAGGCGTCTGCCTGCAGAAGATCAATGCTGAAGTCGTCATCCAGCAGAGAGGGGGTGAGGTACCACTCGTCCTGATACCGGTAGAAGCACACGCCGTTGTATCCGATATCATATGCGTAATCAATGGGAACCGACAGTATGCCGTTGATCAGCAGGCGCATATCGGCAATGCGATAGGTCAGCACGTCTCCGACGGCGGAGGGGTCAACTTCCTCCGGCAGGCTGCCAAGCAGCTTCTCCCGTTCGGCGGGGTCGTTGGCTGTCAGGCCGACAACCTCATATTCGACTTCAAACAGGTACACGCCAATCAGCTCGGCCGCGTTTTCGCTGATGCGGGCAATCGCCTGCTCGGTTGTGTATCCGGACTGTTCCATCTCTGGGTAGAGGGACTGCTCCAGCACCTCCTGCTGAAAGAGCGGAATGTGTAGAGAAAAATCATAGGTGACAATAGACGTCATGTATTGGGCAAACAGACGGAGGCATTCCTCGCTGCTGCCGTTCAGCTCGGCTGCCGAGAGCTCCGAGCACTCGGCAGTGCCCTCATAACGGAGCCCATACGGTGTGGATCCGCTGGTGCGCACCGTGCGGGCATGCCCGGGCTGGCCGTTATCGGATTGCGCCGGTGAATCGGACGGGGCCGGATCAGCCGGGTCGGCTTGGCGGCAGGACGAAAGGGCGGGAGAGGTCAGCAGCAGAATGAGCGCGAAAGCCGGGGCGAGAATGCGTGCAAGCCTTGGTTTCATTTTTTTCTCCGTTCCGCCGTCCGGCAGACGCCGGCGGCTGTAGAATTTGGGGATTCCCCGGTTCCATTATAACAGAACAGGACTGCTTTGTCAAGCGGTAATTTCCGTTTGCTTCCAAGCGGATTTCCAAGCGTTTCCATTGGTATCGGCGGGCGGCTGACAGAAAGACGTCGATACGCCTCCTGCCGGAATCCCCGGATGCGGAAATTATTGCCCTTCGTACTTCTGCCGGATGGCCTATGACTGGGGCGGGACACCGGCATTTTTTCGTTTCTCACGGGTGATTTTTAACCTGTTGTACATCCCCCCTTGACAATTCTCTCCGAATTGTATATACTGGACGCACAAGCTCGGAGACATGCCGGGACAGGGAAATCGGGGGTGCCTCTGCCAATCGCGTGCGGCGCATCTCCCCGCTCTTTTGGATATGGCTGGAGGGGAAACCTCCGGAGAAAAACAACGCACCGCAAGCGGTGCTTGGTGATGCTTTCGCCATGCGGAAAGGCTTCGGTTTTCCGTAAAAAACAAAAACTGCAAAGCAAGCAAAAAACGATAAGGAGAAAACAGTATGAAGCAAAACGGATTCTGGATCACGTCTCCCGTCGATCAGGGAGCGGCGGCTGTGGGCTTCCGGCAGGAGTTCCGCCCGGAGAAGCCTGTGCGTCGGGCGGTATTTCAGGTTTCGGCCATGGGAATTTACGCGCTGTACATCAACGGTCAGAGAGTCGGCAAAGGGGTTCTGACGCCGGGCTGGACCAGCTACAGCCACCGCATTCAGGTGCAGAGCTACGATGTAACCGATCTGCTGACAGAGCGCACCCGGATTGAGATCGGTCTGGGGCAGGGCTGGGCTGTCGGCTTCATCGGCTACGGCCACACCAATCACTATTTTGCCGACCACACCTCGCTGATCGGCTGGCTGGAGGTGACATACACCGACGGCAGCACCGCCCTGCTTGCCACCGACGAGAGCTGGGACGTGTACACCACCGAGGTCACATCCTCCGAGATTTATCACGGCGAGACCGTGGACAAAACCGCCCCGATTACCTTCCTTGGCAAGGCGGTTCGCTCGGACGTCCGCACCCGGCTGGTTCCGCAGCAGGGCGAATGGATCACCGAGCAGGAGCGGCTTGCGCCGGTGGAGGTCATCCGCACGCCCAAGGGAGAGCTGGTGCTGGATTTCGGCCAGAATATGACCGGATATGTTGAGGTGCGCATTCGGGGGCAGAGGGGCGGCCGCATTGTGCTGCACCATGCCGAGGTGCTCGACCGGGACGGCAACTTTTACACCGGCAACTACCGCTCGGCACGCAACGAGAATGTCTATGTGCTCAGCGGCGGGGAGGACATATTCAAGCCGACCTACAGCTTTCAGGGCTTCCGCTACGTGCAGCTCATCGAGTTCCCGTTTGAGGATGTGAACCCCGACTGCTTCCGGGCGGTGGCTGTGCACTCCGACATGAAGCGCACCGGCCGCTTTGTCTGCGGCAACGAGAAGATCAATCAGCTTTACCACAACATTGTCTGGGGGCAGAAGAGCAACTATCTCGACATTCCCACCGACTGCCCGCAGCGCGACGAGCGGCTGGGCTGGACCGGCGACGCGCAGATCTTCTGCCGTACTGCCGCCATCAACTACGATGTGGAGGGCTTCTTCCGCAAATGGCTTGCGGATGTGGCGCTGGAGCAGGAGAAGGACGGCGCGGTGCGGGGAGTGGTTCCGCGCTGCCTCAAGGGCAGGGACACCCGCGTCTCCGCCGCGTGGGGAGACGTGGCCTGCGTGGCGCCGTGGCAGATTTATCTCGCCTACGGCGACAGGGGGCTGCTGAAAAAACATTTTCCGATGATGAAAAAGTGGGTCGACTATATGCATGGCGCAGGACCCGAGGAGTTCCTCTGGCTGGGCGGCTACCACTACGGAGACTGGCTGGCGATGGACGGCGACCCCGACCGCTGCGACGGCGCAACCCCCACCGATATGATCGCCAGCGCCTACTTTGCCTATTCCACCGGGCTGCTGATTCAGGCAGGAGAAGCGCTGGGCGAGGATATGAGCGCCTACCGGAGCCTGCGCGAGCGGGTGGTGGAGGCCTTCCGTGCCCGGTATCTGCCGGGCGGCAGGCTGCGCCTGGTCCCGGACGGCTGGAAGGAGGGGGACGAAATTCCGGTTCCCGAAACCCAGACCGCCTATGTGCTGATCCTCTATTTCGGTCTCTGCGAGGAGAAGGACCGGAAGGCGCTGGCTGACCGCTTGGCTGAAATGATCCGGGAGAACGGCACCCGTATGACCACGGGCTTTGTAGGTACGCCTTATCTGCTGCACGCGCTCACGGAAAACGGGTACAACGATCTGGCCTATGAGCTGCTCATGCAGGAACGCTCCCCCTCGTGGCTCTATTCGGTCTGCCACGGCGCCACCACCATGTGGGAGCACTGGAACAGCCAAAAGGAGGACGGCAGCTTCTGGAGCACCTCGATGAACTCCTTCAACCACTATGCCTACGGTGCGGTGTTTGATTGGATTTTCAGCGTGTCCTGCGGCATCTCGCCGGTGGCGGGTGCGCCGGGCTACCGGGAGGTGGAGCTGGCTCCGCGGCCCGACCGCTGCCTCGGCTTTGTGCAGGCCTCCATCGAGACCCGCTGCGGCTGCATCCGCTCGCATTGGTACTACAAGGGCGACAAGGTGTATTACGAGTTTGAAATTCCGCAGGGAGTGACCGCGCATTTGCGGCTGCCCTCGGGATATACCGCCGAGCTCTCGGGCGGAATCTATCATTTCGCAGAATAAATCAGATTGCTTTTTCGGGGGAGACAACCGGTTGTCTCCCCCGCAGACTGTAGGCCAAAGCAGAGGCTTTCGTCAGTTTGGCTAAAGTTTTCGCCCGCCTTTTTCAAAAGGCGGCGCGGTCGAGGGCGCGGAGCCCTCTCTCGCAAGGCACCGAAGGTGCCGGAAATTTTGCTTCGCAAAAGTTTCCGTCCGCAGACGGCGAAATATCCCTTTCGGCGTCTCTTTTGGGCAAATTCTGCAAAGCAGATTTGCGGCGGAGCAACGCGAAGCCTTTACTTCTTTCTC
>CALXUY010000042.1 GCA_944391805.1 uncultured Clostridia bacterium
GGGGGTTCCAACCCCAACATATACATGAATTTTGAGGCAGGAATGCGATTCGCCGCCCTGATTTCATTTTTTCGCTGTTGAATCGCAAAATTTAATACTGGGAACTAATTTTTAGAGGTTCCCTAAACAAGCATAAAAAAGCCCATAGGTTTTGATTTCAAAGCCTATGGGTGATTTTGTTATGGAATTCCGATTTCAAAATCTGTATATGGTCCAAACACTTTTGAATATATTTCTAAACTTTCAACATCGGGAACATAGAAAATACATCCCGGAGCGCAATAGAATACGGCTTCGGCATCAAAATTTACCATTTTTCTGTCCTTTGAAACAGAAGAGGCGATGTACACTTGTTTCAGATTGGGACAATTGTAAAAAGCAGCATGTTCAAGTTCTATAATCGATTCCGGCAGTACGATTGTTTCTATTGATTTGCAATTGGCAAAAGCAGCGTAACCAATACTTTTCACACTTCCGTCATCCGGTATCACACTGCTGTTGCAGCCCAAAATAATTTTTTTTGACTTGGTTTCAATCAGACAATTTCCATCCACATGATAATACGGGTTTCCCTCCGCCACAACAATTTTTTCAATGACATTGGATTTGATAAAACTAGGGTATCCCATCGTGGGACGGGAATTGAATGTGCCCATTCCAATATAAATCACACTGGCGGGTATATAAATATTTTTGATATTGAAGCAGTCGGCAAATGAGGCTGAAACTACTTTGATACCCTCCGATATAATGATTGTTTCAATGCTGACTTCGGATCCCCCTCCATGAACTTCAGTAACCGGCAAGCCGTTATACTCTCCCGGAAATACGAGTTCTTTGATTACATCCGGTAATCCTACTGGGCAAACGGAATATGACTTTCCATCGTCATTGAGCGTGTAGCTCATGTATTTTTCAGCGTCAGACTCTCCTTCCATATCGTCCGTTGCCGGCGCTTCACCGGTATTGGTTGTTTCACTTGTCAACGGTTCGGAAGTTTCGGGGGCATTTGATATGTTATTACTGCAAGAAGCAGCCGTACAAATTGTAGTGATCATCAAGAAAACGGACAACAGCTTTTTCATAATCCACCCCTTTTTGATTTTGATGATTGTATGTGACATTTTTTCGTTTCCCGTTTTATTATACTATGTAATTTTTGAAAAGTCAATACAAAAAAGGTGTATTTGGTATTTTCGGATGACGGCGACAAGATTCTGCGTGAGAGCGACGGCACAAAGACACTGACCTACTACTGCGAAGCCGTCGGGTGAATTTCCTGCGGTGAGGAAGGCCGGTTCGGGCTGTGGCAATGCGCGTCAGGAAGCGAGGCGCGGCGGGAGAGAGCAGCGACAAAAAAACGGGACGGCGGAGGCCTTTGATGCGGCCTCCCCGCCCCGGTATTCTGATATTCTCATCCTCCGTATCTTGCAGAGGCGCCCAGCGCGCTCTCGATGCGGAGCAGACGGTTGTATTTTGCCACTCGCTCGCTGCGGCAGGGCGCGCCGGATTTGATATAGCGCGCATTGACCGCGACGGCGATGTCGGCCAGTGTGGAGTCCTCGGTCTCGCCCGAGCGGTGCGAGGGGATAAAGCCGTAGTTGTTGTCCTGCGCCAGGTGAATCACACGGATGACCTCGCTCAGCGTTCCGATCTGGTTTGGCTTGATCAGAATGGCGTTGGCGGCGCCCCGGCGGATACCCTCGCGCAGGCGCTTCTCGTTGGTGACAAACAGGTCGTCGCCCACCAGCATCAGCCGCTTCCCCAGCCGGGTGGTCAGATCCTGCCAGCCGTCAAAATCCCGCTGGTCCAGCCCGTCCTCAATCGAGAAGATCGGGTATTTTTCACTCAGACGCACCCAGTTTTCAATCAGCTCACTGCGGGTCCGCGTGACGCCGCGCTTGGGCATCCGGTAGCTGCCGTTGTCGGTATACCACTCACCGGCGGCGCAGTCCAGCGCGATTTTCACCTGCTCGGTGTCATATCCGCTCTGCTCAATTGCCCGGCAGATCAGCTCGAGCGCCTCCTCGTCGGTGTTCAGGTTGGGGGCAAAGCCGCCCTCGTCTCCAACCGTGGAGGCGAAGCCCTCGGCGCGCAGAATCTTTCCCAGCGTGTGGTAGATCTCGCTGCCGATGCGCAGCCCCTCGGCAAAGCTCGGCGCGCCCACCGGAGCGATCATGAACTCCTGAATTTCCACATTGTTCGAGGCGTGCGCGCCTCCGTTGAGAATGTTCATCATGGGCACCGGGATCCGCTCGGCGGCGCTTCCGCCGAGATAGCGGTAGAGCGGCAGGCGGTACCAGTTGGCGGCGGCGCGGGCGGCGGCCAGCGAGACCGAAAGAATGGCGTTGGCGCCGAGCCGGCTTTTGGAGTCGGTTCCGTCAAGGTCGCAGAGAATGCGGTCCAGCTCTCCCTGCTCGGAGGCATACACGCCCGAGAGCGCGGGGGAAATCACCCGTCCCACATTGGCTACCGCCTCGCGCACGCCCTTGCCGCCATAGCGGCGGCGTTCGTTGTCCCGCAGCTCGCAGGCCTCGTAAATTCCGGTGGAGGCTCCGGAGGGCACGCTGGCCACTCCCACGGTGCCGTCGGACAGGAACACGGTGGATTCAACGGTCGGGTTGCCGCGGGAATCGAGAATTTCCCGGGCCGAGCAGCGGATGATTTGCGGTTTGTTCATGGCATTCAGCCCTTTCTTGAGAATATTTTACAAAGCTATTATCGCCAGTCCGTGCGCATCCTATTCACTCCCCGCGCGGCGCTCTGTCCGCTTCTTTTCCGTGCGGAGGGAGGGAGCGGAGCCGATATGCGTAAATTTTTTTTGAATGCCTTGATTTTCTCCCGGAAATGATTTATAATAGAGGAAAACAGACGGGAGGAAGAACAGTGGATCGGGTAAGCAAGCACAATTATTATCTGGATATCGCGCAAACGGTGGCCGAACGCTCCACCTGCCTGCGCAGGATGTTCGGTGCGATCATTGTCAAAAACGACACCATTTTGTCCACAGGCTACAACGGCGCTCCGCGAGGGAGGAAGAACTGCAACGACCTCGGGGTATGTATGAGGGACAAGCTGCAGATTCCGAGAGGGGAGCGGTATGAGCTGTGCCGTGCAGTACATGCCGAGGCGAATGCCATCATCGCGGCGGCCCGCGAGCAGATGCTGGGAGCCACTCTGTACATGGTCTGCGTAGATGCGAAAACCGGAGAGCTGATGCCGGGAACCTCGAGCTGCATGATGTGCAAGCGACAGGTGATCAACGCCGGGATTGAAACGGTTATTATCCGGGATACCCGGGAGGATTACCGGATCATTCCGGTGCGGGATTGGATTGAGAATGACGATTCGCTCTCGGGTGTGTTTGGTTATTGAGGAGGGAATTGAATGAAGAAACGCACAGCGGCCCTGTGCCTCCTGCTTGTCTGCGCCGCCCTGTTCGCGTCCTGCGGGGGCGCGATAGAGCTGAGCTATGAGAACGGGGCTTACCGGAACGAGAAAAGCGGCGCGGCCTATGTGATGGCTCCGCTCTGTTATCGGGCAATTTCCCGTTTGGATGCGGAGGAAATTGCCAAGATTGTTGGGACAAAGAGCGAAAAGGTTCTCTATGCCATTGAGGGGCTGGACAGCAGCCTTTGGCTGACAGATGAGAATTTTGATCTGTATCACAGCGAGACCGTGACCCTGCCCGCCCTGTGGGAGATGGCTGTGACCCGCATCTCTCTCTGCCTGAGCGGCGCTTATGCGGTTCCGGTCGCTACCATCGAGCGGTCGGAGCAGATTGCCGACGTGGTGGAGACCTATCAGAGGGGAACCACCATTCCGGGGAACCAGATTATTCCGCAGCCCGAGACGAGATACGAGCTGCTGTTTGTGGCGTCCGATTACCCCGGCATCGCCTATGTACTGGAGTATTGGAAGTTTGCCGAGGAGGTGGACGTTTACGCCAAGCTCAATGCGGACGGCAGCATCCCGGATCTGTATCCCGGGATCAAGTCCGAGATCACCGAGCAGGGGGAGGCGGTCTTTCACCTTGGCAAAAACCTAATGTATGATCGCGTCAACGATTGCTTTTATGCGGTTGGCGATGTGTTGGAGAGCTATTTCTTTACCGAGTGAGGAGTGTTGCAGGATGCGGCAGAGTTTGCAGGTTTTCGATCGGAATATCACCGCCGAGAGGCGCGAGTCGTGCATCGCGGCGGCACCGGCGGTGGGGCAGCCGCTCTGCCCGGGTATGGCGCGGGCAGAGCTTTGGGGAGCGCCCGCCGGTGCGCCCCATCCCGCGGCGGGCGCGGCCGCAGCCGGAATGATCGCGTCCGGCACGGCGGCGTCGGGCGGCTGTGCCGTGCTGGAGCGCGCCGAAGAGCCGGCTCCGAAAACCGAGGGACAGGCGGCAGGGCAGGGGGATCCGCCGCGCAGGGTCTGCTTCGTCTGTACCGGAAATACCTGCCGCTCGCCGATGGCTGCGGCTGTGGCGAACGCCATGGCCTATGAGCCGCTGGCAAAGCTGCCCGAGAGCCTGCGGGAGTTGGGAAGGCCCGAGCTCGAGGCCTTCAGCGCCGGTCTGGCCGCCGGGGAAGGGGATCCCATCGCGGACAATGCGGTCAGGGCACTGGAGGCCGCCGGCGTGCCCGCGGTGCCGGGGCAGGACTATCACAGGCATACCGCACACACCCTGTGCGGCGAGGAGGCCGAGCGGTACGACCTGCTGGTGGCCATGAGCCGGCAGCACGCGCTGGGGCTTTTGCTGCGCTTCCCGCAGCTTGCGGGCAGAATCACCACCTTGGGGGAGGACGTGCCCGACCCGTACGGCGGGAGCGAGCAGGACTACAGGGTCTGCCTGGAGCGGATTACCCGGCTGGTGCGGGCGCTGCTCTTTCCGGAACGGAACCGGCCGGAGGACGGGCATGACGGATCAGGCGATGCGCATGCCGGATGAGAGGCGGCGCATGTCAGATGAGGCGCGGTGCTTGACGAAAGAAGGGCGGACGGATACCGGGGAGAGCGGCGCCGTGCCTTTCCGGGTGATGCGCATGGACGAGACCCATATCCCCGCCGCGGCCGGGATTGAGCGGCTGTGCTTTTCGCAGCCGTGGAGCGAAAAGGCCTTTCGCCTGCTGCTGGGGGAGCAGGGCGTGGGATATGTTGTGCAGAACTGCGAGGGCAGGACGGTCGCATACGCCGGTATGGTTCTTGCGCCCGACGAGGGGCAGATCGCAAATGTGGCGGTCCATCCGGATTTCCGGCGCGCGGGCGCCGGGCGGGCTGTGCTGCGGGCGCTGATTGCCGATGCAAAAGAGAGAGGCCTCGGGCAGCTCTCACTGGAGGTTCGGGTGTCCAATGCGGCCGCCCGTGCGCTCTATCGCAGTGAGGGCTTTGCGGAGGCCGGTATCCGGCGGCATTTTTACAGTCATCCGGCAGAGGATGCGGTGGTGATGCTGCTGGCGCTGGTCTGACGCAGCTCGCGGACCGCATTTCTGCGGGCCGGAGGCCGGATGGCTTCGCCCACAGCTTGGGCGGTGTTGATTTTTGTGAAAGGGACGGAACGGGAATGTTACTGCTGGGAATCGAAAGCTCGTGCGACGAAACGTCGGCGGCTGTGGTGGAAATGGAGGAGAGGATGCGCGCCATCCGCTCCAATATTGTCGCGTCACAGGTCGATATTCATCGGCTGTACGGAGGCGTTGTGCCGGAAATCGCGAGCCGTGCGCACATCGAGGCGATCACCGGCGTCACAAGGCAGGCGCTGGAGCAGGCAGGCGTATCGCTTGGGGAGCTCGGCGCGGTGGCGGTGACGGCCTGCCCGGGGCTGATCGGGGCGCTGCTGGTCGGCGTGAATTTTGCCAAGGCTCTGGCATTTGCCAACCGCATCCCGTTGGTTGCCGTCAACCACATTCACGGTCACGTGGCCGCGGCCTATCTCTGTGATCCTGACCTCAGGCCGCCCTTTGTCGCGCTGGTTGTTTCGGGGGGGCATACCTCGATTTACCGGGTGGAGACCGAGACGAGGTTCGTGGAGCTGGGCGCAACGAGAGACGACGCTGCCGGAGAGGCGTTCGACAAAATCGGCCGTGTCATCGGACTGCCCTATCCGAGCGGCGCGGCGATGGATCGTCTGGCCCGTGAGGGGAACCCGGAGGCCATTCGTCTGCCCTCTCCCGCACTGGCGGGCGACACGCTGGATTTTTCGTTCAGCGGCCTAAAAACCGCCGCTCTGAACTGGCTTAACGGCATGGCGCAGCGGGGGGAGGAGGTCAACCGCGCCGATCTTGCGGCGTCCTATACCCGGCATGTGGTGGAGGCTCTGACCCTCAAGGCCGAACGCGCGCTGGAGCAAACCGGACTGCGCACCCTTGTGCTGGCCGGCGGTGTGGCCGCCAATTCCCATCTGCGCGCCTCGCTGGAGGCGATGTGCCGCCGGCGCGGGTGCCGGCTCTCGATGCCGGAGCTGCCGCTGTGCGGGGACAATGGCGCGATGATTGCCGCCGCCGGTTATTTTCAGGCGGTCCGGGGGAATTTTGCCGACAGCTCGCTCAATGCCTCCGCCGGGGAGACGCTCCCCGCGGGTACGGGCTGAGGCTGTCCGCACCATCTTTGCTCCGGCCGGCCCCGGGCAGCCGCCGGGCGCGCCTTGTCAAGCCCTTTTTGCAAAAAAACGCAAAATCGGCAGATTGAACGAAAACATACCCGGGCACGCCCGCACACCGGTTTTCCACTTTTCCACATGAGTTTTCCACAGGCTGTTGAGAACCGGAAAACCGCTGTTCTCCCTTTCCCGGATTGGGGGCGGAATCCGCGCAAATGCGGATTTTCGACAGAATCCGGGCGAGGTACGCCCGCGAACGGCTGGCCTGCCGGGGGTGTGGAAAAGCCGCCGGGCGTCCGGCGGGGCAGGGGGAGGGGCGCTTGAACACTTTGGACAACCTACACAAAAGCGACCGAAATGCGATTACAGAAACGAGGATGAGAAGCTGATGAGTCAAGAACCGCTTTCCGAGCCGGGCGACCGGACCGACGTTTCCCCCGCGGTGATCCGCCGCCTGCCGCGCTATTTCCGCTATCTGCGGGAGCTGATCCGGCAGGGCAGATTGCGCATCAGTTCAGGGGAGCTTGCAGAGATGATGCATCTGACGGCCTCCCAGATCCGTCAGGATCTCAACTGCTTCGGGGGCTTTGGCCAGCAGGGCTACGGCTACAATGTCAACTATCTCTATGCGCGCATCTGTGATCTGCTCGGCGTGAGCGCGGGCATCCGCGCCGTGGTGGTGGGGGCCGGCGATCTCGGCCGCGCGCTGGTGCGGTCCTCGATCTTTGAAAAGCGGGGGGTGGACGTTGTGGCCATGTTCGATGTGGACCCCAAGCTGATCGGTCAGGATGTGGCCGGAGTTGCGGTGCACGACATCGGCGAGCTGGAGGCGTTTTGCCGGCAGACGCCGGTGAGCCTCGCGGTGCTCACGCTGCCAAAGGAGCACGCGCAGAAGGCCGCCTGCGGGCTGCAGGCCTGCGGCATTGCCGGCATCTGGAACTTTACCGGCACCGACCTTGAGCTGCCTCCCGGTATGGCCGTGGAGAACGTACACCTCGGGGACTCACTGATGATATTGAACTACAAGCTCTGCCGTCTGGCGCAGACCGCGGCGGAGGAGGAGCTTTGATGAACTGGAAATGGAATTACGGTGAGAGCGTGCTGGTGCTGCCCGGAGCGGCGCTCTCGGCAGACGCAACCGGCGAGCAGCTCCGTGTGCTGCTCTGGCTGGCGGGCGATGCGAGCCTGGCGGACAAGCCGACGCAGCTGGCCAAGCTGGCGGGCTGCCGCAGGGAGGATCTGGCGGGCATTCTGGCCTTCTGGCAGGAGAGCGGCGTGATGGAAGCGGTGCAGCCCGAGGGCCGGTCGGATTCCCTGCCGGCGGCAAAGAAAAAAGGGCGGGGCGCCGCCCCTGTCTCCGCCTCTGCCGCGGGGGCATCCCCCCAAGCGCCCGGCAGTGCGGCGGCAACGCCGGGCGCGGGAGAAGCCGCGTCTGCGGGCGCGTCGGGGGGGGCAAACGTCACGCGTCTCCGCCGTGCCGACGAGCTGCCGACCTATTCGTCGGGAGAGCTGGCCGACATGATGGAGAAAAGAGAATCGCTCCGGCTGCTGATTGACGAGGCGCAGAATATCTTTGGTAAGATGTTCAATCTGCATGAGGTGAATATTCTGGTGGGGCTGGTGGACTATCTGCAGCTGGACGGCGAATACATTCTCGTGCTGCTTGCGCATTGCCGGCGCATGGAGCTCAAAAGCCTGCGCGCGGTGGAGCGCTATGCCATCTCCCTGATCGATCAGGGGATCGGCACCGCGCCGGCGCTCGAGGCCCGCGTGCAGGAGCTGGAGGCCGCTCATACCCTTGAGGGGAAGGTCCGTTCCATGTTTGGCCTGAAGAGCCGCGCGCTGACCTCCAAGGAGAAAAAATTCATTGCCGCATGGATCGGGTTCGGCTACGGCGAGGAGGTCATCCGCCGCGCATATGAAATCACGGTCAACGCCACAGGAGAGCCGTCCCTGAGCTATGCCAATGCCATCCTGGAGCGCTGGCACGCCGATGGGCTGGCCACCCCCGAGGAGATCGACCGCAGGCTTCAGGCCGAGCGCGAGGCAAAAACCGGCAAGACCACGCTGGGTAACAGCTTTGACACCGATGATTTCTTCGAGGCGGCGCTCAAGCGGAGCTTTTCGTCGGAGCCCTCCGCAGGCAGCGCACCTCCCGCAAAATGACGTCACCCGAAAGGAGAGCTCCAAATGGGCTACAACCAGGAAAATTTCAAGCGCATCCGTGCGGAATATGAGACAAAGGCGCTGTACGCGCAGCGGGCGGCCGACGGACGCCGGGAGGAGCTGCACGAAAAGATACCGGGGCTGCGGGAGCTGGACGCGGAGCTTTCCACCTTCGGCCTGCGGATTATGAAGCAGGCGCTGGAGGGAGGCGACACTGCGGCGGGCATTGCGAAGCTGCGCGAGGAGAACACCCGGATTCTGGCCGAGCGGAAGGCGCTGCTGCGCGCATACGGCTACCCGGAGGATTACTGCAGCCCGCACTACGAGTGCGAGAAGTGCCATGACAGCGGTTATCAGGGCATCCGGATGTGCAGCTGTATGCGCCGCCGGCTGGTGGAAGCCGGCATGGAGTCCTCGGGGCTGGGGGGACTTTTGAAGCGGCAGTCGTTTGAGAATTTTTCGCTGGACTACTACCGCTCCAATCCCGAGGAATACCGCCGCATGGAGCAGAACCTCCGGGCAGTGCGGGACTATGCGCAAACCTTTGCGACGGACGGCGAGCATCCGCCCGAGAGCCTGCTCTTTCTGGGCGGCACGGGGTTGGGGAAAACCCATCTTTCCACCGCCGTGGCGCGTGTGGTCATCGAGCGGGGCTACGATGTGTTCTACAGCAGCGCGGTCGGCATGGTATCGGATTTTGAATGCCGCCGCTTCGGCAACGGTATGGCGCCGGGCGACGCCGACAATACCGAGCGCTACATCTCCTGCGATCTGCTGATTCTGGACGACCTTGGCACCGAGGTGGTCAATCAGTTTACGCAGTCCTGCCTTTATTATGTGCTCAATTGCCGGCTCAACATGGGCCGCCCGACCATTGTCAGCACCAATCTCGGGGCCGCCGATCTCCGCCGGACATACAGCGACCGCATCACCAGCCGCCTGCTGGGCGAGTTCCGCCTCATTCCGTTTTACGGGGTGGACGTCCGCAAGCAGAAGCTGCGTTGAGCCGGCCGTGCGGATGACTCGCCGTCATCTGTCCGGCTGCAAATACAAGGCAATTCCGCGAGCTCTGACGGAACAGCTCCGCCATGAGTAATGCGGCGTTGCCGCAAATTCAATCAACAAATCTCCGCGCGAAGGCGGAGATGAAAGGAACTTATGACAACCGCATCTGTTTTACTGACTCTGTCTGTTGCATTGCTTGCAGGGCTGTTGCTCACGCGCCTTGCCAAGCTGGTTGGCCTTCCCGCCGTAACGGCGTATCTGATTGCCGGCATTCTGCTCGGCCCGTTTGTCATCGGACGCTTGCAGGTGGAGGGAATCGGCTTTCCCTCGCTGGCCGCAGTGGACGGCTATTCGGTGCTCTGCGACCTTGCGCTCGGCTTCATTGCGTTTTCCATCGGCAACGAATTCCGTCTCTCGCAGCTCAAAAAAATCGGACGGCAGGCAACCGTCATCGGCATTTTTCAGGCCGTATTCACAACCGTTCTGGTCGATGTGGTGCTGGTGATCGTTCACCTCTGCATGCCGGATGTACTGCCGCTGTCCTCCGCCATCATCCTTGGCGCGGTGGCGGCCGCAACCGCACCCGCCGCCACCCTGATGGTGGTCCGCCAATACAAGGCAAAGGGAAAGCTGACCGACATTCTGCTGCCGGTTGTCGCTCTTGACGACGCGGTGGGGCTGGTTCTGTTTGCCATTTCATTCGGTGTGGCAAAGGCGCTGAACATGGGTGAAGTGGATGTGCTCTCCATTGTGCTGGAGCCGATTATCGAGGTGGTGCTCTCGCTGGTACTCGGAGCCTTGATGGGCATGCTTTTTACATGGGTGGAAAAATTCTTTCATTCCCGCTCCAAACGGCTTGCCATTTCGGTGACGTTTGTCATGCTGACGGTGGCAATTTCCAGCCTGCAGTTTGAGGTCGGCGGCGTTCATATCGGCTTTTCCTCTCTGCTTGCCTGCATGATGCTCGGAACGGTTTTCTGCAACATCTGCGATTTTTCCGAGGAGCTGATGGAGCGGGCCGAGCGCTGGACCACGCCGCTTTACGTGTTGTTTTTCGTGTTGTCGGGCGCCGCGCTGGATTTTTCGGTGTTCGGGCAGCTTGCTGTTGTTCTGGTTGGCGTTGTGTTTGTGCTGTCGCGGACGCTAGGCAAATATACCGGCGCAAGAATCAGTGCAAAGCTCACGGGATGTGATGAAAACGTGGTAAAATACCTCGGCATCACGCTTCTGCCGCAGGCCGGCGTTGCCATCGGCATGGCGAGCAAAGCCATGGAGCTGGGAGAGAGCGGCGCGCTGGTGCAGTCCATCACGCTGTTTGCCGTGTTGGTTTATGAAATTGTCGGACCGTATCTGACCAAAATCTCCCTGATGAAATCGGGCGACATCCGGCCGGAAGGAAGAAAGAGCGCGCGGGATCGCACCGCGGCCCGGCCGCCGGAGGATGCCGGCGGTACACCGTAACACGGAACCCGCCTGGCGGAATGTCTGCCCGTCCGTCTCCCGGCTTCGGAACGGAGGAAAGGGAAGAGACTGTCTCAGACCATGAAAAAACACTTGCTGTCATTGCGGAAAGCAAGTGTTTTTTGTTGCCGTGATCACATGTATGGCGGCCCCGTCGGGCCGCCACCATACTGTAGACCAAAGCAGAGGCTTTCGTCAGTTTGACTATAGGCAACACCGCGCAATTCACGGCGGCTTTCCACCAGGAAAGCCTTTCACCATTGACCGCACAACTTTTTGCATCTTTTCCGCCAAACTGCACAAATCTCCTACAAGCGTAGCTTGTTGCAATCAGATCCACTATTGCCTGCTGTCAAAAAATTCTTTCAGAATTGGTTTGTTTGACGATAAATCTGACGTGCAGAGAGCCGCAGGCGGCGCACAGTCAGAATTGTGCGGTGTTGCCTATAAGTTTTCGCCAATGCGCAACGCGCATTTCCTTTTCTCAAAATGGAGGCAGGTGGCAAATAGCCACAAACAACCGCTATGGCGGTTGTACGAATTTTTGCTTTGCAAAAAGTTCCCACGAATCCAACGCCGTGGGCGTTGTGTCGCAAGGCGCCGGAGGTGCTGAACAACCGC
>CALXUY010000043.1 GCA_944391805.1 uncultured Clostridia bacterium
CTTTCAGAAAACTTCTGGACGAGCTCCATGTGGTCCAGTCCTTTTCCAAGAAGGGGTATCCTTTTGACAACGCGGTCTGCGAGAGCTTTTTCAGACAATTCAAGCGGGAGGAATCGGACCGGAGGACTTACCGTTCCAAGCAGGAGCTTTATCTGGCTGTTTTTGAATACATTGAAGGCTTCTACAATTCACACAGGCCTCATGCGTCTCTTGGCTGGCTGACCCCGGATCAGGTCGAGGCTGTCTTTGGCAGTTAATTCATTTCTCATTTCTTGTCCACTTTTTTGACTATAGGCCAATATTTTATTTGGAGGAGAGTAACACAAACATACATGTGTACTAAACAAAACCAAAAAGCCTCTGATATTTGGCTGCATTGCCAAATTTCAGAGGCTTTTTGCTTTCTGGTGGAAACAGGGAGACTCGAACTCTCGACCTCACGGATGTGAACCGTGCGCTCTAACCAACTGAGCTATGCTTCCTCGCAACGTTATTATTATACCATACTTTGACGTAAATTGCAATACCTTTTTTGATTTTTTTCAAATTTTTTTCCAGAAAAAACTGCATGCAATCGGGATGGACCGGCAATTAGGTTTCCAACCCATCGGAATCATCACCAGCCAGCCAAAGGCAGGAACAGAGGTACAGAGGAAGCCGGAAAGGCATTTCGCGGTGTGCTGCACAAGAGACTACTTGACCAATGAGAACAAGCCGATGAAAGCCTCGGCCATGGGCATACCTATGTTCCATCCGTGAGCTGATCCGGTTGTACGGTCGGGATTTCCTGTACCATCTGCCGGCATACATGACAGCGGTCAACCTGATCCAGCAGGAGGAGGGCCGGAGGTGAGAACTCTCAAAAAGTAAGGCCGCGCGATCACTGGCTATCCCCTCAATTATACAAAATTTGCATTTTGTATAATTACGTCTCTGCTTATCTATATCCCCTTTCAGGGGCTTTTTTGTTTGCCTTTGATCTGATCGCAGTCCCAGCGCGCCACGCGCGCACGGCTCGGAGATCCTCAAGGGCATTTATTGTATGTGGCCCGGCAGCGCCGCCGCTGTCAGACTACGGATCCACTCAAGATCTTCTGCCACCAAAGTCTATCTGGCTAATTCCATTCTGCGCTGCCTGAACCCGGCTTGCCGGGCCACTTTTTTTAGGTACCAAAAATCACACTCCGTGAGATTTTTGGGGACGCGGCTGGTATACGCGCAGCCAGAGACAATAAGAACAGATATGCGAACTCACCGTTATCGATTAGCCGACCATTTCCTGATCCCGGAATTGCAGCTGATACAGACTGGCGTAAATTCCGTTGCTGGCCAGCAGCTCCTCGTGGGTTCCTTGTTCCGCGATGCGTCCGTTTGTAATGACCGCAATTTCATCGGCATTTTTGATGGTGGATAGCCGGTGCGCCACTACAATGGTGGTTCTGCCTCGGCAAAGCTCATCCAGCGCCTGCTGAATCAGGATTTCCGTGGCATTGTCCAGCGCACTGGTCGCTTCATCCAGAATCAGGATGGGCGGATTTTTCAGGAATACCCGCGCAATGCTCAGGCGCTGCTTCTGTCCGCCGGAAAGTCGGACGCCGCGCTCGCCGATTTGGGTATCATAGCCGTGTTCCAGCGTCATAATGTAGTCGTGTATATTGGCGCGCTTGGCAGCCTCCGTCACCTCTTCCTCGGTGGCATCCAGCTTTCCGTAGAGAATATTTTCCCGGATACTGGCATTGAAGAGATAAACATCCTGCTGGACAATTCCGATATTGCGGCGAAGCGATTCTCTGGTGATTTCATGCAGCTCTCTGCCGTCAATCAGAATCTGACCGGAGGTCAGTTCGTAAAAGTGCGGAATCAGATGACAAATGGTGGTCTTTCCGCCGCCGGACGGACCGACCAATGCGAAGGTCTTACCCTTTTCAATGTTCAGGCTGATGTGATTGAGCACTTCTTTCCCATCGTCATAGGAATATGTCACATCACGCAGCTCGATATGCCCTTCCGCGCGGCCAATATCCACCGCCCCCTCATCATCTTTCTCCGGCTCGGCGTCCATAATCTCAATAAAGCGCTCAAATCCGGTCACACCGTTCTGATACTGCTCCATGAAGTTGATCAGTGTGGTGACGGGATTGATGAACAGGCTGACCGACACCACAAACGCCGAATAATCACCGAACTGAATTTGCCCGTTGAATAAAAACAGTCCGCCGGCAATCAGAACCACCACATTAAAAATATCGGTAATAAAGGAGGTTCCGGAGTGAAAGCGCCCCATAGCGTCATAGGCTTCCCTCCGTGCCTCGGTGAATTCCGCATTTCCGACCTCAAATTTTTCCTGTTCGCGTTCGGCATTGTTAAAGGCTTTGGTCACGCGAATGCCCGAAATGCTGCTCTCGACCGATGCATTGATTGCAGCGATCGACTGTCTTCCCTTCTGAAAAGCGCTTCTCATCTTTTTACGCAGAGAAAGCGAAATGAACAGCAAAAACGGCACACAGACAAAGATAATCAGCGTCAGCCAGATGTTGATGGTGGCCAGATATACAAAGGAGATCACAACCGAAACAGTGGAAATGAGCAGATTTTCCGGCCCGTGATGCGCAAGCTCGCTGATGTCCATCAGGTCATTTGTCATACGCGACATAATTTTGCCGGTTTCGTGATTGTCGTAAAAGCGATACGGCAGCTTTTCGAGCTGCCGGAACATATCCGAACGCATTTGCGTCTGCATATGCACGCCCATCATATGCCCCTGGTACTGAATGAAATAATTGAGCAGCATCCGCAGCGCATATAGGCCGAGCAGCAACAGCCCGAAGCCGATAATCAACCGATACTGCCGGTTTGGTATAAAGTCATTCAGCATTTTGCGTGTGACAATCGGATAGACGATGCCGATCAGGGCTACAAATAATGAGGCCAGCATATCCAGAATAAAAATTCGCATATGCGGTTTATAATAGGACATAAAACGTTTCAGCATTTCAACACCTTTTCTGTCAATTACGATTTTCTGCTTCCTACATGAAAAAGCGCTTTGCCCGGTGCAAAGCGCCTGATGAGCGAAATGACGATCTTACCATTTTGATTCCTTTTCAACACCGGCGGTCAATATCTGGGGTTATAAGGCTGCAAACAAAACTCCGGCTGTGATGTGCGCATTTCCTTAATAAAACTTTGTCCAACCGTCTTCCGCCTCGTTGGGGATTTCAGGCTCAGAATCGCTGTCCGTCGATTCCTCCGGCTGCCGGCCGTCCTCCTCCGTCTGTCCCGGTTGTCCGGACGTCTGCTCCTATGTGCTTCCCCTGTCTGTTTCGGCTTCCCCGCCCTGCTCCGGGCTGACGCAGCCCGAACAGCACAGCGCCAAAACAAGCAAAATGCCAATCCATATTTTACGCATGTTTCAGGTTCTCCTTCCCATCCCGGAATGCTGCACGGGGGCAGAATTCCAGACGCGCCTTCCCGCCGGCGGCGGAAACAGCATTTCATTTCAGTTTATTATACCATAGCCGCAGATGATTGTCAAGCACTTCCACTCGTAAAAGTAAAATTCACAAAGCACGGCTTCGAAAAATCGAATCCGGTTACTTTGTGAACCAAGCGGTATTGATATGACTGTTGTCATTCCCAGACAGAGAGGTCGGCAAGAGATCTTCCCCTTGCCGGCCTCTTCAGGTATCGCCCCCTGCCGCCGAAAGGCAACGCGCGTACTCATCTGATGTACCCTGCCTTACGGCAACGTGCAGTCTGCCGCGTTTCACCGTGCTTTCCAGCAGGAGCATCAAACCTTTGTCTGAAACCGATGCCCGCAGCATGGGCAGCATACGGTATGTGAGCCTTTGATTCTGGGCAGGCGGAGTACCCGCCGGCAGGAAGGGCATTTCCGGTAAATATGCGTTTTTCGATCCCGCACACGATTTTTGTTCAATACAAACCAGCCCTTGATGCGGGAAAGCAGCTTCAGATACGCCTGATTTTCCCGCTGGCGGCGGTAAAGATTGCGCGAGAGCAGACGGAATGTCGCATACCCCAGTAACGCCAGATTGAAAAGCCAAAAAATCAGGCTTCCTACAAACAGGTTGATCAGCATCAGTGCGAGAATCACCCACATGAGAAGCTGATATAACTGATCGGCTCCGTTTCTTCCGTTCCAGAATCTCCAGAATCGTTCCCGAAACTTCATGTAAAATCATCCCTTTTCATCAAGATACTCCAGAGACCGGCCGGAGCCGTCGCAATTCTGACGTGCGGCGCCAACCGCATTGTATAGCCATCAGGAATTGTGCAGATACAACCAAGCTGCCAGGGCTTTTCTCCGATCGGAGGAAAGCCTGTCGCTTGCATGCCTCCTTAAGAAGCCCTTGCAGTTCCGAGACGAAGCTGCAGAGTCAACTGTTCTCCAAAGCGGTCGACGACGATCTCCACCGTCTGCCCCGAGCTGTAGGTATACAGCTTCGTCCGCAGCTGATCCAATGTGAAAACATCCGAACCGCCCATCTGCAAAATGATGTCTCCCGGCTCCAGAATCCCTTCCGCAGCGCCGCCCGGTGTGACTCCGACTACCAAAACACCGTCCCGCGGAGCGACATAGGGGTCGTTCTGGAGAATCTGATCTCCCTCTTTGATATCTGCCGCCTGAATTCCCATGGTTGGGCGCACACGGGAAACCTTGGAGGTGACATGGTCGGTGCTGCCGGTGGTGAGATAAGCATTGATCAGCTCCATTGCCTCGTTGATCGGAATGGCGAGCCCCAGCCCCTCATATTCACTCATCTTCCGGGTGACAATACCGATGACCTCTCCACGGTCGTTGCAAAGCGGCCCGCCCGAATTTCCGGGATTGACCTGCGCATCGGTCTGCAGCATCACCATATCGACAATGGCAGTGTTCTCCTCCACCGAAATGACACGGTCGACGGCGGAGATAATGCCCTGTGTGGTGGTCCATGGCGCGAGGTTTCCGGCAGGATTCCCCACCGCAATTGCGATATCTCCTACCTGCAGCGCATCCGAATTTCCGATGGTCAGCGTCGGATATCCGCTCCCCTCAATCTTGAGAATCGCCAGATCATCTGCCCAGCTATACCATACGGCACTGGCCTCGCGCACCGCGCCGGAGTACAGCGTGACAGAAATGGTTCTCGCGCTTTCAATCACATGGTAATTGGTGACAATATATCCATCCGATCGGATGAAAAAGCCGGTTCCATAACCGCTTTGGGTACTGCCGGAAGCGTATATCAGCACGGTGCCCGGATTGACCCGTTCGGCAACCTCAGCCGTTGTCAGCCCGGAGGAACCGGAGAACACACCGTTGAGCACCAGAGTAACGATAAGTACGCTCAGGCACAGGAGAAAGGCCACGGACATGACAATGGCATACACCGCCGTGCCCTTTTCCTGCCGCTGCTTGCTTTCCTTCCGGTCATAGGCTGCCTGCGCCTCATAGCTCCATCGATACGCATACGGAGCCGACGTAGGCGTCGGTGCCGGAGCGCCTACCTCCTGCCGTTCCCGATCCGGCACAGGACACTCCTCCACCGGCTTTTTCTCCGGGCTGCCATTCGGGTTTTCAGGGTCCCGCTCCCAAGGATTTTCATTCATGATCTGTCTTGCCCCTTTCCATTCTGGAGAGCCAATGCCCTCGGTAACAGTATACGCGATCCCGCCGGTATCATTCGGAAAACCGTGGATTCAGGCGTGCGGCGGCTTTGGCATTGTGAAGAAAAACTCACAGTTTTTACCGGTTTCGCTCTCCACCCATATTTTCTCACCGTGCGCCTCCACAATGGTTTTGGCGATGAACAGCCCAAGTCCCACGCCGGATTTATCCAGGCCGCGGCTCTTATCGCTCTTGTAAAAGCGCTCAAATACATACGGCAGATCCTCCTGCGCAATTCCCTGCCCTTCATTGAACACCGAAACCTGCACCTTTCGTTCCTTTTCGGTGATCCGGATGCGGAAAATGCCCCCTTCCACCGAAAACTTGACCGCGTTGTGGCAGATGTTATAGAAAATCTGATAAATCGCGTCATGATCGGCGTATACCATCATACGCTCCTCATCGCACAAAAACTCCACCTGCAGCTTTTTTTCTTCGATTTTCTGCTCAAAGGAAATGAGAATCAGCCTTGCCATCTCACAGATATCGAAGGGCTTTGGAGTGAATTTACGGTCTCCGGCCTGAATACGGGAGAGATCCAACAGCGAAGTGACCAGTCTGGAAAGACGCTGTACCTCTACAGAGATGACCTCCAGATAGTGGTCCTGCTCCTCCGGAGGAATCACGCCATCCCGGATTCCGTCGATGAAGCCGGCAATCGTCGTCATGGGGGTGCGCAGATCGTGCGACACATTGGCGATGAAGGAGTTGCGCATGGTCTCCAGATTTTCCAGCGATTCAGCCATATTGTTGAAGGCCACTGCCAGCTCCGCAACCTCATCCCGGCCGTAAACGTTGACCCGCACATCAAATTTTCCGCTTGCAAATTTGCGTGCGGCAGCGGCCATCTCCCGCAGAGGGCCGATCACCCGTTCACTGATGAAATACACGGCGATCATTGCTGCCAGCAGCACCAAAAGAGCGGAGGAAATCGCGGTTTTTGCCAACTCCTGCACCATCCGCCCGTTGGGCGCGGTGGAGGAGGATACGGCAACATAGCCCACAATCTCATCCGAAGCCCCGCGTATGGGGGCCGAGAGCACCAGTACGTCCGAATCAAACAGCGGGGTGAGCTGAACAATGTCCAACGCATCTCCGTCCGTATCCTGCTCAGGCAGAAGGCTTTCCGGAAGACTGACCTCCAGACCCTGCTCCTCTTGACCGTTGCACATCCGGTAGCGGATCACCCCTGATTGGTCGGCAATCAGAATATTGAGATCAGAATCGGTGATGGTCAGGGCCGCGAACAGCTCGGTCAGCCGCAGAGAGGGATCTGACAGGCAGGCGGAAAAAGCCGGTATGAAATCCTCCGGTGTCACATCTCCTACCGAATCCTGCACGTATCCGACCACCGCGTCGCTCACATCGTTCATCTCGTGGGCTTTTCCCTCCGAGAGCGTGTTGCTTACAATCGAGGTCAGCACCACGAGAAGCACGATAAAACCCACCACAAAAATGGCCATGACCGCCGTGACATATTTTGCAAACACACTTTTGAACATAATTATATCGGTTCCTCTATTGACCGGAGCAGGCAAATTCCGCAGCCGCGGGTGTGCAAATGCTGCCGCCACCGGCTACCGGCCGCAGCGGGCGCTGCCTCGGTGTCATTATATCCAATCAAAAGCGTAAAAGCGCTGTCCGGTCGTCAGTTCAGCAGCTCAAATTTGTAGCCAACACCCCATACGGTTTTGAGAACCCATTTGTCGGAGGCGCCCTCCAGCTTTTCGCGCAGGCGCTTGACGTGAACATCCACGGTGCGGGAGTCCCCGAGATAGTCAAAGCCCCATACCTTATCAAGCAACTGATCCCGCGTGAAAACACGGTTGTAATTGGAGGCAAGGAAGTAAAGCAGCTCCAGCTCCTTGGGCGGAATGTCCACCGACTTGCCGCGCAGCTTGAGCTCATACTTCTGCAGACTGATCTCAATATTTTCAAATTTGATCACCTCGTCGTCATTCTGACGGGTGTGATTCTGGTACCTCCGCAGCACGGCCTTGACGCGGGCGGAAAGCTCCTTCATATCAAAGGGCTTTACCACAAAATCATCGGCGCCCAGCTCCAGCCCCAGCACCTTGTCAAACACCTCGCCCTTGGCGGTAATCATGATGACCGGCTTGGAGGATATTTCCCGAATCTCCCGGCAGACCTGCCAACCGTCCTTCTTGGGCAGCATGATGTCAAGCAGAACCAGATCCGGCTCATACATTTTGAAGTAGCTCAAGCCCTCCACGCCGTCGCTTGCCAGCTTGACGTCGTAGCCCTCATTCTCAAAGTACATTTTCAGCAGATCGCTGATATTGGAATCGTCATCCACAACCAGAATTTTGGTGTCCGTCATTTTTCAGATCCTCCGTTTTATCCATTGTTGTGCCTTCATTATAAAACGCCAATGCGGAAGTAATGTGACGGACTTATGAATTTTTATCAATTTTTGTGTTTCCATTCGGAATTTCGTGGTAAAAATTCAATTTTTTCGTCAAAATCTCAGGATTTCCGCATGACGCAGCGGCCGGCTATGCCGCATATCCAATATTATACCACAAAATTGAACAGAATGCAAATGTTTTTTGCTAAATTATAAATTTTTTATAGATTTTTTTGATTCTATTGCCAAACTGCAATTTTTATATTATAATAGATAAGATATGACCGATACCGAAAGGAAGCACAAACTGTTATGAAACTTGGAATTGTGGGGCTGCCCAATGTTGGAAAAAGCACGCTGTTCAACGCGTTGACCAATGCGGGCGCCGAATCTGCCAACTATCCGTTCTGCACCATTGAGCCGAATGTAGGGGTGGTTCCCGTGCCGGACA
The DNA here is from genome assembly GCA_944391805.1 of uncultured Clostridia bacterium. Classification (GTDB taxonomy): domain Bacteria; phylum Bacillota; class Clostridia; order Oscillospirales; family CAG-272; genus UMGS1865. The sequence continues at coordinate 8,491 of CALXUY010000043.1, forward strand.
AGCGGCTGGACTTTCTGGCAGAGATGTATCACCCGAACAAATACACTCCGGCCGTGATCGAATTTGTGGACATCGCCGGCCTGGTCAAGGGCGCCTCCAAGGGCGAGGGCTTGGGCAATCAATTTCTTGGCAACATCCGTGAGGTGGACGCCATCCTGCACGTGATCCGTTGCTTTGAGAATGAAAACATTATCCATGTGGACGGCAGCATCGACCCGATGCGGGATCTGGAAACCATCAATCTCGAGCTGATATTTTCGGATATGGAAATGCTGGAGCGCCGCATGGACCGCACCCGCAAGGCCCTGCGCGGCGACAAAACACTGGCCGGAGAGCTGGAAACGCTCGAAAAGATTTACGCGGTACTGGAATCCGGCAAATGTGCGCGCACGCTGGAGCTGACCGATGACGAGAGAGCCTGCCTCTCGGATACCCCGCTTCTGACCATGAAGCCGGTTATTTATGTGGCCAATGTCAGTGAGGACTGGGCTGCAAGCGAGCCGGTCGGGCTGCCCGCCTACCAGGCGCTCAAGGAATTTGCCGCGCAGGAGCATTCACAGGTCATTCCGATCTGCTGCCAGATTGAAGCCGAAATTGCCGAGCTGCCTCCCGAGGAAAAGGCAATGTTCCTCTCGGATCTCGGCATTGAAGAGAGCGGACTGGACCGCCTGATCAAGGCAAGCTATTCCCTCTTGGGACTGATCAGTTTTCTGACCGCCGGCCCCGACGAATGCCGTGCATGGACCATCCGCCGCGGGACAAAAGCACCAAAGGCGGCAGGCAAAATTCACTCGGATATTGAACGCGGCTTCATCCGTGCGGAGGTGCTGTCCTTTGACGCTCTCAAAGCCTACGGCTCCATGAACGCCGCCCGTGAGGCAGGCGTGCTGCGCAGCGAGGGGAAGGACTACGTCATGCAGGACGGGGACATCGTCTACTTCCGGTTCAACGTATAAATCTTGCGCCATGATGCGGCCGCTTCCAACGGCCGCATCGTTTCATTGCAAAGGAAAGCCAGCCCGATGACAAAAATCGGGCTGGCTTTCCTGTTGTTGCTGCACGCTGCTTTCACAATGCGCACAGCACTGGCCGTTGGCTTACTGCCCGCTGAACTTTTGCTTGACCGAGTTCACCTTGTTCTGCTCGGCCTGCTCAACGGAATACCAGCCCTTGGCGGTCATTTTGTTGTAGATGCTGTCCTGCAGCTGCAGAGACTCGTTCAGCGCGTTGCTGAACACCTGGTGCACATTGGCGGTGGAGGATTCGATTGCGCCGTGCATATACAGGTCACAAACGCCCTTTTCCAACAGCAGAATATCTTCCATCAAATTCTTATCTTGCATGGGTTGCTCCTCCTTTACAGTAAGCCGTAAAAGCTCTGAAAAATCTGGCGGTGCTTCTGGGCCATCTGCTCCACGCAGGCCTTCAGCTCCGCGTCCTGAATCTGGTTTGCCGTTTCCTGGCACTTGGTTTGAAAATACTGCTCATGTCCGAGCGCATCCTCCACGTATAATAGTTCTTTGGTTGTCATTGGGAGATCCTCCTTTTTTTGAGTTTATGGATAGTTTCTCCCGCTTTTCCGGATTTATACCTCCTAACACATACAAAAAAGGGGCACGGATTTGTGCCCGTGACGAATGATAAAAAGCCCGTGGCGTACCTTACACGCCTGTATTTCAATCCCGGCATCGCCAAGGGCAGCAGATTTGTTCATAAAAGCTGCCGGCAATCGTCCGGTCAGACAAAAGAATGCCGGAGCTTTCCCAAATGAATCTCCAAAAACAGACAGATGTATAACCGGTGTCAACCTTCGCAAACTAATATAAAATACGAAAGGAGGCAAAACCGTGTCCGAACCAAAAAAGCACGCGGAAAAGCTGAACGGTCAGAGCGCCGCGGACTACTCCCGCGACGTATTTCTGACCAACCCCATCGCCTCGGCCAATGACTGCACCGGTCTGACACCCTCGCTTCCCAAAACCCAAGGTGAAGCGGAATCCTACTGTGATATTGCGGACGTCCCTGTCACTGCCAAGGACGGCTCCGAGGCCCATCGGCGGGCAAAATAAGGCTGTAGCCGGACATTGCCTGCAGCCGCGGGCGCATTGCCACGCCAGGCCCATCCATACCGGCAGTGCCGGAACGTGGACGGAGCAATGATTCGGAACGGTTTTTCCGCAACCGGATCCTCAATGGCTGCAAAGAATGACATGAACAAGCCATGCGCAGTCTGAACAGGCACCGCCCCGTCCCTCTCACTTTCCGTAAAGGGACGGGGCGGCGTTTGTCTGCTGTTTCGGTTCCACGCCGGTGGGAGTAGTGAATTCGCCGTAGCCGATCGGCCGGCAGTCAGAACCGGATGGTGAGCTGGTCGGTTTCGTCTACATCGTCCAGCGCTCCGTTGGAACGGAGAATGTCAATGACCGTTTTGGAGAGCTTGGCGCGCAGCTGCAAATCCTCCACCGAAAAGAACTGCTCCTCCTCGCGGGCCCGTACAATGCTCTCGGCCGCGTTTTCTCCCAATCCGGGCAGCGCCGAGAAGGGCATGCGGATGCCTCCGTTCTCGGGCTGGAAGATGAAGGACTGGGATTTCCGCAGATCCACCGGCAAAAAGCGGATGCCTCTGGCCATGGCCTCGTTGACCAGTTGCAGCACCGGAATGCTGGCCTGCTCCTTGGGAGAGGCCTCCTTGCCCCGCTTCTGAATATCCCGCATGACGGCCACCACATTGGGCTTTCCGCCGGCAACCACGCTCGCGTCGAACCCGGTCGGCGCCACGGTGAACATGGTGCAGTAGAACTCCACCGGCTTGTGTACCTTGTACCATGCCAGCCGGATGGCCGACATGACATATGCCGCGGCGTGCGCCTTTGGGAACAGATATTTGATTTTCTTGCAGGAGGTGATATACCAGTCCGGAACGCCGTGGTTCCGCATTTCCTGCTCCCACTCGGGCGTCAGCCCCTTCCCTTTCCGCACAGCCTCCATGATTTTGAAGGCCGTGGCGTTCTCCAGCCCATACCGGATCAGGTCGAGCATAATACCGTCGCGGGTCCCGATCACGCGGGAAATATCGCAAATTCCCTCCTTGATCAGATCCTGCGCGTTGCCCAGCCACACGTTGGTGCCGTGGGTCAGGCCGGAAATCTGCAGCAGGTCGGCAAAATTGCGGGGCTTTGCGTCAAGCAGCACCTGCTGGATAAAGGAGGTGCCCAGCTCTGGCAGCCCATAGGTGCCGATGGTGCAGCCCTCAATGTCCTCCGGGCGGATGCCGAGCGGCGCGGTGGATTCAAACAGCTCATACACCGAACGGTCGTTCATGGCCACATCGTTGACCGAGGTATTGGTAAAGGTCTCGAGCCACTTGTATTTGGTTGGAATATCGTGCCCGAGCTCGTCCAGCTTGAGGATGGTGTCATGCAGATAGGAAAAGGCGAAATGCGTGGTGACAATATCGGAATTCGGATCGTCGGCCGGGTGCTGCACCGGTGTAAAATCGTACACCTCGTATTTCTGCGGCACGACAATGATGCCGCCCGGGTGCTGCCCGGTCAGCTTTTTGACGCCGGTACAGCCGTAAACCAGCCGGTTGACCTCGGCGCGGGGCAGGCTGATGCCCTTTTGCTCGAGATATTTGACGACATACCCGTATGCCGTCTTGTCGGCCAGCGTCCCGATGGTTCCGGCGCGGAACACATGCCCCTCGCCGAACAATTCCTCGGTATACTTGTGTACCCTGCCCTGCACGTCTCCCGAGAAGTTCAGGTCGATGTCCGGGGATTTGTCCCCGTAAAAGCCGAGGAAGGTCTCGAACATGATGTCATGCCCGTCCGCCTTGTAGCGCGTGCCGCACTTGGGGCAATCCTTGTCGGGCAGGTCAAAGCCCGAGCCGACCTCGCCGTGTGTGAAGAACTCGCTGTGCCGGCAGGCCGGATTGGGGCAATAGTAGTGCGGAGGCAGCGGGTTGACCTCGGAGATACCGGCCATGGTGGCGACAAACGAGGAGCCGACCGATCCCCGCGAGCCGACCAGATACCCCTGCTCCTCGCTGAAATGCACCAGACGCTGCGCAATCAGATACAGCACCGCAAAGCCGTTTTTGATGATGGAGGTCAGCTCCTTTTCCAGCCGCGCCGAAACCAGCTCGGGCAGCGGGTCGCCGTACATCTGCTTGGCCCGCGCCCAGCACATGTCCTGCAGCTCCTGCTCGGCCCCCTCCATCTCGGGGGTAAAGGACCCCTTGGGAATGGGACGGATGCGCTCGATGCGGTCGGCAATCAGATTGGTGTTGGTCACCACCACCTCGTAGGCCTTTTCGGCGCCGAGATAGGAAAACTCCTCGAGCATCTCCTCGGTGGTGCGGAAGTAGAGCCCAACGTCCTTGTCGTAATCCCGGAATTTCATACCGGCCAGCAGGATTTTCCGGAACAGCTCATCCTCCCGGTTGAGAAAATGCGCGTCACAGGTGGCACAGACCGGCTTGTTGTACTGCTCTCCCAGCTCCACCACGCGGCGGTTGAGGTTGCGCAGGCCCTCGTCGTCCGCAATTTTGCCCTCGGCAATCAGAAAGCGGTTGTTGCAGATCGGCTGAATTTCCAGATAATCGTAAAACCCGACAATCTCCTCCAGCTCGGATTCCGGCCGGTTCTCCAGAATGGCCCGGATCAGCTCGCCCGACTCGCAGGCAGAGCCGATGATCAGCCCCTCGCGGTGCTTTTCCAGCACGGTTTTGGGAATGCGCGGGTTGCGGCGGAAATAGTTGAGATAGCTGTAGGAAATCAGCTTGTACAGATTTTTCAGCCCGACCTGATTCTGCACCAGAATGATCTGGTGATAGGTGTTGAGCTTGAGCGGGTCGGCCTTGTCTGTCATCTCCCGCCGCAGATCGCCGAAATTGTGCAGCTCGGTTTTGTGCAGCCGCTCGGTCATCTGAAAATAGATCATCGCCAGCATTTCCGCATCGTCGCAGGCGCGGTGATGGTTGAACTCGCCGAGCTGATACAGGTTGGCGATGACGTCCAGCTTGTGCGATTTCAGCTCGGGGTTGATGTATTTGGAAAGCGCGACGGTGTCGAGATAGGGATTTTCAAAGGGCAGCCCTGACTGCTGGGCAAAATACCGGATAAAGCCGATGTCGAAGTTGGCATTGTGCGCAATCAGCAGAGGCAGCGGCTGGCCCTCCTCCACCCGATCGTTCCCGATAAAGGCGAAAAAAGCACGCAGCGCATCGGCCACCAGCGGCGCATCGGCCACCATTTCGTCGGTGATGCCGGTCAGCTTTACGATGTCCTCGGGAATCGGCACCTCGGGATTGACAAAGGTGTTGAAGCGGTCGAGCACCTGCCCGTCCTTGATTTTCACGGCTCCGATCTCGGTGATTTTGCAGTTGCGCACCGAAAGACCGGTGGTTTCGATGTCAAATACGATACTCTCGGCCTCAAAGCTCGGGTTGCAGGTGCCGGAAATCGCGCCGGCCGTATCGTTGACAAAGTAGCTTTCAATTCCGTAAATCACCTTGAAGGGGGAGTCCTCCCCGGCGAGCTTTTCGAACGCCAGCATCGCGTCGGGAAAGCCCTGCACGTTGCCGTGGTCGGTGATGGCCACGGCGGGGTGCCCCCATTTGAGCGCGGTTTTGACTGCGACGTCGGGCGGAATCAGCGCATCCATTGTGGACATGGTGGTGTGCAGATGCAGCTCTACCCGCTTCTGCGGGGCCTTGTCCTGCCGCATCACCTTGGAAATTTTTGCAATGTCGGTATAGAAAAAGGTGTAATCGAGATCGGTTTTGCCCTTGCGGGTCATCTGCTTGACATAGCCCTTCATCGCATAAACGCCGCCGTTTTTCACAATGTCGCCCAGCTCCTTTGCCTGCTCCAGCTCCATCCCAAAGGTACGGTGCTCGATCGAGGCGTTGCCGTCGAACAAATTGAAGGTGATGTCCATCTTGTCTCCGCTGCGGTTTTCCTCGGCGGTGTATCCAAAGACCTCGCCGAGCAGAACAATGTTTTTTTGCGGGTGATTGATGGAAGCGATTGCAGTGGGCAGAATATCGAATCGGCTGCCAAAGACCACCTCCGGGGCCGAGATGTCGAAAATGCTGTGCCCGATGCGGCAGGTTCCGTCCTCCCGCAGCTCGGGCGTGGGATCCACCCCCTCATAAATGCTGGAGGCTCTTGGCAGAACCTCGCGCTCCGGCTCCTCCGGCAGTCCGCCGGAGGAGGAATACTGCGCCTGTGTCTGCTGTATCTGGCGGTACTGGCGCTCGGCCTGGGCGGCGTCCAGCTCCATCTCGTGTATGCGGTCGCTCACACTGCGGCAGGCCTGCGCGGGGTCATAGTCCTCCTGCTGCCGGATCTCCACGTGAATATCCACACCAAATTCCCGCCGGATGATGTCCTCCATCAGCCCGGGCGTTTTGGCGTCGTAAATCAGGCCGATGCCGCTCTCGGTGAACGGAATTTCCAGCTCCAGCCGGCTGCCCTCCAGCCGGTAATGGCAGTTGTTGAAAAAGCCGTTGGCCACAATGCCCATGCGGTTGGTTTCGGTCAGCAGCTCGGGGACATAGCTTTCGGAAAACAGCTCGCTCGGGTAGCGCGGGCAGATATGCACAAAATTCAGCCCATAGGCCTTTTGAATTTCCTGCTCCACCCGGCAGAGCACCGCGCGGCGGATAATATGCGGAAAAGAAGCAGAGATTTCAATGAATTTCTGCTCCTTGTCAAACCGCAGCCGGATGCTCTCGGGAGGAGCGGACAGTAGCCACTGCCTGTCCGGGTCGGCCGGGTGATATTTGGAAAAAATTTCGATTAAGGTTTTGCTCATGGTTGTTTCCTGCCGTCTGCAATGCTGCGGATCTCCCGGAGCAGCCGCTCGATGATCTCGCCCTCCGGGAGCCTGTCCACAATTTCGCCGCGGCGGAACAGAACCGCCTCGCCCCGTCCGCCCGCGATGCCCACATCGGCCTCCCTGGCCTCGCCCGGCCCGTTGACCACACAGCCCATCAGCGCCACCTTGACCGGCACGCGATCCAGCCCCGCTTCCCGGACCGCATCCTCAAACCGGCGCACCAGCGGAATCAGATCGATTTTGGTGCGGGCGCAGGTGGGGCAGCTCACAATGTCCATGCCGCACTGCCCGGCCACCCCCACGGCCTGCAGGATCCGCTTGGCCGCGTCGATCTCCTCGACAGGGTCGTCGGTCAGAGAAACCCGGATGGTGTCGCCGATGCCGTCGCAGAGCAGCGAGCCGATGCCAACCGCGCTTTTGAGCAGCCCCCGCTCGCCTCCCCCGGCCTCGGTCACGCCGAGGTGCAGCGGGTAGGGGCAGGACTCTGCCAGCAGCCGATTGGCACGGATCATATCCGGCACACTGGAAGCCTTGATGGACACGACAATCCGGTCAAAATCAAACTTTTCCAAAAGAGAAATGTGATAGAGGGCACTTTCACAAAGCGCCTCGGGCGTTGGCGCGCCATACCGTTCTAAAATGTGCTTTTCGAGCGAGCCGCTGTTCACGCCGATGCGGATCGGTATGTTTTTTGCCCGGCAGGCCGCGCAAACCGCGCGCACCCGGTCCTCTCCGCCGATATTGCCGGGGTTGATGCGGATCTTGTCAAAGCCCAGCTCGGCGCAGCGCAGAGCGATGCGGTAATCGAAATGGATGTCCGCGACCACCGGGATGCGGACGCCTGCCTGCCGGATGGCAAGAATGGTGTCGGCAGCCTCGAGACTGGGGACCGAGATGCGCACAATGTCGCAGCCCCGGCGCTCCAGCTCGCGGATCTGCGCCACGGTGGCGGGCGCGTCGACCGTGTCGGTATTGGTCATGGACTGAATGGCAATCGGCGCCTGCCCGCCGATACGGCAGGAGCCGATTGCGGTTTCGTTGGATTTTCTGCGGATACTGTTGTAATTCATAATGCGATCACGTCCTTGATTGCGATGATCACCGCCAGCCCGAGGAGCAGAATCAGGCCGATGAAGTTAATGACTCCCTCAATCTCCGGCTTGAGCGGCTTGCGGCGGATGGCTTCGATGATATAGAGCAGAATGTGGCCGCCATCCAGCGCGGGCAGGGGCAGCAGGTTCATCACACCGAGGTTGATGGAGATGACGATGAGCAGATTGAGCACATCCAGACCGCTGCTCTTGGCGGCGTCGGTAATCACCTCGGTGATGCCGATCGGGCCGGAGACCGCCTCGATTCCATAGCGCCCGGTCAGCAGCCCGCTGATCGAATCAAATACCATTTTCACGGCCGAGCAGGAGCGCCAGAAGGCGTGCTTTATGACTGTGGGAAAATCAAACGACGCCTCCCGGTAAACCTGAAAATCCGGGTTGCCAAAGGTCACGCCGCTGGCCACATAGCTGGGAATGATGACGTTTTCCAGCACCACCTTCTCCCCGTTCCGCTCCACGGTCAGGGTCAGCGGACGGTAGCCCTGATTGGACATTTCATAAAACAGCTCGTTAAAGGTGTGCACCGCGGTGTTGTTGACCTTCTTTACAATGTCGTTCACCTGCAGGCCCGAGCCTTCGCTGAGCGACGAGGCGAAGCTGCTCTCCAGCAGCTCCGGCGACAACGGAACATGTTCCAGTGTTACGCCGATGACCGCGGTCCGGTCCTCGTTCGGGCGCTGCACCGTGACTGTAAACAGGCCGGAGGGCTTGGCGGAAACAAGCTCCCGGAGCTGCGCCATCGAGCGGACATCGGCGCCGTCGACGCCGACGATGCTGTCTCCCTTCTGAATCCCGCCCAAGGCCTCCTCGGCTGTGTACTCCACGTAAAAGCCGGCAATCTGCGTGCCGCCCACCGACGCCGGTCCTGCCCAAAGCACCAGCACCACCATCAGCACATAGCCCAGCACAATGTTCATCAGCGGACCGGCCAGCGAGATCAGCATCCGCTTCCACAGCTTCTGGTTGCAGTAAGCTCCCGGGTCCTTGACCGGAGAGGGCGCGGCCGCGGGAGAAGGCGGCTGGTTTGCCGCCGGCTCGGCTGCGGAATTGACAAAGAAGGAATCCCGGTTCCCATCATCACTCCCATCACGGTCCGAAGCGTCGTCAGCCCCTGACGCAGGCGGTGCGGAGGTACCGTCCTGTCCGCTGCCGCCCTGCGCCAGCTCCATGCCGTTTTCCCCCAGCATACTCACAAAGCCCCCGATCGGAAACAGCCGGAGCGAATAGGCCGTGCCGCTTTTTTTGGATTTGACCGAAACAATCTTCGGCCCCATTCCAATGGCGAACTCGAGAATTTTCACCCCACAGGCGCGTGCGACAAGAAAATGCCCCAGCTCATGAACAAAAATCAGAAATCCAAAAAACAGGATGGCCAGCAGAATATACAGAATGGACAAAACGAATTCCTCTCTTTCCGGTTTGGCATCGCCTTATCTGCGCTTCGCCAGAATTTCATTTGCCAGCGCGCGCGCCTGTGTGTCGAAGCTGAAAATGGCGTCGATGGTGTTTGCCGCTTTGGCCGTGCTTTGCAGTGCGGAAACAACCTCCCCCACCAGCTCGGAAATCTCACAAAAGCCGATTTCCCGGCTCAGGAAGGCTGCCACCGCCACCTCATTGGCCGCGTTGAGCACAGCGGGAACCGCGCCGCCCGCATGGATGGCGTCCAGCGCCAGCCGCAGCAGCGGGAAGGTTTCGGTATCCGGCCTGGCAAAGGTCAGACTGCCCACCGCGCAGAGGTCGAGCTGCGGGATCACCGCCTCGGCCCGTGCCGGGTGCGTGAGCGCGTACTGTACGCACAGCCGCATATCCGGAACCGAAAACTGGGCGATTACGCTGTTATCAATATATTCGACCGCCGAATGCATTATGCTTTCCCGGTGCACAAGCACCTCGATCTGCTCCGGCCGGACGCCGAACAGATGCACAGCCTCGATGACCTCAAAGCCCTTGTTCATCAGCGTGGCACTGTCAATCGTGATTTTGGCCCCCATATTCCAGGTCGGGTGTGCCAGCGCGCGCTCCACTGTGATCTCCTTCAACTGTTCCGCGGTACAGCCGTAAAAGGGGCCTCCCGAGGCCGTGAGCAGAATGCGCCGGATGCCTCCCCGGTCTCCCGCGCGAAGACATTGAAAGATGGCGCAGTGCTCACTGTCCACCGGCAGAATTTCAATTCCCTTTTCCCGTGCCAGAGGCATGACCACCGCCCCGGCGCAAACCAGCGACTCCTTGTTGGCCAGCGCCAGCTTTTTTCCGGCCTCCAATGTCGCCAGCGTAGGGCGCAGCCCAGCCTCCCCGATGATGGAATTGAGCACCATCTCATCGGCATCGTACGGCTCCGAGAGCATCTCGCAGATGCCATCGGTTCCGGCATACACCCGGATATCGGTGTCGGCAAGGCGCAGCCTGAGATCGGCCGCGGCGCGCTCATCCGACATGGCGCAGGCGCGTACGCGGAATTCCCTCGCCTGCTCCTCCACACGCCGGGCGTTCCGGTTGGCGCAAATCGCGTTGACGGCCGCGCCGGTCTGACGGGCGACGTCCATCGCCTGCTCTCCCACCGAGCCTGTGGAGCCGAGCACGGTGACAGACGGGTATGTGCAATGCTTCATTTCTCAGATCCCTTCAAAAAAGTTGAAAAACGACGTGAACACCAAAAGCACCACCGAGACGGCCAGCACCGAATCGAAGCGGTCGAGAACCCCCCCGTGGCCCGGGAATATTTTGCCGTAATCCTTGATTCCGTAGCTCCGCTTGATGACCGACATGCACAGATCCCCGATCTGCGCCACCACCGAAACAACCAGCCCGGACACAACAAAAAGCCAGAGATTGGCCTGAATTTCGGGCACCGCGCGCTCGACGATCACACCGAACAGCAGCATGGCCAGCATACAGAACACAATGCCGCCGATGCTTCCCTCCACGGTCTTTTTGGGGCTGACGTCGGGGATGAGCTTATGTCTGCCGCCCCTACCGAGCAAAAGCCCGCAGAAATAAGCAAAAATATCGGTGACCCATGCGCCGACAAACACGATCAGGTACAGATACTGCCCCCCGATCTCATAATCGTGGATATAGATGATGGCGTTGAAGCCGACCAGAATATAAAACAGGCTCATAAAGCAGACGCCCAGCGACTGAAGCTGATATTTTCCGTGTGAAAAAATCAGCACGGCAAACAGATACAGCACAACGAGTACCGCCACGCTCCCCGCAATCGGAAACAGCAGTCCCTCGCGCGGAAGATAGCGCACAAGAAACGGAAACGCCGCCGCCGAGAGATAAAACGGGATTCCGATCACCGGCGAACGGCCAAGGCCGATACAGTGCAGCATCTCATTTACCGCCAGCACCGCACAGATCGCCAGAGCTGCCGGAAGCGCTGGGGTATCGGCAAAAATAAGCACCGGCAGCAGGATGCAGAACGCCACAACAGATGTGAGGATGCGTTGTTTCATGTCGTTTGATTCCTTTCGGTTCCAAAGAGGCCCGGCAGCGTTGGGCAGCGGGCAGAACAGCCGGCTGCGGCCGGAAAAATGCCGGTGACGTTCGGTCAGAGTCCCCCGAAGCGGCGTTTTCTGCCGTAAAATACCGCCACCGCCTCGTCCACATCCGCCGGGGAATAATCCGGCCAGAGCGTGGGCGTAAAATAGTATTCGGCATACGCCGACTGCCAAAGCAAAAAATTGGAGGAACGATAGTCCCCGCCGGTGCGCACAATCAGATCAGGATCCGGGCAGTCCAGCGTATAAAGATGCCGGCCGATATCGGCCTCGGTCACCTCTGTTTTTCCCTCCCGGATCAGGGCGTTGCAGGCGTGCGCAATCTCCTCCCGTCCGCCGTAATTGACGGCGATGTTGAGTAGAAAGGGCTTGTGCGCGGTTTCCCGGTCGATTTTTTCCATCTTCCGCTGTGTAGCCTCGGGAAAAACCGATAGATTGCCGATGAAACGGAAATGCACGTTGTCCTCCTCCATCTCGAGAAAGCACTCCTCAATGTAGTCGTCAAACAGCTTCATAATCGCGTCCACCTCTTTTTGCGGACGCTTCCAGTTTTCGGTGGAAAACGCATATACGGTCATATACTTCAGACCGATTTTTTCACAATAGCGGCCGATTTTTTTGAAGGTGGCGGCACCGTGCGTATGCCCGTACTCGCGGGGCATTCCCCGTTTTTTCGCCCACCTGCCGTTGCCGTCCATAATGAACGCGATGTGCTGCAGCCGATCGTCAATCCGAACAGCGTCAGCCCTTTCTTTTTTCTTACTTTTGCTCCAAAACATCGTCTCAACTCCGTAGCGATGCCCCGGGCCGCCGCACTGGCAGCCCGGGGAACCGAAAATCAGATCTGCATGATTTCCTTCTCTTTTTTGGCGGTAATCTCATCAATTTGCTTGATGTATTTATCCGTTACGTCCTGCACCGATTTTTCGCTTGCCTTCTGCTCATCCTCGGTCATTTCGCCGTCCTTTTTCATCTTTTTAATCTCGTCGTTCGCTTCCCTGCGGACATTGCGGATCGCCACGCGGGCTTCCTCGCCCATCTTCTGAATCTGCTTGGCGAGCGTTTTGCGGTGTTCCTCAGTGAGCTGCGGGAAGATCAGGCGGATGACCGAGCCGTCGTCGGTCGGCGTAATGCCGATGTCCGATGCGAGAATGGCCTTGACCATGGCCTTGAGCGTGGAACGGTCATACGGTGTAATCGTGAGTGTTTTGGGATCGGTCACCGCAACCGAGGCCATGTCCACAATTCTGGTCGGCGCCCCGTAATACTCAAACGTGACCTTGGAAACGACCGCACTGTTGGCCTGGCTGGCACGGATGGTGGAGAGATTGCTCTCATAGGCGGCAACGCTTTTCTGCATTTTTTCTTCAGTGGTTTTGGTGTTCAGTTTCATGGCTTTATCCAATCCTTTCTGTGATCATATACAATGGTATGCTGCCGCGCGGCAGCCCGGTTTCACATGCTCCGCCCCGCTGTATCCGCGGGCGGTTCGATTTTGCGGTGCGCCGGCCGGATCAGCCGGACACCGCCGCGCCGCCTTCGCACGAGATCGCGGTTCCCACCGGCTCCCCCATCACCACTCGGTAGATATTCTCGGGATCGGCCAGACCGAAAGCATAGCAGCGGATGTGGTTGTCCATGCAGAAAATCGTTGCGGTCATATCCAGCGCACGCAGATTTTCTTCAATGATCTGACGGTAGGTGATCTCCGAATACCGCACCGCGTCGGGATTGCACTTGGGATCGGCGCTGTAAATCGCATCGATGTTTTTTGCCATCAGCACACAGTCGGCCTTGATTTCGGCCGCACGCAGAACCGCGGCGGTATCAGTGGAGAAATACGGAGTACCCAGTCCCGCGCCGAGAATGACGACCTTCCCCTCCTCCAGCGCCCGGATGGCGTCCCGGGCCGTGTAGGCATCGGCAAAGGCCTCCATTTCCACCGCGGAAAGCACCACGGCGTCCATCCCCGCGCGTAGGAACACATCCTGCAGGGCAATGGAATTGATGACGGTTGCCAGCATTCCCATATGATCCGCCCGGCAATGATCCATTCCGGTGCCCTGACGGCCGCGCCAGATATTACCTGCGCCGACAATGACGGCAACCTGCACGCCGGCTTCCACACAGCGGCGGATCTGCCCGGCCACCCGGAACAGAAAATCAAAGTCCAGAATTCCTCCGGACTCCGGCGCCAGCGCCTCGCCGGATAGCTTTAACAATACGCGACGGTATTTTGGCTGATTCATTTTGTTCACTCCCTCTTGACTGTCAGAAGCCCGGCTCCGCAAGGATTGGGCGGCATGGATTTTGCAATATATGAACCGGTTCCCGCCGGAATATGGCCGGAACCCGTTTTCCTGAACTATATTTTACTACAAAACCCCGATTTTGTAAACACCTATTTTGTAAATATTTCATTTTTATCGGATTTAGCACCGGAAGTCCTGCGGCAAGGCTGCTTGCCGGCACAATCATTGCCGCATGTTCTCTCTTTTCCGCAACGCCGGAATACAGGAAAGCGCCGCCGCACCTGATGGCGCGGCGGCGCCAGACTGTAGACAAAAGCAACAGCTTTCGTCAGTTTGATGAAAGTTTTGATCAAACTTTTTCAAACACCGCACAATTCACGGCGACTTTCGCATGAAAGCTCAGGATGTAGACAAAAGGCACATCAAATCAAAATTACACAAAAGCGTTCGTCCGCTTTTTCTTTGAGCGTGTCTTAAGAAATACGGACGCCACTCCCCTTTTGCGGCAGGATCAGGCATCGCTGCGGCATGGAGAGCCGCCGGAACATGCGCTTCAGTCGAGATCCGGGCGCTCGGTCAGCTCCACCGTGGAGGTTGCCGGATACTGGGTGCGGTCATAGAGATAAAAGTTTGGCCGCAGCCGGTTGAAGGCGTCCACCTGCCGGTCGGTCAAAAGGGCGCCGCTGTACGGCACATCCCGCAGCCGGGTGGAATCGTAGTGATACCACTGGGCCGGCGCACCGGACTCCGCCACGTTGACCAGCGACCAGTAGTGGGTGTCGTCTGTATAGCCGGGGGTCCGCTGAATATCCATGTTCTCGATTCCGAGCCGCTCGAAAAACGCCTTGGAGAGCGCAAAAAAGCTGAAGCAATCCCCCTGCTGGTCGATCAGGGCAAAATAAGCCGCCCGGATCCAGCTGGTCTTGTCCGAATGGTCCACATAAGTGATTGCGTGGTCGGTGTGCACAAACTGCCAGATCGCCCGCACCTGCTCCACCTTGCTCATCGCATACAGCCCCAGCTCGGCAATGATCGGGTCGATGCTCGCGTACAGCATATCAAGGGTGATTTCCTGCTCGTACACATGCACCCGTGCCTCTGCCGTGGCGGTGTTGCCGGCGTGGTCGGTTGCATAATAGATGATCGGGTACCCCTCCTCCTCGCTGACCTGCTCGGTGTTTACTGCGGAGGAATCCACCGTGAGCGTGATTTCCCCGCCGCAATTGTCGGTCAGCGTGATGCCGGAGCGGTAGGATATGCCCTCTCCGATATAGGCAATGATGTCCTGTACACCGGAAATCACCGGCGGCTCGGTGTCATGAATCAGGCGCAGGCCTGTGGTAAGCGTCTGTGCCTTTCCTTTTTCCGGTCGGTAAATCAGGCTTACCTCATTGTCTCCCTCCTGCAGGGAGAGAAGTGCCGCTTCATCGGCATAGGAAACCGATGCCCCTGCGGGAAGCTCGTCAAAAAAATCCTCCGCCTCCGGCAGACTGGTGCCGATGGCCCAGACCAGCTGCTTCGGCTCGACGGAGTCGTCATCCGACCGCACCACGCAGGACGGCAGGCAGAAACAGAGCAAGAGCATTGCCAGAAGCAGTGCCGCAGCTCGGAAAGATCGTTTGCACATATTTGAAAATCCTTTTTTCAGGAACGGAATATTGACGTCTTTGTCTTCAGAGCAGATGAACTCCATGCTCGCGGCATTCGTCCAGCACCTCCTGCGGCCAGAAGGAGGACTGTACCTCCCCGATGTGGGCCTTGCGCAGGAAGAACATACACATGCGCGACTGCCCGATCCCGCCGCCGATGGTATACGGCAGCTCGCCCTGCAAAAGCGCCCTGTGGAAGGGCAGCTCGGCGCGCGAGGTGCAGCCGCTGACCGAAAGCTGCCGCCGCATGGCCTCCTCGTCCACCCGAATGCCCATAGAGGAAAGCTCAAGCGCGGTGTCAAGCACCGGATAGTACACGATGATGTCGCCGTTGAGGGTCCAGTCATCGTAGTCCGGCGCACGCCCGTCATGCGGAATTCCGCTCTTCAGCGCGCCGCCGATCTGCATCAGGAAAATCGCGCCGTGCTCCTTTGCGGCCAGATATTCCCGTTCCTTCGGCGTTTTGTCCGGCCAGCGGTCCTCCAGCTCCTGCGAGGACACAAAGGTGATGTCCTCGGGCAGCAGCCGGCCGATGAAGGAATACTCGTTGACGATGTACTGCTCGGTATGGCGCAGCGCGTCATAGATGCTGCGCACCGTGCGGCGCAGCGTCTGCTCGGTGCGCTGCTCCTTTGTGATGATCTTCTCCCAATCCCACTGGTCGACAAACATGGAATGCAGATTGTCGGTTTCCTCATCCCGGCGGATGGCATTCATATCGGTGTAAAGCCCTTCTCCCGGTGCAAAGCCATAGGTTTTCAGGGCATAGCGCTTCCATTTGGCCAGAGAGTGAACAATTTCAAGCCGGTGTCCGGAGCGCAGATCGAAGGAAACCGGACGCTCCACTCCGTTGAGATCGTCGTTCAGCCCGCTCTCGGGCGCCAGAAACAGCGGAGCCGATACCCGGATCAGATTCAGCTCGGTTGCCAGATCCCGTTCAAAAAAATCCTTGACCTTTTTAATCGCGTACTCGGTTTGACGAAGCGTGAGGAAGGAACGGTATCCCTCCGGTATGATGACATTTGACATGACAGTTGCAAATCCCTTTCAATCAGTTTCAGTTGGATCGGTCTGCCCGGAGACGGCAGCAGCAGACCGCCGGTCGGTCGGCATCCCGTCAGCCCGTGCGCGCTTCCTCGCGGGAGTTCCCCGCCGGGCGGCAAAAAAGTCCCGGAGCAGGCGCAGGCAGTCCTCCCGCAGCACATCCCGTGTGATTTGGGGCTGGGATTCCAGCGGATAATCCTGCAGGCGCAGCAGACTGCCGCAGGCTCCCGCGCGGGCGTCCGGCGCGCCGAACACCACACGCCCGACCCGGGCATGCAGAATCGCTCCCATACACATGGGGCATGGCTCCAGCGTAACATACAGGGTGCAGCCGGTCAGCCGCCAGTCCCCTATGCTCCGGCAGGCCGCGGCAATTGCCAGCATTTCCGCGTGCGCCGTGGGCAGCTTTTCGGCTTCACACCGGTTGTGCGCCTGCGAGAGCACCTCCCCGGACGGTGCGGTTATGACCGCGCCGACCGGCACCTCCCCCGCCGCGGCGGCAAGGCGCGCCTGCCCGAGCGCCAGCCGCATATATGATTCATCCCGCACGCAGCCCATAAAGCAAGGAAGAACCGAGCAGCGCGACAATCTGCAACGCACAGATCGCGAGAAACAACGCCATCGGAAAGCTGAGAAACAGGCGGAACGCACGCCCCGCAGGCACCGGGCAGTCTGCGTAGGCGTCGGACGCCGGCACCGATCTTCCGAACACGCCCTCCCGGAAATCCCGCTTGACCGGAGCCATGCGGAGCACCAAAACCACGATACAGATCACACCGATGACGCACAGGGCCGCCTCAACGGCCATATAAGCGACGTCCGGACGCGCCCCCCCGATGGCTCCGGCCAGCACGGACTGGAAGGTAGACGCAAAATTGTTCATCAGGTGCAGAAAGAAGCAGGCCCAGATGCTGCCGGTGCGCTCGTACACAATGCCGAGGAAAATCCCCGCGGCAAAGGCATACAGAATCTGCTCGGCGTTCTGGTGCATCATGCTGAACAGCAGCGCACTGATGAGAATGGCGTTTGCACGGCCAAACGGCAGGCAATTGGTGAGAATGGCTCCCCGGAACAAAAATTCCTCGCAAATTGCCGGAACCAGGCACATTACAATAAATTCCAACACAATCTGATAGCCCTCGGGCTGTGCGCTGCCCGTGCTCTGCCAGATGACTTCGGCTGAAAACTGCGAATAGTTGAAAATGCTGACCAGCGCCGCATTGAGGTAGGATTGCGCCCAGATCAGCACAATGCCGCCCAGCACAATCGGAAACAGCAGCGGCGTAACGTGCAGCTCGGTTTTCATCGGATAATAGCAAAAGCCGCACCGGCGGATCAGGCTCCGGAGCACCAGAACCGGCAGCATGAAGGAGAGCAGATAAGAGGCCGCGTAAATCAACTGATAAGCAACCTCTGCCGCAACCTCCGACACTGGCATGTAAAGCAGCAGCTCCACCCCCAGCAGCGCAAGGCCGGAAACATTGATCAGCAGCAGAAAAACCAGCAGCGTGATGCCGATGGCGGAGGTAACCTTGCGATAATAATATTCGTTTGCGTTCAGATACGGCATAAGCTCCCTCCTTCCGTTGCATGCAATGCTGTTTTATTGTACCACAAAACCGCGGTTTTGTAAAGGTATTTTCCGAAAATCACATGGAGAAAAATCCGTTCCAAAATGCGATTCGTTGTTCCCGCAGCGTTCGGATTCCGATTCGGGTCTGATCACGGGAATCGGCGCGCCGGACCGAAAGCACCGCCCCGGAACAAATTTCCGGGGCGGCAGGGGGAGCTCCGGCGCAAAGGCCGGAGTGAATTCCGATTAAACCTCAAATGTTCTCCAGAACATAATCGGCAAATGCATGGCAGGTGGCGCCGTCCCGGTTGCCGGTCACCACAACGCGGCGCTCGGTCTCGGTGCAGATATGCATGGCGCGTGCCAAGCGGTCGGCCGGCTCTGGCATGGCGATATGGCGCAGCAGCATCTCCACCGCACGGAACAGGCTGGACGGGTTGGCATATTCCCCGATTCCCTCCTCGATCATGCGGGGGGCCGAGCCGTGGATGGCCTCGAACATGGCGTAGCGGTCGCCGATGTTGGCGCTGCCGGCGGTTCCCACACCGCCCTGAATCTGCGCGGCCTCATCGGTGATGATGTCGCCGTACAGATTCGGCAGCACAAAGACCTGAAACCGGCTGCGGATATCCTCGTTGACCAGATTGGCAGCCATAATGTCGATGTACCAATCCTCGACGGCAATTCCCGGGTATTCATCCGCCACCTCATGGCAGATGGCCGAAAAAGCGCCGTCGGTTTTTTTCATGATATTGGCCTTGGTCACAATGGAGACGTTGGTTTTGCCGTTGTTTTTGGCATATTCAAAGGCTGCACGGGCAATGCGGCGGGTGCCGGCGTCGGTGGTCACCTTGAAATCCATGGCCAGCTTGCCCGGCAGCTCCACACCGCGGCTGCCGAGCACATACTCGCCCTCGGTGTTCTCACGGTAAAAAATCCAGTCAATGCCCTGATCCGGAACCGAGACCGGGCGGACGTTGGCATACAGGTCCAGCTCTCGGCGCAGCGCGACGTTGGCGCTCTCCATACTGCCCCCCTTCGGGGTGGTGGTGGGCCCCTTGAGCAGCACGTCGCAGGCCTTGATGGCCGCAAGCGTGTCGTCCGGCACCGCCTGCCCGCAGGCAAGACGGCGCTCGATGGTCAGCCCCTCAATCTCCCGCAGCTCGATCCTGCCGGACGCAAGCTCCTCGGCCAGCAGCTTTTCGATCAAGCGGCGCGCCTCACGCATCAGAATCGGACCGATGCCGTCGCCGCCGCAGACGCCGATCACTATCTTCTCCTGTTTGGCAAAATCCTTTGCCGGAGCGGCCTGCTCCATGCGGTTCTGCCGCGCGAGCTGCTCCTCCATCAGGCGGCGGAATTGCTCCACCGCGGTGTTGATTTCCTGTTCCAGCATGGCGTTCCTCCTTCAGTTTCCGGCTGCCTTGGTATAGGCGAGCAGTCCGCCGGCCTTGAGAATCTCCCGCTGCCGGTCGGTAAACGAACAGGTGAGCGGGATCTGCTCTCCGGTGGCCTCGTCCAGCAGCAGCATCTCGCCGGTCTCCATTCCCGACCAAACGTTCCGGATGGTCAGGCGGTCGCCCTGAGTCAGCCGGTCGTAGTCCCCGGCGTTGCGGAAGGTCAGCGGCATGATGCCGGCGTTGATGAGGTTGGCCGCATGGATTCTGGCAAAGCCCTTGGCGATAACCGCGCGCACACCGAGATAAAGCGGCACCAGTGCCGCATGCTCACGCGACGAGCCCTGCCCGTAGTTCATGCCGCCCACCACAATGCTCTGCCCCGCGGCCTGTGCGCGTTCGGGGAAGGTCTGGTCGCAGACCCCGAAGCAGAAGCGGGAGAGATACGGAATGTTGGAGCGATAAGGCAGAATTTTGGCCCCCGCCGGCATAATGTGATCGGTGGTGATGTTATCCCCGACCTTGAGCACCAGCTCGGCGGACAGGGTGTCCTCCTGCGGCCGGCTCTCGGGGAATTTTTTGATGTTCGGCCCGCGCAGCACCTCGAGCGACTTGGCTTCTTCGGCAGGAGCCGGCGCCAGAACGGCGCTGTCGTCAATGCGGAAGCGCTCGGGCATCCTGACCGCCGGCATCTCGCCCAGCAGCATCGGGTCGGTGATCTCCCCGGTCAGTGCGGCGGCAACCGCGGTTTCGGGGGACACCAGATAGACCTTTGCATCGGCGGTGCCGCTTCTCCCCTCAAAATTGCGGTTGAAGGTGCGCAGGCTCACGCCGCCCGAGTTGGGCGAAAAGCCCATGCCGATGCAGGGGCCGCAGGCGCACTCCAAAAGCCGTGCGCCGCTGGCAAGAATATCCGAGAGCGCGCCGCAGTCGGACAGCATCGTGAGCACCTGACGCGAGCCGGGAGAGATCGAGAGGCTGACCTGCGGGCTGACGGTTTTGCCCTTGAGCAGTGCCGCCACCTTGAGCAGGTCGAGCAGCGAGGAGTTGGTGCAGGAGCCGATGCAGACCTGATCGACCTTTGTCCCCTTCAGGCTCTCCACGGTCACAACATTGTCCGGCATATGCGGACATGCGATCAGGGGCTTGAGAGAGGAGAGGTCGATCTCGATCACGCGGTCATATACCGCGTCGGGATCGGACGCCAGCGGTACATAGTCCGCTTCCCGTCCCTCGGCCCGGAGAAAGGCGCGTGTGACCTCATCCGACGGGAAGATGGATGTGGTGGCGCCCAGCTCGGTTCCCATATTGGTGATCGTCGCGCGCTCGGGCACCGAGAGAGAGGCGATTCCCTCTCCTCCCCACTCGATGATCGAGCCGACGCCCCCCTTGACCGAGAGGATGCGCAGAATTTCCAGGCTCACATCCTTGGCGGTGACAAAGGGGCGCAGCCTGCCGGTGAGGTTGACGCGGATCATTTTCGGCATCGTGATGTAATATGCGCCGCCTCCCATGGCCACGGCCACATCCAGCCCGCCCGCGCCGAAGGCCAGCATACCGATGCCGCCGCCGGTCGGGGTGTGGCTGTCCGAGCCGATCAGGGTTTTGCCGGGAATGCCGAAGCGCTCAAGATGCACCTGGTGACAGATGCCGTTGCCCGGACGCGAGAAATAGATGCCGTGCTTGCGGCAGACCGACTGAATGTAGCGGTGGTCGTCGGCGTTTTCAAAGCCGGATTGCAGGGTGTTGTGGTCGATATACGCCACGCTGCGCTCGGTTTTCACCCGGTCGATGCCCATGGCTTCAAATTCCAGGTATGCCATCGTGCCGGTTGCGTCCTGCGTCAGGGTCTGGTCAATGCGCAGCGCAATCTCGCTGCCCGGCGTCATCTCGCCGCCAAGCAAATGCGATTTGATAATTTTTTGTGCAATCGTCAATCCCATATCATTCTCCTTGATTTACAGTTTGATTTTGATATGCGCCGCCGCGTTGGCAATATGCTCATAGGTCCGCCGGTCGGCCAGCTCTGGGTCGTGCGCGGCGATGGCCTCGTAGATGGCGCGGTGCTCTTTGGCCGAAAGTACGGCGCGGCTCTCGTTTTCTACGGACGCCTTGCGGAATTTCTGCACCTTTTTGTGCAGCGGGAGCAGCGTTTCCCCCAAAATGGCGCTTCCGCTGAAGCGGTAAATGAGCTGATGGAACTTGCTGTCCATCCCCTTGATGCGGTCGGCATCCTTGCGCGGGACATAAAACTCCTGCAGCTCCAATGTCTCGCGCAGCTCGGAGAGCTCCTCGTCGGTGATGCGCCGGGCGGCTGCCGCCGACGCCATGCCCTCAATGCGCAGGCGGATGGCGAAAATATCCTCCAGATCCTGCTGCGTCACGCCGAGGACCAGAATGCCCTTGGGCGAGATATCCACCAGATGCTCCTGCTCCAGCCGGTGGAGCGCCTCCCGCACCGGCGTGCGGCTGACGCCGAGGTCGCTGACCAGCTTCATTTCGGTCAGGCATTCCCCGCGCTGATATTTCCCGGTGAGAATTTCCATTTCGATTCGTTCAAACACCTGCTCGGCAAGTGACAGCGTGCGATGTTCCCACATATCGGTCATCCTCCTTACAGCCGCCGGAAGCGTCCGGCGGACAGCTCCTCAATCTTTTCTTCCACTTCCTCCGCAGCCAGAGACGTCTGCCTGCCGTCCTCGTATTCCTGATCAATCCATTCCTTGAGCTTGACTACGAGCGGGTCGTGCTTCTCCACCCGCTCTCCCTCGCCGAGGCGGTAGTTTTCATTGATCCAATAGGCGATACCGGCCAGCCCCGAGGCCTTTCCGAGCATCACCGAGGCAGCGCGGCCCAAAATTTTACGGGTATCGAAGATATTGTATATCTCCTCGTCCTTGAGCAGCCCGTCGGCATGAATGCCGGCGCGCGTGACATTGAAGCTCTTGCCCACAAACGGGGTCATGGGCGGAATCTCATACCCGATCTCCTGCCGGAAATAGTCGGCAATTTCGGTGATGACCGTGGGATCCATCCCGTCAAACGACCCGCGCAGAGAGGCGTATTCCATGATCATGGCCTCCAGGGGGATGTTCCCGGTGCGCTCTCCGATGCCGAGCAGCGAGCAGTTGACCCCCGAAGCGCCGTACAGCCATGCCGTGGTGGCATTTGTGACCGCCTTGTAAAAATCGTTGTGCCCGTGCCACTCCAGCATTTCGCTGGGCACGTCGGAATAGTGCTGCAGGCCGTAGATGATGCCGGGCACACTGCGCGGAATGGCCACCTCCGGGTAAGGCACGCCGTAGCCCATGGTGTCGCAGGCGCGGATGCGCACCGGAATTTTCGCGTCGGCCGACATCTTCATCAGTTCATTGACAAACGGAACCACAAAGCCATAGAAATCGGCGCGTGTGATGTCCTCCAGATGGCAGCGCGGCATGACCCCGGCCTCAAACGCATCGGCCACTGTGGTCAGGTAGTGGTTCATGCACTCCCGGCGGTTCATCTTCATCTTTTTGAAGATGTGATAATCGCTGCAGGAGACCAGAATGCCGGTCTCCCGGATGCCGAGATCGCGCACCAGCTTGAAATCCTCCCGGCTGGCCCGGATCCATGTGGTGATTTCGGGGAACTTTAGCCCCAGCTCCATGCAGCGCTCCACCGCCTCGCGGTCCTTTTTGCTGTAAACAAAAAATTCGGTCTGCCGGATGATGCCGAAGGGTCCGCCCAGGCGGGACATCAGACGGTACAGATCCACAATCTGCTGTACGGTGTACGGCTCCACCGATTGCTGCCCGTCCCGGAAGGAGGTATCGGTGATCCAGATGTCCTCCGGCATCCCAATGGGCACCCGGCGGTGATTGAAGGCGATGCGGGGAACCTCGGTGTACGGGAATACATCGCGGTAGAGGTTCGGCTCCTCCACATCCTGTAGTGTGTATTTGTAGGTCTTTTGCTCGAGTAAATTGGTCTTTTGTGAGATCTCCAGCAAGAGAATCCCCTCCTTTCTGCACCCATGTATACAATTATACACGGATACCGTTTGTTTGTCAATACCTTTGCGAAAAATTTCTTGACAAATCCCCCCACAGCAGGTATAATGGGCAGAGAAACGCTATGGAAAGAAGGGTTCTGTTATGAAGCTGATGATTGCATCGGATATTCACGGTTCGGCAAAATTTTGTCGCGAACTGATGGATGCTTACTGCCGGGAGGCTCCCGACCGTTTTTTGCTGCTGGGAGATCTGCTCTATCACGGGCCGAGAAACGATCTGCCGGAGGGCTATGCGCCGAAGGAGGTCATCGACATGCTCAACTCCATCGCCCCCGCGCCGCTGTGCGTGCGGGGGAACTGCGAGGCAGAGGTGGACCAGATGGTGCTGCACTTCCCGGTTCTGGCCGACTATGCATGGCTGGATGTGAACGGCCTGCGCATCTTTGCCACACACGGGCATCTGCACGGAGAGGATAACCCGCCCCCGCTCTGCCCCGGCGATATTCTGCTCTGCGGGCATACGCACATCCCGGCATGGCGGGAGCATGAGGGCTTCCGGTATCTCAATCCCGGCTCGGTTTCGATTCCGAAGGAGCATTCCCCGCACAGCTATCTGGTTCTGGAAAACCGGACATTTATATGGAAGGAACTGGGAGGAGACAGCTATCACGAGCTGACCGTTTGACCGGCAGGACGATTCCGCTGCTGCTGCGCCGAAAAAAGCTGCCTTGCGGCTGCGCCCTCGGAAGAAAAACCGGATACAGCGGCGATTCTCCGGATTTCACGCAAAAAAGCTCACACCCCGACGACCATGTCTTGGTGTGAGCCTTTTTGTCTGCCGTTCGGAGGTTCTCCGTCGGTAAGACACTGAAATATGCGGGATTGCCGGAAGGCTTCTGAAGGGAGCGCGTTCACGCTTCCCCGGTCAGCCTTCTTTTTCAGCGCAGTGTGTTCATAATCTCCCCGCAGGCCATTTTGGCTCCGGAATTGCCTGAGGGCTGTGTGGTGAAATCGTCGGGATGAGAATGGATGATGACACTGCGCCCAATGATTTCCTCCACCGCAAAGCGGTCGGTCAGAAAAACCGAAAAGGCATATCCGTTGGCTCCGAACAGCGGCGGCAGATCACCGGCGTGGTAGGGGTGCGGGCAGGAATAGGGATTCCAATGCATGCCCACATTGGCAAACGGATCCTCCGTGTTGCCGGAGCAAGCGCCCTCCTCGTGAATATGAAAGCCGAAAACCGGGCTTTCGCAATTGCCGGACGGATTGGGAAGCCCCTGCAGCTCTGCCACAACGACCACGCCATAGGGCGTCTGATAAAAGCGCACATGGCCCTGAATGTCAGGATGTGCATCACTCCCCTTGACTGCCGCCCATGCCTGTGACCTGCGGGAGAGCAAGCCGCCGAAATTCGGATACCGTTGATTGTTTCGATTCATGACACACCTCCGTTTTTCTAACAGTATATGCGGAGGCGGGGAGAGCGACACCGGCAGGTACGGATTGCGGTGATGGCAAAATACGCCCCCGGTGCGATGATATTGCACCGGGGGACAGACAAACAAATCAAAAATGTGCAAACGCCAGATTGGCAAAGAAGGGCTATCTTCAATTCAGATGAAAGTTTTGATCACAGGGAAAACAAAGGGGATTACTTGGCATCGTACCAGCTTTCGCCGGTGTGAATCTCCACAGTCAGCGGAACCGAGAGACTGACGGCGTGCTCCATCTCCTCGCGCAGAACCTGCTCGGCCTGCGCCGCGCAGGCACGGTTGGCTTCCAGCAGCAGCTCATCGTGTACCTGCAAAATCAGGCGCGCGTCCATTCGCTCCTCGCGCAGCCGCCGGTGCACGCGGATCATCGCCAGCTTGATCAGGTCGGCCGCCGTTCCCTGAATCGGGCTGTTCATGGCCACCCGCTCCCCGAACTTCTGCTGCGTCTTGTTCTTGCCGGCCAGCTCCGGAATATACCGTCTGCGCCCGAACAGCGTGGTGACATAGCCGGTTTCATAGGCCGATCTGACAATATTCTTCAGATAGGCGTCGATTTTTGGGAAGCCCGCCAGATATTGATTGATATATTCCTGCGCCTGCTGACGCGATACGCCGAGATCGTCGGACAGGGAAAACGCACCGATACCGTACAGAATGCCGAAGTTGACCGCCTTGGCCTTTTTGCGCATCTCAGGCGTGACCGCTTCCGGCGCAACGCCAAACACCGTAGCGGCCGTGGAGGTATGGATATCCGCGCCGCTCCGGAAGGCGCCGATCAGGTTTTCATCCCCGGAAATGTGCGCCAGCAGACGCAGCTCGATCTGGGAATAATCGGCGTCGATGATCACATAATCGCGGTTTTCGGGGAGAAAGAAGCGGCGAAGCTCCCGTCCCAGCTCGGTGCGCACCGGAATGTTCTGCAGATTGGGGTCGGTGGAGGAAAGCCGCCCGGTGGCGGTCCCGGTCTGCCTGAAGGTCGTGTGTACCCGTCCGTTCTCGTCCGCAACCTTGAGCAGACCGTCGGTATAGGTGCTTTTGAGCTTGGTAACCTGTCGGTAATCGAGGATGTCCTGAACGATTTCATGATAGGGACGCAGCTTTTCGAGCGTTTCGGCATTGGTGGAATATCCGGTTTTTGTCTTTTTGTTGTGCGGGAGATGCAGCCGGTCAAACAGCACCTCTCCGAGCTGCTTGGGGGAGTTGATGTTGAAGGTTGTTCCGGCCTGCATATAAATCTGCGCCTCGAGTGCGGAGGCGATCACTGCAAGCTGCTCGCCGTACCGGGCAATTCCCTCGCGGTCAATGCGGAAGCCCACCGTTTCCATATCGGCCAGAACCATGGCAAGCGGCATTTCCAGTGTTTCCATCAGCGCTTCCTGCCCGCTCTGCTCCAAGCGCTCCTTCAGCACGGCATACAGCCTCGGGTAAAGCGCCACAGACGGGTAATCCGTGGGCGGAATCAGGCCGAGGTAATCCTGCACCAGCGTGCCGAACGCATAGCTGTTCTTGGAGGAATTGGCGAGATAGCCCCCCAGCATCAGATCAAAGAGCCGCATCCCGCGCAGAGCGTCCCACTCCGGATGCTTGTACAACGCCTTGCAGTCGTAGCAGACCACGGTCTTTCCGGACAGCGCGGGGGCAAGCGCGTTCAGCTCCCCATTCAGCCGCCAGATGCCGGTGCCGTCCGAAAGCAGGAGCGCAGGCACGCCGCCGTCGGCTTCGGCAGCGACGGAAGCCGGCTCCGCCCCGGAAGGAACATCCGAAGCAGCCGCCAGCGCCACGACGGCACAATCCTTCAGCGTCACCGAAAGCGCCTCGGGCGTTTGCCCGACAATCGGAGGCGCTTTGAGCTCGGTTTCCGAGTCCTCCTCCTGATTCAGCCCGAACCGCTTGAGAAAGCCCGAAAACTCCAGCCGCAGAAAGAGCGACTTTGCCGCGGCACGGTCCATACCCCGGTTGGCCAGCGCCTGGAGCGGCTTCTCCAGCGGAACCGTGCAGCAGATGCGCGCCAGCTTTTGCGAAAGATAGGCGCTTTCCCGTCCCGCCTCGAGCTTTGCCCGCACAGAGGGCGTGAGCTTGGCCTCCGGCAGTCCGGCATAAACCCCATCGAGGCTGCCGAACTCGGCAATCAGCCTGAGCGCGGTTTTTTCTCCGATACCGGGAACCCCGGGGATATGGTCCGAGCTGTCCCCCATGAGCGCCTTGACATCGACGAACTGCGAGGAATCCACCCCGTATT
Organism: uncultured Clostridia bacterium; assembly: GCA_944391805.1. Lineage (GTDB taxonomy): Bacteria > Bacillota > Clostridia > Oscillospirales > CAG-272 > UMGS1865. Next base: position 35,596 of record CALXUY010000043.1, read on the forward strand.
TGGCGCGGAAGGCCGCCTCGTCCATCTCCAGCGTTTCGGTATTGGTTGCCAGCAGGACATGCACATGCGGACCGATGAGCTGCAGCGCGTCCCGGTCCCCTGTCATCAGATAGGCTTCCGCGTCCGCCTTCTCACACATTGCGGCCAGAGTCCCGAGAATATCGTCGGCCTCGTAGCCCTCCTGCTCCAGCACGGTATACCCCATGACCTCCATCATCTGCTTTGCCACCGGAAGCTGGAGAACCAGCTCCTCCGGCATGGCACGACGGCCGGCCTTGTATTCGTCATACATCCTGTGCCGGAAGGTGGGGGCCTTGAGATCAAAGGCCACTGCGCAAAGCTCCGGCTGCAGTGCCTCGGCCTGACGGGCGACCATGTTCAGCATTCCGTATAACGCATTGGTGGGAAAGCCCTCCTTGGTGGTCAAAGGACGCACGCCGTAAAACGCCCGGTTGAGAATGCTGTTTCCGTCAACAGCCAGCAGTTTTTTCTTCATACTCCGCAATTCCCTTCTCCTATCAGCATCGCTTGTTCACATACCATTATACAATAAAAATGCCGGATTGTCAACCGAGCGGCGGCAATCCGGCATGAAATTTGGGTGCGGGAGCGGATGTTCCACGCGCGGGCTCACTCCTCGTCTTCTGTGTACTCCTCGGCAAAATCCTCCTTGGCGGCGCCGCACATCGGACACAGCCAGGTTTCGGGAAGATCCTCAAAATCGGTATTCTCCTCAATGCCGTTTTCGGGGTCGCCTTCTGCGGGGTGATACTCATATCCGCATAGCTCGCATATGTGGTGAATCATTGCTCTGTTCTCCTTTTGAAACCAAATTCAGATTATTCACGGTATATATAATAGCGCATAGGGGAATTTTTGTCAATACCTTCATGAAAAATTTTTTTATTTTTCTCAGACTGTAGACCAAAGCACAGGCTTTCGTCAGTTTGGCTAAAGTTTTCGCCCGCCTTTTTTAAAAGGCGGCACGGATCCAACGCCGTGGGGCGTTGTGTCGCAAGGCACCATAGGTGCCGGAAATTCTGCTACGCAGAAGTTTCCGCCCGCAGGCGGCGAAATTTCTTCACCGGCGTCTCTTTTTGCGAACTTTTTCTCTGCGCCTTCTTCTTGCAGAGAAAAAGTGGCTATGGCTTTTGTACACTTTTTATTTCAACTGCCTTTTGTCT
>CALXUY010000044.1 GCA_944391805.1 uncultured Clostridia bacterium
TGTCAAGCTGTTCCTTTGTTTCCGCCGTATGCACCATCGTCAAAACCGCAAAAAGCATTCTCTGGTCACGGGTCGTTAAATCGTCCAAGAACTCCTTGCTTTCCTTGCGCTGCTGTTCAAGGTCATAGGGAATGACCGCCGAAAAATTGTTGTTCTGATTTTGCTTTCGCTGCCAGTTTGTGATGTTGGTTTCCACGCCGAGCAGCCTGTTTTCGACCTCACGCACGGCTTCATCTGTGGGTACGGGGATAATGTCAACGGACATCATCATATTGCGGTTAAGCTCGCAAAGCTCCGCCACCATACTGTCCTTGATATACGCCGCATATTCACGCAGAAAAATCACACGCCCATATCTGTCGCCCATACGGAAGTAATCCTTTTCAAACTCAAAGGTATCGGGGCAGATAAAGTCCTTAAAATCGTGACCTTTACGCATTGTCTGCTTCAGGTCGAAATGGAACGCCGTTTCTTCGCCTGTACGGTAGAAGTCGTGGAAAATGCGGAGCTTTTCTTCCGCTTCAAGCTCTACGCATTTTGAGCCGAGCCTGCCGAAATGGGAAATCAGGTCTGCGCCCACACGGGCAAAATAATTCCTCGCTTCCTCGATATTCTTTTTGCAGACGGAAATCGTCACATACTTGTCCTGTACGATAGAGTTCGCTCCCGTCGCTTTGTCGAGCAGCATCTTATTGTACTCCTTGCGGTATTTATCCAGTCCGTCCTCCGCCATAGGAATTAAAATGGTCTGCTCAAAATCAACCTTGTTGAGCCTGCGGTTGTTGACCGTGATTTTTGTGGTTGCGCCGCTATCAAGAGAATTGAGAAGCTCCGAGTATTCGAGAAACATCGCTTCTTTATCCTCACGGCTTGCCACAGAGTAATTTATATCCTCAAACTTAAAGGTCTTTGCGTATTTGTTGCTACCGACAAGGAAAATGCCGTCCTCCCAGATGGTCTTTATCGGGATAACCGCCTGCACCGATTTGGGAACGACAAACTTTTCCTTATCCTGCTTAAACAGGGTTTTAAGAGTTTTCAGCATTCTTTACCTCCTTGCTGCGTTTTGCTTTTCTTGATTTTTTCGCCACGGGGCAAACGCCTTTTTCGTGGTTTTGAATTGTGGTTTTCAGCGTTTCATAGTAGAGATTGTCGGGGTTAAACATCAGCTTTTTCGGCATCAAAAACTCCGATTTAATCCACGCCCATACAAATTGCTCTGCGGTCATACCGTTGTACTTGACAAAGCCCATTACCGCAAAGGGCGCAGCGCCGAGAATACACACCCAACTAAGCGTTTCTATTCCGAAATACGGACGGAGAATAAAGTACAGCCCCACCGCCACACCGCAGGCAAGTAAAGAAAAAATGAACTGCCGCAGCGACAGTCCAAAAAACATACTCTCCGTGTAATTGCGGATTTCCTTATTTATCTTGACTTCCAAAAGCTACACCTCCTTATCGTTCCATACCGCTTTTTTGTCTGGACTGCTTCTTGCGGGACGGATATGGGATATATTCTTCTTCACCCGCAATAATACTGAATTCCGCTTTCAGAAACGGATGCGTTTCCTTTTCCTGATACTGATGGATAAGCGCAACAGCACTTTCCTTTGTAGAGGTGCTTCCCTGTTGTACTCCGTCCTTAAAAACATAAAACCGTTTCATTGCTTCCTCCTTATAAGCCCATCATTTCTCTTACAACACGGTCTGCCATTTTGACCGCACCGACGAGGACGAGCATATTAAATACCAGCTCGCCGATATAGCTCCAAACCATAGATACAGGCGCAGCGTTCGGGTCAACCGCAGGGGGAGAAGCCGCAAAAAGAGAGAAGATGATACAGGCAAGTACAATGATTGCGCCCTCCAGACAGACGGCGGCATACGATTTGATAAAGCTCTTGCCCACATTCTGGCTCGGCTCTCCCGCAAAAGTGGATAGAGGAACGGGAGCGATTGCGGTATAAAGGTATAAGCGGAAAAATCTGCCGTACACAGACATTATCATTATGAATGACAATATCGTGATGAAAAGCCCTCCGATGAGTGTAACCGCCCACAGGGGAATACTCTCGAAAAATCCGCAGTCCTCAACAGCCGTGACAATTTCCTGCGGCAATACCGTCTGTGCTGCCGAGCCGAAGCCTGCGGCGTTCATAATGGTTGATATTAAGCCCTGCACGATGTTAAACAGAGCCATCATCAGCTCTAAGCCGTAAGTCACGATGCCTTTTGCAAGGGCAAAGCGAATAAACAATTTCAGGGCGTGTTCGGGCTTTTTGACTTCTGCGAACGAGCCGCAGGTTTTCATCACGCCGACAACAAAGAACAGAACGAGCAGGGCAAGCCCTATCGCCTGTACCGCACCGTGGATATTGACAATCACATTCCAAATCGTGCCGCCCTTGAATTGTTCGGGGGATTGGGTGATAAGCTGCCATATCTCGGCAAGTTTGCTGTTCCAAGTTTCAAGGGCGTTTTCAAGATTTTGTACGACCCAGTTATCCGACAACAAAATCACCTCCCGTCCGTTCACGGTAGCCCTCAATTTCAAGGTCACAGTCAACCTCGTTGCCCCAAGCGTCCCAGCCGTCCGCTTTTTCTCTTGCAAAAAGCTCTACACGGGGCAGGTCGCCCACAAGTTCAATGATTTTATCCCTTGCCTCGTCGGGCTTTTGACTGTGACCGCGCAAAGGGCTGATAATAAATTGGTGAACACGGTTTGATTTCCGTTTCGGGTGGCCTTTGGTGGCAAGCAGGCAGATTTCGGCGTTGCCTCTCGTCCAGAAACCCAATCCGTAAAACCAGCCCTTGCCGCTTTTGTTGAGTTTGAGCCAAACAAAGGCTACGCTTTTATACTCAAATCCCCACGCTTTAATCACCCGCAGCGCTTCCCGTAGCTGCGGAAAAGTCGCCCAAAGAAAAAGAATCGAATCCTTTTCGGATAGTTCGGAAACGGGCAGACGGCAAAGCTCGTCAATGCTCATCGTGGGATAATGTTTTTCAGCCGCACCCTGTACGCCGTTTCGTTCATACCGCCACGGCGGGTCGGCATAAATAATGCTGTATTTCTTCACAGCGTCCTCCTTTCAGGCATAGTAAGGGCAGGCCGCCGCTTGCAGCCTGCCCCGTATGCCGTATCGTTCTGTTATCTGCTGTCCCGGTCGGGCGAATTGCGGATAACGCCGTACACATCGTCCACAAAATACCGTCCGGCAAAGGGATTGAATATTGCGTGACATTTCACGCCGTTATACTCTGCCAGATAGTCGTTGTCGCCCAAGCGTTTAATAATCGTCGCTTCACCGAGAACATGGGTTTCTCCCTGTTTCAGAGAGTGGATATAGCACTCGCATTTTTCCATTGCGATCTTCCTTTCTTTCAGCCCGTAATCAGGGTAAGGATTTCTTTTGCAAAGGTAATGACAATGCCGCCTGCAAGGGTGAGAAATCCGTTGGAGCGCTGGCTGGGGTCGTGGGACTGAAAAGACAGACCGACCTGCACAATACCCCAGCCGAGCAGAATCAAGCCGACCGCACGAATCAGGCCGAAAATAAAGTCGCTCAAATTGTTTACAACGGTGATCGGGTCGCCTGCGGCAAAGGCCGTCATCGAACAGCCGAGGGTAAAGGCAAGCGCCATAACAACGGCGCAGTAAAAGCGGAATCCCTTTTTCACCTTGCCGGGCATGGGCAGCTTCGTAGTGTTCTTGTTCTTATTGGTGTTCTTCATATTGCAATACCTCCTTAAATTGAAAACAGAGCTTCTATATCCTCGTCAGAAAGAAGCTCGTAATCGGGTTCTGTTTCTTCCATATCGGGAATGTCCTCTGCGGGGATTCCCGCAAGGGAGAGCGTAGCGACGGCGTGTTCCGTCCCGCCGTGTTCATAGGGCGCGGCGCTGCCGTCTGTGGTAAGAGCCACATTCGGGTGTTTCAAGATGTCGTATTTCTCGTCCATAATCGGCAATTCACCGCGGATAAACAAAAGGGCGCAGCGGTTATCCAGCATACGAACCTCGTCCGGCGTCATAAGCTCACGCCCGGAAATCTGATAATTTGTGCTGTAATTGCCGTTACGCCCCGACGATTTGCCGTAGGTGTTGGTATCAATGGTGGCCTTGCCTAAAAGCTCCGACACATATTTATGCGTGGATTGCTCATTGCCGCCGAGATAAAGAAATTCGTCGCAGTTGCCGACAATGCTTTCCCATTGCTTTTCAAACAAAGTCTTTAACTGCGCTAAATTTTGCAAAATAATCGAAACAAATACCCGCCTTGAACGCATTACGGACAATATCTTGTCAAAATCATCCGGCAAGCTCACATTGGCGAACTCGTCCATCAGAAAGTGGACGGGGACGGGCAGACTGCCGCCGTACTTGTGGTCGGCAAGGTAAAAAAGCTGCTGAAAAAGCTGCGTGTATAAGATACTGACAAGGAAATTAAACGAGGTGTCGTTATCGGGGATCAGCGCAAACAACGCAACTTTCTTTTCACCAAGCGACGGCAAATCCAATTCATCGGTAGCGGTCAGCGCCGCCAAAGAGGACAGGTTGAATTTTTCAAGCCTTGCCGCCAAAGTGATCTGAATACTTTTCAAGGTCTTTGCCGAGCCGGAATGATAGTCCTTGTAATACTTCACGGCTATATGGTCGGGGTCGCGCATTTCCAGTCGTTCAAAGAGTTCGTCCAGCGGCGAGGTGTATTCGTCCATATCTTCTCTGACATCAGCCGCACGCAGCATTTCCATAACCATTGAAAAATTCTGTTCGTCAGGCGGCGCCTCATACTTCAAGTAGAAAACGAGCGCCAAGAGCAGCATACTTGCCGCCGTGTCCCAGAACGGGTCGTTGGATTGGCTGCCTTTCGGCGTGGTGCTTTTGAACAGGTTTGTAACAAGCCTCTGCACATCGTTATCGTCACGGAGATACACAAACGGATTGTAGCAATGGCTTTTCTCCATATTCAGAAGATCGAGTACCCGCACCTCATAGCCTTTTTGTTTCAGCAAATATCCCGTGTCCCGCAGCATTTCCCCTTTGCAATCTAAACACAGGTAGCTGGTGGTGGACGCTTGATATAAATTCACTTTACCATAGAACCTTGTTTTTCCCGCCCCGCTGCCTCCCACGACAATCGTATTGAGATTGCGGCGGTGCTTTCGGTCATCCAAGCCCATACGAACATTTTGTGTGAATATTTTGTTTTCCTCCGGCTTTATTGCCCGGTATTTTTTGTTGACGGCTCTTGCATTGCCCCATTTCGCCGAGCCGTGTTCTTCACCCCTGCGGTAGTTGCGGCGGGAAGATAGGAATACGCCGATAGAAAGACCGTACACACAAAGCAAAACGAGGACAGTTTTTACGCTGTCCCCGCAAAGCTCTATATGAAACGGGTCGTTCATTGCCGCAGGAAACCGGGCAAGAATTTCGGGCAAGCCTCCGCTGGCGGCAGGAGCGATCAGAAGCCCCAACCACACAACGGGGAGAATCCCGAACAGGCAGAGGACAAGAGAGTTATTCCCGCGCTTCATCGTTCCTGCACCTAACCTTTTTAGTAGGGGCGTCGATTGCTTTCAAAAGAACCTCGTCAACAATATCGGTGGAGCGTTCTTCTTCCAGCAGGTCGTTTCGCATTTCATTTAGGGCATTGATAATAACGCCGTGCTCATAGCGGTCGAGGGTCAATACCCGTTTTTCTGTTTTCTCCATAGTCAGCGCTCCTGTTCCGTATGGCGGGGCGCTTTATTCTGTTCCAGCGACCTTGCCATTCTTGCGGAAATGTCGTAGGCGGTATCTCGGATTTCGGAAAGCTCGGCGCGGATTTCCTGCGGGTCGTCGGTGCGGAGAAAATCGGCGGGATTCTCAAAACTGTAATCGCTCACATCAGCGCCGAACTCTTTACCGAGAATATACGAAACGCAATGCGCCTTGAAGCTGGCATTTTCCGGGGCGTATTCTTCGCTTGTCTGTGCAAGCTCGGCTTGTGCCAGAGCCTTTGACACCTCGCAGAATAAATCGTTTGCTTCCATTCCGCGGCAGACAAAAATAGCCTTTTGTTCGTGGTCGTAAAGAGCACCCATACCGTCAGGCAGCTCATCGACAGACTGAATCGGCACAGGCTTTTTGTAAATGAGAGCGCCAAGCAAAGCCCTTGCGTCGTGGGAAACAGGCGGCTGCGCCCTCATGCGGGAAGTGGTCTGCGAAATGTCGTACACACGCTTAATGTTGTAGGAAACGCCGATACTGCCGTCGTCACGGGTGTACTCGCCGTTTGATTCCACGATTTTGATAGGACGGCCAAATTCCTGCCTCTTGATATACACGCCCTGGTCGCGCCAAAAATCCTTGTCTCCCAGTCTGCGGGCGTCGGGTTTCGTCGCCAGAATCAACAGGGCGTTGGTAGCGGAGTAGTGACGGAAATTTGCCTGCACATCCAGATAGTCACGGAACTTGCCGCCGTCTGCGCATACTTCCTCGGCGGTGGCGTCGGCAAGAGCGTAAACCTCGTCACGCTCTGCCTTTTTCTTTGCCGCCCAAGCCTCTTTGTCAAAATCTTCGGCTTGCGGGGCGGGTTCAAAAATATCGTCAAAATTGCTCATGGGTTATCTCTCCTTTGATTTGGGTTTCTTTTTTCGGGACGGCTGCTTGTGAGCGGTCGTCTGCTGTTTGGTCGGCTTTTTTGATACGGTGGGTTCGGAAATGCTCGGCTCTGTCGCCTCTTGCTGTTTCGCCTTGATTTCCCGCAGCTCTTCACGAACAGAGGGGCGTTCTTCGGGCGATTTAACAGTACCCTCGGCGGTTCTGCCTTGCTTCTTTGAGATAGGCGCGGACGGACGGGATTTCTCCGTCTTTGCCGCTTCGGGGTTTGGGAGCGAATTTTCCTCCTTTTTCACAGGCGCGCCCATTAAATCGTCAAGCAAACGGTCGTCTGCCTCTTTATCGGGTTTCTCCTGTTCGGGAGCAGAGGGGGCGGCGGTTTTCTCGGCTTTGGATTTTTCAATATCCCGCTTGATGGAAACGGTATCGACAGCAGCCAGTTTGAAACGCTCTACAATGCGGTTGATTTTTGAAGCGTCCTCGGCACGAACCATAATGTCTACCATACCGTCGGCGGATTTCTCTTTACCGCGCAGAGCGCAGTAAACAACGCCGTACCGCTTGGCTTCGGCGGCAAACTGTTTCAAATGTTCCTCGCTGACGGTAAACACTTTCAGTTCCTTGCCGCTTTTGAGCATAGCGGTCAAACGCTGTCTGCCTTTGGTCTTGTTTTTATCCCTGTTTTTCAGAACAGTATAAATCATTGCGGCGATATTTTTCGCCGCAGAGCCGGTCAGCTTTAAGGCAACTTCCGTACCCTCTAAACTGATCCTTACAATCTGTTCCGCTGCGTCACCGGAATTGTACATGGTCGGTTCTCTCCTTTCTTTCAGGCTGTTCGTCCTCTCGGACGGCTTTGATTTTCTCTTTGATAACGCCGGAGCGTTCGGCTATATCGTCACATAAAGACACCTCCTTTCGCAGAGGGGCAAGCTCTTTTGACAATGCGGATATTCGGCCTTTGATTTCCGCCGCCTTTTCGGGGTCTGCTTTGACCGCCGCCGTCCGCTGCAATTTGTAAAGCTGTTTTCGCTCGGCGGTCAGAGCCGTAATTTTGCCTTTTACCTCGGATTGATACGAAAAAAGCTGCTCGGCGGTATCAATACGATTTCGCACAAGCAGCCTTGTTTCGGCGGTGATGTCATCCAGCTTTCGCAAATCCTCACGCAAGAGGAAATGAAGCCGCCGTTTGTTTTGATTGGGTTTGTTTTTCGGGAAGATCCCCAGCAGGTAGCAGTAGTGAAAATACAGCGCTCGAAACCCTGTGATTTTGCGGGTATTCTCCAAACTACCGAACAGCCGAATCCGTATGACTTGACGGGTCTGTGCGGACGGTTTCTTTTCAGCTCGTGTCTGCGACAGAATCCGTCTGCGGATTTGTTCAATGGAATAGTCCTCACCAAAATTCCGTATCAGCCTTACAAAGCGTTCTTTGCCCGGCGGCCGTACCGAAATATCCTTGCCGATCTTGACCTCATAGCCTTTCTTCCGCAGGTTATCAAAAAACTGCCGTTCGGTCATAGACTGCCGTATGGCCTCGTCAATGTCGGCGCGAATCAGCCCCCGCCAAGTGGGGCGCTGTTCCTGTTCGGCACGCCATTCGCCGTATTGCTTGCTTTTCCCGTACTGCGGATTTTCAATTACCGATAAACGGTACTCACGGCAAAGCTCATCGGAAACGGTCTGCATATCGTGATAATCCTTTTTGGTGCGGTGATATTTGATTCCGTCCACAAAGGACACCGTATTCAGCACAAAGTGATTGTGCAGGTGATTTTCTTTGTCAAGGTGGGTCGCCACAATCACCTGATAGCGGTCACCCCACAAACGGGCGGCGAGCTTCATCCCGATTTCGTGTGCCATTTCAGGGGTCGCCTCGCCGGGGGCAAAGGATTGATACCCGTGGTAGGCAACCGTCCCGTTTTCTTTGCCGAACCGCTTTTTCACGGCAAGCATTTCATCACGGGCGGTAGAGGGAGAGCAGTTGATCCCCGACACAAAACGGTGAACAACGGTGCAGTCCTCGTTATCCGCTTTCTGCGTTTTTCGGGAATTGACCGCATAGCAGATAACATCGGATAGCTCCTGACCGTCCTGCTCGGTCATATCTTCAACGGTATAAAATTTCGGGTTCGTTGTTTTATCGGGATTCTCCACATAGACAACCACCTTGCCGAGCCAGCCTTTCACACGCCAAATAGAGGTAGTAGCCATTACTTCATCGGGCGGGGCAAAATGACCGCCTCGGTGATTTTCTTGATAGCCGTATCAATCTTGCGGCAGGCCTCGTCGTACCGCTGCACATCGAGAACATTCAAGGTGTGCGCTTTGACGGCAATCTGATTCAGGTTGTTGCCGATTCCGTGAAGCTCCCTCATCATGGCGTAATAATCGGGCGGTGGGGCGTCCTGCGGTTCAAGCCCGTTTACCAAGTGCCGCAAATATGCCTCACGGGAAAGACCGCTGCGCTTTACTTTCTTTTGAAACGCCTCGGCTTCCTTTTTGTCGAGCCAGAATTGAATGTGAACATTGCGTTTTCTCATATTTTCACCTCCGAATTGAGTTCTTTTTGAATTTCAACAATACGCTTGCCGACTGCGTACACAACGGGAATCGTCACGCCGTTGCCTGCCTGCTTGTATAGCTGGGCGTCGGAATTGACGGCGGCAGCCTTATCAAACATATCATCGGAAAAGCCTTGCAGCCGCCAGCACTCACGGGGCGTCAGCTTGCGGATTCGTCCGCAGCCAAGCGGCACACCTTGATTGCAGGAAGTATCAAGCGTCTGCGCGCAGCCCTTACCCACACGACCGCGGCGGGTATTGCTGTCGGGGAAAGCAAGGTTGATACTGTCGCCGCATTTCGCTTCGGCATATCCGGCGGCGGTGGCGTTCTTTATTTTCAGAGCGTGTTCGCAAGAATCGCAGGCACAGAGATAAACGCCGTGTTTGTCCTGCGTATTCAGACAAAAGGCGGGTTCGCCGCACTCCTTGAAACGGCGGCCGTTCTGCCTCTTATTTTCACGGTCGGGGGTCAGCACAGCGCGGCAGCCATAAAAAACGCCGGAGCTTTCGCCCCGGTTGCTTACTCCGATTTTGTTGTAGCCTGCGATCAGGCATTTGGTGTAATCTTGTTCCCGGATTTTTGGCTCGCTTCGTTTTAGCTGAATCAGCGCCGTTTCCTCGGTGCGGTCGGGACAGTCTGCGCCCATACAAAGCACGCCCGAATTATCGCCGCTACGATTGGTAATGCCGCTGTCATATCTTGCTTTGATACAGCGGGCGTTTTCCGTCAGCTTCGGATTGCCTTTGCAAAGGTCAATGAAATACATTCCCGTTCTGCCTGCAAAGCCGCCGCCCTCGCTCATCAGCGTACAACTGATACCTGCGGGGTCGTAAACGCGCTTGCCCTGCGTGCCGCCGATTAGCTGTATAAGAGCCTTGCCGTCGCTTGCGGTGACAGGAAATATTTTTCGTCCACCGTCGGCTCTAAAATGTCGATAAGCGACAAGGTAGATTCGCTCCCTGTTTTGCGGAACGCCGTGGAAGCGTGAATTAAGCAGTCCGTATTCGATATGATAGCCGATTTCGGCCAACGAATTGAGAACGGTCGCAAAGTCCCATCCCCGATTAACGGAGAGCAGATTTTTAACATTTTCAAGGACAAGCCATTCGGGTCTATCTTCGGCTGGCGTGCCTTTGAGCAGTCTAATGATTTCAAAAAAGAGAGAGCTTCGTTTTCCGGCAAGCCCTCTTTGCCGGCCAGATACAGAAATGTCCTGACACGGGAATCCGCCTGCCCAGAGGTTGACCCTCGGCAGATCGGCGGGTTCGGTTTTGGTAATATCTTCTCCATACCATTCGTCCTCCTGTATATCGTGTATGGCGCGGTAGCTGCGGTCTGCGAATTTATCTATTTCGCAATGGCCTTTACAGACCATGCCGCAAAGTTCAAAGCCCTTGCGGAAACCGCCCACACCGCTGAAAAAATCTAAAAAGGTTAAGGGTTCGGTCATTTGTCGTCGTCCTTTCCACGCAGGCGGTTGATCTGAAACAAGCACATTGTTACAATGCCGATACAGCCGCCGAGCATAGTTCCGATGATAAAAAAGAGCAGTTCGCTCATACATACGCCTCCTTTCAGGGCATAAAAATATCGCCCTCCGTGTGGAACGGGGACGAGCAGATTAAGGGTTTCAGGGGCTACCCCTGACAAGGTTTTGCCTTTGTGGTATCACAAAGGCGATGCTTGCTGGTATATCGCATAGCGTTCGTCCCATAGGCCAAACATCTTGCCACCAACCGAAATATATTCAGCGTTCATGCTCTCGCTGTGGGTTGAACGGGATTCCGATTAGCTGACCGTACAGCTTTGCCAAGTGTTCGGGATAGCGGAATATCTTTGTATAACGGGCAAGCTGTTCATCGGAAAGACTGTCAAAACTCTCGCCCCGGCAGTCGCAGATAAAGGCAGGACCGCAGATGAAATCAACCATAACGCCGTCCTCATTTTTTACGCTGCGGTTCGGCTGCATACCGTTGATTTTGCTTTCCTCATTGCAAACAATACAGACCTGTTCCTCAAACGGATAATAGGCTTCGATCAGTCCGTCAACGATTTTCTGCAAATCTTCAAGAGAAGTGCCGATTTCAGCGGTGCGGGCGAGCTTGCCCGGTTCCAGTAACACCACCTTGATTTTCTTTTCCTCACTCATAGCGGAAAGCTCCTTTCATCGTTCATAATCACGGCTGCGCTCGTTCGACCTTGCGGAGAAATCCACCCCGACAAAGGAATCGGCGTCGAGGATATATTCGCTGTCGTTCCATCTTTGCTCAACCAGTCTTTCGGCTTCTTCACGAGAATTGGCTTCGACCTCAACCGTTTTTTGCAGGGTTTCGGTAATCGTGACCTCATAGGTTTTCATCGTTCTTTGCTCCTTTCTTTTCGCTTGGTAATGGGTAGTCCGAGCCGCAGGCACAGACAATCGTTGTAATCCTTGCCTTGCGGGGGCGGCTGAATATCCACCGTGACCGCATATCTTTTTGACAACAGGGTTTTGATTGTCGCTGCGGCAATCCGTCCCGCAGGGTCGTTGTCGAGCCGTAACACCACCTTGCGGATATGTGGATAGTCTGCAAGATACTGAACAAGGGCGACGGGCAGACTGCTTTCCTCAATCCTTGCTTTCGGCTTATAAACGCCTGCAAGGGAAAGCAGATTTTCGCTTCGCCAGTCCTTGCCGTCCAGCTTTTGCATTGTTCCGTAGGACAGCAGATCGACCGCCGATTCAAAGAGATTCAGCGTGTCGCTTTCAAAGGCGGCGGGAATCCCAAAGGAATAATGCTTGTCGCTGCCGTTTGCGTCCCCGATAAAGTCCGAGCCGATACCGCGCAGATTGGCATAGCGGGGTTTGCCGTCCCGATCCTGCCCGATAAATACGACATTGTGATAGGGATAGCTTTCATACAGCCGCCCCGTACTGATACAGAAATCTATCAGATAGTAGTCGATACCTCGCCCATGCAGATATTCGACGGCGTGGGTGGCACAACGGTTAGCTTTTGGCAATAGCAAAACTTTCGGCTTCTGTTCCTTTGGCGCGGGGGTATAGGTCGGCGGCGATACCGCAACATTCCCCATAATCGTTTCAACCGCCTGCATAAACGGCATTTCTTTGACCTTGATTAGATAGTCCAGCGCAGAATAGCCGCCGATCCCACGGGAAAACCAACACCATTTGCCGTTTGAAATCTTCAAGCTGTCGTGCTCACGGGTGCAATAAGTGTTACCGCCGAAATGAACAAGCTCCTGCGGCTCATAGCTTTTCAGATAGGTTAACAAGTCCATTTCACGGGCTTTCTCCACCACCTCCGGCGGGATATATGGCATACTTTTTCACCTCCATTCTAAAATAGAAAAAGCCGAGGGGCCTTCATTAAGAAAACCTCTCGGCTATGTAAAAAGCGGCACAGGAAATTCCCGTACCGCTTATGCTGAAATATTCAATTTAATGCCCCGACCTTTTTCAGATACGAAATACAGTCGGTATGTCCTCTGAAATATAACCGCTGGCGTTCCATGTCATCGAGCCTGAACCGAAGTCGGAAATACTCGGTTAGAACTTCGTGTTCCTCGGCGGTCAGAGAAATATCGCCGCTGCCGTCCATAACTTTGCCGATAAACGGATTGTCTGCTTTCAGCTTTGAAATCTGCTGATATAGGGCAGCATAGGTTTCGTCCGTCTTTTTGAAATCGGCAAGCGCTTCGTCCTCAATCTCGGCAAATGATTCCTCAATCCGCTGCGCTAAATCGGTATAAGTGCTGTTGTCGCTCACTTAAAATCACTTCCTTTTCCTGTTTTATTATACTATACCCATGTTCGGAAACAATATCAAATGTGCAAATTTACTGTTTTAGCGTATCTGCTAAATTTATGATTTCTTTGTTCATTCGATTGGCATATTTAAGTGTCGTATAAGCTCCTCCGAAATCCCTATACACATAGGCGATTAAGAAATCAGATCGGTCAATGATCCAGCGGTTACGCTTTGTAATCGCTGATTTATAATGTGCGTCGGATAGTTCCATCGGAATAATAATGTCGTCATATAGATTCTTATAGAAATCTTTATCAGTATTTATCTTTGCCATCATATACGGAAGAACAACCATTAGCTTTATATCAAGTTCAGGATGTCGCCGTTTCGCTGTTCGGACAGCGGCAGAACACATTTTATCAAATTCGCCCATATCGCCGGAATAGAACACAAAGGAGTTGTCTTTTTTTAGAATACTCTCGATGGCAAACTCTATCGAACTTTCAACATTGCGACTATAAACCTCCCAATGACCTGCAAATGTGCAGGAAATCACCTTAATTCACCTCTTTATTTTCTGAATTTTAATCTATATCCGTAGTATACGGATATAGATTATTATAATACATCTGCTCCGTGGATACAATATATTTGATAAAAATTCTGAAATAAAGGGGGTGCAATATGGAACTTGATTATAAGGCTATCGGGAAAAGAATCAAGATTGCCCGTATCAAAGCTGATTTAACGCAAGAGAAACTTTCTGAAATGGTCGGTGTTTCTCCCACGCATTTAAGCAATATTGAAACAGGAACAACCCGTGTCAGCTTAAACGCCATTGTCAGCATTGCCAATGCTTTGAATATTACAAGCGACGATCTGCTTTGCGATAGTGTCATAAAAGCAAAAGTTCAATTTGAACAGGATATTGCGCTCGTCTTGGAGGATTGCGACGAATACGAAATTCGTGTTATCCGTGATATGGCGGCTGCAACCAAAGAAACGCTGCGCCGTGACGCTCATCTTCGTAAGCAGACCGACTACTAAAATCATACTCGACTATATTATAAGGGGCAAGTCTGAAAAAGACCTGCCCCTTTTTCATCGAACAAAGTCCTGATTTTGCTCTGTTCTTCCGATGGCAGCACGAACATAGAGATTCGGGCTTTGAATACGGTATTCTTCGGGGATGTTTTCTATCCTGCCGTCGTAGATGTCAACAAATCGCCCACCATTTGAACGCACATAGCCGTTGTCGGTGAAAACACCGCTTTCATCAAAGCGAATATCACGCCCGAAACCCTCATAGTCGATATAGTTTGAAAGAGCGCCCATTGCACTTGTATCATAACAGCCGCTTTGTTCAATCCAGTAATAGCCGAGGTCGGAATCATCGGTAACACCCGGAAGATAATCAAAGCAGTCCATATTTTCGGTAAGATTGATTAAGTCCTTAACGCTGCCCGTATTTTCGCCCAAGTCTAAAACTGCCTGCCAGAAATCCTCGCTCTCGTCAAGCTCCATAATCTTTCCTGCAAGGTAATTGAGCTCGCTTAAACTCTCGTATTCTCCGAGCAGGTCATAAATATGGGAATCGGGGCACTCGTAATCGGTAATGAACCATTCCTCATAACGGCGGTTAATGCCGATCCGCTTAAAAACCTCCTGCATTTCCTCGTTGGTAATCGGAAACTTGACCCATTCGCCGACTAAATAACCCTCATTGTATTTGCCGAGATTGGTAATATAGGCTTCAAAGGCGCAGTCCCTTGAATCGGATAAATCCTGCATAGCTTCGCCTCCTTACCGTTCTTGTACGGCGTTTTTTCGCTGGCGCGGAATCGGGAAACCGTGTACTTTTGCAATTTCATCACCAAGCCTGCGGGTGATTCTCACAATGTCTGTGCGGGTCGCCGTACCGCGGTATAGTTTTTCTTTCAGATTGTCAATCTGCGTTTCGGAAATGCCGTCTTTATATACACGGTATAGATAGTGATTTGTGCCGTCGTGGTGAATAGCCTCGCAACGGAAATCGCCGTTTTTATCAACATACCAAGTGGCGTTGTCAATATCCCGTTCGCTGCAAAGGCAGTCACGGATATTACCGCTTTCAATTTCCTTGTAACCCATACGGCGGCCGTTCCAAAGCCCCAAATCCCCGACAACGAGAATCGGGCGGGATAGCTGAATATCCAGATTCGTTTTCTCGTCTTGAAAATAAGTGCCGTTGATTTCATACATCAAATTCATACGCTCATTTTCGGATAGTTCGGGGTATTGTGCCTCAAAATCGGCTTTCCAATCGTCGTAGTCAAGATAATCAGTCCAAATAATGTGTTTGCCGTCGTTCATTGTGTTTTCACCTCGCTTTCTGCCATAAGAAACTGCCCGAACTCGGTAAAAGCGTACCAGTTTGTGCGGTCAAAACGGCTCTCGTTGAAACGCCCTTTTGTGAGAACACGCCCTCGTATAAGCTGTTTCAAGGCATAGCGGATTTCGTCATAGGTGAGAAACGGAAAGAACCCCGTCATCATCTGCACCGAGCAGCGAACCCAAACCTTGCCCTCGTGAAGCCGGGGCGACTGCGTGCTTTGCTCCTCGATACAATCCCAAAGGAAACACGCCAGCACCGCCGCATTGACCCCGTATTTTTGTGCTATGTCTGAATCAAAGAAATGAACCATAAATAGAAACCTCCTTTTATTTTTCGGGTATGTAAAAGGGCGGCTTTTTCAGCCGCCCACGGTCGTTATTTTTTCTTACCTTTGATTTTCAGGAAAATCAAAGCGCCCACAATGAACACAACCAGTCCGATTGCAACGATCGTTTTCAGTTCCATTATTCAGCGTCCTCCTTTTCAGTTTTCTTTTTCTTCCAGCCGATCACGCCGAGAATGGCAGCACCCACCGCAGAAATGCCGAGCAGGGAGAGCCAAAGGGCGGGATTGCTGTCGTCGCCTGTTTTTGGTGTATCCCTTAATTCGTTGTGCATTTCCACTTTGGTAACAGCACCCTCAAATACGCTTGCCGTCTTGTCTGCGGGGAGAATATAGGCGGCAGAAGCGTTGTCCGATACCTCGGAAATCACATACTCGCCAATACGGAGGTTTTCAATGAGAATTTCGCCGTTTTTGTCGGTGGTAAAGATTTCTGAATAGCCGTTAGGCCCGGTCACACGGAACGAAAAGCCCTCAACCTTGCTGTCGGAAGATGTCTTAATGATTTTGAGCGATCCTACCTGTGCCGCATTGACAAAGCCCTTGCCCGCCTCATTTTCCACGGTGACGGTCTTGCCGTTCTCGATGATTTCAAAATAATAAGCGTTTTCGTCCAAATAGAAGCCCTCCGGCGCTTTGGTTTCTTTTACAAAATAGCCTCCGTAAATCAGGTCGGGCATTTCATAAACGCCTGTGCCGGTTTCCGTGAGTGTTCCGAGCAGTTCATCGTCTGCGTCAAGTTCCTTGTTGCCGTTAGAATCACGGTAAACGGCAAATTCAGCACCCGTTAGCTTGTTGTCGGGATAATCCTTGTCAACTTTTGTAAGCTGAACCGTACCGCGAATCAGCGTGTTTTCGATTTCTACCTCAATTACCGCGTCGTCCTTATCCACCGTCACGGCAAAGGTTTCATCAGACAACACAAAGCCTGTCGGAGCTTCGATTTCACGGACAATCCAGTTCCCGTAAGGCACATCGGCAAAAGAAAAACCGCCGTCCTCGGCAGAGGTGGCGGTAAGAATCGCATTTTCTCTTGTAAACTCGGTGCAGTCTGCTTTGAACAGACCAATTACCGCACCGCCGAGCGCGTTTCCGTCCTCGTCCTTTTTCAGTCCGTGAATTTCGCCGTAAATCAGGTCATTGTCAATCGGCTTGCCATCGTTTGCCTTGATTTCCACAAGGGCGGCGTCCTGTCCGGCATATTCAAAGACAATCGGGTGCTTTTCATTGGAGAGGATATAATGCTCATCGGTGGAAAGCTCTTTGAGATAGAAGCCGCCAAAAGGCAAATCGGTCTTGCATACAGCGTGGCCGTTCTCGTCAACCGAGAGAATTTCAAGCAAACCGTCCGCAGGGATAACAGAGCCGTCCGCTGCGGTCAAATCTTCGGCGGCGAACAAGCCAAAGGTAACAGCGGAGATTTCGCCGTTCATACCGATTCCGAATGTTTTGTTCTGCTCCAAGACCTTTTCAAGCGAAACAGCAGCTTTCTGTCGCTCATTGTAGAAGCTGGCAGAGGTTTCGGTGATCTCGATTTCCTGTCCCGCATAGACAAGCTCGGCGGTGCGGATTTCAGTATTCAATACCATGCCATAGGGCGCTTTTATCTCTCGGATTTCATATTTTCCAAGATACAGCGGTTTGCTCTCGGCAAGCCCTGTTTCGTCAGTCGTTACGGTATCAACAATTTCGCCCTTGCTGTATCGGGTTGTGCCGTCGGGCGTGATAATATCCTCGGCAGCGGTGATTTCATAAACCGCACCCGGCAAACCCTGAACAGAGAAAACAGGCTGATACAGTCCGTCCGCTTCGGTGACAGAGGAAAAGACCTCGCCTGACTTGCTGATCTTGATAACGCCTTTCTGTGCCATATTCGGTTTGATAACCTCAATCACGGTAACGCCGTCCTCGTCGGTAGAAGCGTCCTGCGTTACATCAAAATACACGGGTTCACTGTTCAGCGTGTAGCCGTAGGGGGCAAATACTTCGACCAGCGAATATCCCGAACCGTATTCCAGCTTTTCGGGGGTAATCAAAGTTCCCTCGTCATTGGTGTAGAATGTGTCGATGGTGGTAACTTCGGGATAGGTGAAAGTCTGCGTAATCAGGCTGCCGTCCGGGCGGTAAAGCTGAAAGCCTGCGCCTGCATACGGAATCACCTTGCCGGTTTCCGCATCCACCTTGACGATTTTAATATACGATTCAAAGTTGGCGTTGTTGGCAAGGTAGCGGTAGGTCTGACCGTTTTTTGCGATATACACATCGAAATCGGGCAGAAGCTCACGACCGTCCCAGCCCTTGACCTGATGAACGGTATAAATACCGTAAGGCAGGTCTTTTGTCTGCGCATAGCCGTTTTCGTCGCACACAAGGTAATCACGCTCGGTATCTTTGGCGGCGTCATAGCTGCCTGCGGATTTCAAGAATACCTCAAATTCAGCACCTGCCTCCGGGGTTTCAATCTGTGTTTCGCCGTCGTCGGTATGCTTAATCAGAGCAATATTGCCCTTGATAACCTGCTCGGTTACATCATTAGCGGTGGAATTGTATTCTACGGTGTAGTTTTTAGCCTCTGCACCGATATGGTGTGCAGATTCGTCAAGCAAATAACCCTCGCTGGGACTGATTTCACGCACCGACCAATCATCACCGCAGACATAATATTTTGTGGTGAACTGACCGTTTGCGTCGGTGGTGTATCGGTCAATTAACTGCTCGCCCTTGTAAATGCCATAAACCGCACCGGCAAGAGAAGCGTCGCCCTGTGCTGTGCCTGCTTCATAGTCGCTCTTGGTGACGGTGACATTCCATTTTTTCAGAATGTTGGTAAAGCTCTTGTTTGTGACCTTGTTCCATTCAACCGCCGCCGTTTGATTATCAGGAACGACATAACGGATTGCGGTATCAATTTCTTCAAGGACATACCCTGTGCCGATCAGCACATCACGGAAATATGCCTTGCCCGAACTGTCGGTCACGGCGTATTCGTCCACCGCAAGCCCCGAAAGAGAGGCGCCGGACAGATGGAATTTCACACCCTCGTTTAGTCCGTCCTCCGATGTTTTGGTGACAACGAGATCGCCGCGCTTCAGAACATTGCTGAAATTCACAGTAGCAATCTGACCGCTGACAACGGTAACACGGCGAACCTCCTGCGGCTCGTATTTGTCGTAGTTCTGTTCGGTCACGGTGTAAACGCCGGGAGTGAGATTGTCAATCTGAATCGTACCGCCTGCACCTGTCTTAACGGTTTTATTCACACCGTTTCCTGTAATGGTAAAGGAAATACCCTCAACCTTGCCGTCCTCGGAAGTTTTAACGATTTTCGCTGAACCGTAGGAAACCTTGATATTCAGATAGCCTTTTACGGGATCGCTAACCGACTGTGCATAGGTCACGGTATCTTGCAGCTTTCCGTTCGGGCCGTAAACGCCGTCCGTCCAAGTGATAACGCCACGCCTTTGCGAATTTTTCTTTTCGGCTGTAATCGTAACGGTATCGCTCGGCGCTGTATCAGCAGTAATCGTCAGCTTGTTTTCATTTACAGAGAAACGGATTCCCGAAACGCTTGCGGAAAAAGAGTAATTGGAAAGGACATTGTTTGTGTCGGTGAGTGTGGCGGTGTACTTTTCGCCGTCCCACTCAAGCTCAATGTTTTTTGCCTTGCCTGCGGATTTTGCAAAGAAGCTCGGCACTTTGGAATGGGTCTGCACGCTGGCGGCGATAGAATTGTAGTAGCTCATAATCTTGCTATACAGCGGATGGTTTGTGCTGATCTGGTCGCAAATTGCGTCCTTGCCGCCTGTGCCGACCTTGTTAAAGTCGGCGTCACGCTCGCCTACGACGGTTTCCCAAACTAAAAGCTGTGTGGCAACGGCGTGAGCCAGCTTGTCGCCGCCCTCATTCTGCGAACGCCAAGAGGTCGAAATCGTACCCGTATAGCCGTACTGAAAGATACGGCCGATAAACAGCTTAATATCATCGGGCGAAATGGTATGGTTATAGGACGAGGGGTAATTGTCCCAAAAGTTCTCGCCCTTTTTCGTGAAACGGTCGCCCGATTCCTGCGGAACGCCGGGTTCAATGCAGTAACAGATATTGCCGTCATACGAACCCATAGCGCGGACGGTGGTATAACGGGAACTGCCGGACGACCAGCCGTTCATAAAATTAAAACTGCCGTGTCCCCATTCGCCGCCGTAATTGGCGTCACCGTCACGGGGAAAGGAAACAAGGCAAACCTCGTCGGTTTCTTCTGCGGCATAAGCGGTCGTCCCAACCCCAAACAGGGTGGTAACGCACATCAGCGCCGCCAGAAACAACGACATACACTTTTTGATTTTCTGCGTTTTCATTTGAAATCCTCCTTGAAATGAAAAAACGCACCGTGTTTTTACACAGTGCGCTCATAGTGAAATATTCGGTTTTGATTTTGTTTAGGCGTAGCCGATATACAAATCGTAGCTCCCGTCGGAGCGTGCCTGCGCCCATATCCAAACATCGGTAATATCTTCGTCACGGCTGTACCGATCCAGCCTGCCCGCAATATCCCGTTCAAGACAAGTGCTGTATGCTCCCGCGGTGATGGGATTGTCCCAACAGTCAACTGCCGAGCTTTCAAGCCGTAACCCAACACTCACAGCGTAGGTTTTGGCATAGTCGATCCAAGTCTGAATGTTAAATTCAGGGACGGCAGGTTCTTCGGGCGCCGGTGTGGTTTCCTGCGGCTGCTCAACCTTTGGCGTTTCTTCCGCAGGGGACGGCGTGGGCTGCTGTGTCGGCGTAGGCTTTGGTTCAGGCGTAGGCTCAACTGCTTTCGGCGTTTCAGGCTTCGGCGTATTGTTTGGAACGGCCGTCTGCGGCGATTGCTTTTGTGCCGCGGGACTTTGTTCTGCGATAGGCTGTGAATTTTCAGCTTGTGCCGATTCCGTTTCTGCCTTAACCGTAGCCGGACTGTCAGCGGTGCTTTCCTTACTCTCCGAAACAGAAGCGGACGAACGATCTTCCGGCTTTGTACGCTCGTAAGTTTCGCTTGCCATCGTTTCAATGCCCGAACTATCCTGTATCGTCTGCGGGCGATCCGTATTCGCACAACCCGACAAAGAAACAATCAATGCCGCTATAACAGCGATTATCCTTGCTTTTTTCATATCGCAAACCTCCTTTGCAGCTTCATTGTACGAATTTTTGCGGGTTTCTGCAAAGGTACGAAAATCGCAGCCCTGTAATATCTCTTTTTTCGGGTAGTACAGGTAGTTTTTGAGGGGGAGAGGTGTGGAGAGGGGGAACAAGCGAACACCGCCGCACCTTGCCTTATTTTAGGGTATAGTTATCCCTTGTTAGGAAAATTCTATCTTTCCATATCTCTTTGCCGTTCACGCTTTCGGTATAATTCCAAAGCCTTAATGATGGTATCTTCAATTTTCTGTGCGGGCGTCCCCGGCGCAAAATACTTGCTGATACGCTCTTTCGGCATTTTGAACTGCTCTTTCTGATTCGGCTTATCCTCCTGCATAATGGAAAGAATCACCTCGTCGGTCAGTTTACCGTCCTGTGAAAATTGCTTTAACTTTTTTGCCTGTGCAACCGATGGCGTACAATCTTCTAATTCCATAGTGTCAAGCAATGAACGCTGTTCCTGTTCTTTTAGATAGGAAAATTCAACGGCAGGACTGAAAGCTATCTTGCCGTCATCGACCATTTGCAGTAATTCAGGAATAAGAAGCGTTAAGCGGATATATTTTCGTATTTGCTCGTGACTTTCTCCCGCTTGCTCTGCAAGAATTTCACGAGAGGTTTTGCCTGCGGACTTCTGCAACTTTGTTGCAGAAGTTAAATCCGACCTCTGACCTTGCCTTTTCATAGCGTCCAGCTTCATTTTATAGGCAAATGCTTTTTCGGACGGTAAAATCGTTTCCCTTTGCAGGTTGCTATCCACCATGATAATGGTAGCTTCATCGTCGGTGAGGTTGCGGACGATACACGGAATCTCCGTCAGTTCAGCCAGAGCAGCCGCAAACTTCCGTCTGTGTCCTGCAACCATTTCATAGCCGCCGTCCTCTTTCGGTCGGACAAGAGCCGGAACTAACACGCCGTATTTCCTGATACTATCGACCATTTCAGCCATTGCCTCGTCCTGTTTGACCTTGAACGGATGATTCGGAAAGTCGGAGATTTCAGCGGGATTCAGCGTCACGACCTTTTCAAGCTGCGATTCTGCGCGGCTTTCATCGGTAGAAAACAGGTCATCTAACGGCGTCATTCCTAAATCTCTCGTTTTTACGCTCAATCTCCAACACCTCCTTTGTCAGCGCGTGGTATGCGGCGGCAACCTTGCCGTTCTTGTCGTGAGCATAAATGCTCTTGCCTCTGCCGCTGGTTTCGGCTGCTCTCACGGAAAAGGGTATTTCCGTCCCGAACACACGGATTTTCTCGCAGTAATGAGCGCGCAGAGAAGCGATGATTTCCTTTGCCTCGTTGGTGCGGCTATCTACCATCGTAAAAAGAATCCCGTCGATTTTCAGCTTGGGGTTGATCTGCCGTTTAACCTGTGAAATGGAGTGCATGAGCAAATCCAGACCCTTTGCCGAGAGAAACGATGGCTGCGACGGAATGATAACGCTGTCCGCTGCCGCTAATGAGTTCAGCGGCATAATACCGAGTGACGGCATACAGTCAATGAGAATATAGTCATAATGGGGCTTTATCTCGTTGATATATGTCCGCAGCGCCCGTTCACGGTTCATAGCGTTAATCAGCCGGATTTCCATACCCGACAATGTGATATTCGCAGGGAGCAGGTCAACGCCCTCGCCGTGGTGCAAAATACCGTGGCCGTCGGGAATCGGCTTGTCGTCAATCACCGACTGTATAATGTCCGTAAGCGTAACAGGCAGATCATCGGGTTTGGGATAGCCGAGGGAGAGCGTCAAAGAATTTTGCGCGTCTGCGTCGATCAGCAAAACCCTTTTGTTTTCCTGTGCAAGCCCGATTCCGAGGTTGGCGGTCGTTGTGGTTTTACCCACGCCGCCTTTTTGGTTCGTCACCGCAATTACTTTGCAATTCGCCATTTTGGGGGTTTCCTCCTTTACATAGATTTAGCCGCCTGCGGCGAAGCAGACGGCTATGTACGGGTATGAAAAAAGCCATCTGCATTTCTGCAAATGGCTTAAAGGTTAAACCCTCGCTTTGAGTGTCTTGCTGTATTTCGCATAATCTTCGCTCAATACATAATCAATCACACAGGCTTTGGGTATAAGGTATGTACATCTTATGTAAAAGTGCTTGACCTTGTTTGCCCGCATTATTTTTCGGGCTGTACTGTCACCGATACCACCGAGCATTGTTTGAAATTCGGGTAAAGTGACGACATCAGGATATGAAGCAAAAAGTTTTTCATAGTGTGCGCGTGTTTTCATAGCGATACCTCTTTTTTGAAAAATATGTTGTCAATGGCAGAGGAACACGCTATAATATGTTTGTGCTTTATAAATCTATTGCGTGTGCTGTTGTGCTCCGTTTTGGGGTTACATCCCTCCGATGTCCCTCCAAAATCCAAAATTCCCGTCAAAATTGAAAAGTGCGGAAATGGCAGACGAAACGGAGCTTTTTTACACATCAGTTTCAAAATAGTTAGTAATTGCGGGCTTTTTGGTGTCCGTCGACGACCTCCATAGGGGGTTGAGTTCGTTTGTATTCTGTGTGAAGCAAATAACTCAAAATCCAGTGGTAGCGATACCGTGTCGGTTCGACCCCGACTACCGGCACCAGCAGGTGGCGTCCGGCGCCGTAAAAAAGCCGCAACCAAATGCTTGATGGGTGTTTGGCTGAGGCTTTTTTGTCATATTCCGACGAAAACCAATCTTTATCCGGGAGGAGGAAAGGATGCGGATACGAAGCATATGCGAGGCGGATATGGGACAATGTCTCGCAATCTACAATTATTATATTGAAAACACATGCTATACATTTGAAGAGGCTTTGCTTGAGCCGGAGCAGTTCAGAGGCAGGGTGTCCCGAATTACACGGAGGTTTCCCTATTTTGTTGCGGTCAAGGACGGACAGGTGTTGGGGTATGCGTATCTCGACGCATTTCATGAGCGCTCCGCATACCGCTACACCGCCGATTTGTCGATATATGTGGACAGACGATGTGTTCAAATGGGAGTAGGTAGTGTGCTGCTTGCGGAAATTGAGCGCAGCGCCAAGGAAGTTGGCCTCAAAAATATCATCTCGGTGATTGCCTCCTGCAATGAAGGCAGCGTGCGGTTTCACGAAAAGCATGGCTTTCGGTGTATGGGTGAGCTGGAAAATGTCGGCTATAAATTTCATCAGTGGCTTTCGGTGAAGTATTATCAAAAAGGATTGTAACCTGCGTTCGACGCAGGAAGGCGTGCGGCCGCATCACCTTTTGATTTGAACAGCAGCGGATTCGCTCCATTCGTCTGTCCGACAGCAGCAGGCCGATCCGGTCATAATGGCGCAGTGCTACGGTGGCAGGATTACCATTTTTTGCTGTTTCGCTGGTCAAAAAAATTTTTTTAAAAAATTTTGATTTTCCTCTTGACTTTTGTGTTACACAAAGGATTATAATGAGTATACCAAAAAAAATAACGAAGTCAAGGAGGTATGATCATGAAAAAATTCACTTCACTTTTTTTGGCAATCACGTGTTTGGTTCTGTTGTTTGCCCTGAGTGCCTGTTCTGACAAGGCGGTGTTTGAGCCGCAGAGCTATTCGTCCGGTGAAGCTGTTGTCAACAGCATCGTCATCGACGTTTCGGACAGAGAAATTGAGGTATCGGTTTCGGGTGACCGGCAGGTTCATATTTCCTATTCCGAGAGCGAGCAGGAGTATTACGATATTTCGCTTTCGG
Source organism: uncultured Clostridia bacterium (assembly GCA_944391805.1). Classification (GTDB taxonomy): domain Bacteria; phylum Bacillota; class Clostridia; order Oscillospirales; family CAG-272; genus UMGS1865. The sequence goes on from CALXUY010000044.1 coordinate 24,512, forward strand.
ATAGCGGGAAATTGTCGATGAAGCTGGTGCAGGATAAAAACTGGACCGATTATATCGGAACGAAGCCGTCGGACGAGTATCGGAAAATCAAGCTGGAAATTCCCGACAATCTGTTGTCCGATCTCACGGTAAAAACAACAAACGAGTCCATCAAGGTATCGTCCTTGTCTGTGCTGGGGAGCATTTCCCTCGATTCCAACGGTGGAGATCTGGATTTTGAAGGACTTTCCGTTGGCAAAGGACTGCAGGTGACGGCGAAAAACGGCGATATTACCGGCACCGTCAAGGGGGGGTTAGACGATTTTTCGATTTCCTGTGAGGTCAAAAAGGGGGAAAGCAATCTGCCTGAAAGCAAAACGGGCGGCGATCGGTCATTGACTGCAAGCTGCAACAACGGGGATATTCAGATTGATTTCCTGACCGAATGAGGCCAATCCCTTTGGCAGAGAAGGGGTTGAATGACGCTTGAGGCGCTGCACACGGCGGATTGCCTGTGGGCGCCGCTTTGCGCAGTGATACAGACGATTGGGTTGGAGGTGACAAATCAATGATCAGAAAATTCAGTGATCGGGATATCGACGAAGTCATGGAGATCTGGCTTTGCTCCAACATGGAGGCGCATGCATTTATTCCCGCCGATGATTGGAAGAGCCATTTTGACGATGTACGGGAGCAGATTGTTCAGGCAGAGGTTTATGTTTCGGAACGGAACGGTGTGGTCAACGGCTTTATTGGAATGACGGGGGATGAGATTGCCGGCATTTTTGTAAAGAAAGCTGAGAGACAGCAGGGAATCGGTACGGAGCTGTTGAATACCGCAAAGCTATACAGGCGTGAACTGCGCCTGTCTGCTTATAAAAAGAACCAACCTGCCGTTCGCTTTTATGAGAACGCAGGCTTCCGTATCGCGGCCTGTGAAACGGATACGGACACAGGTGAGGAGGCATATACAATGGTCTGGATTCACCCGGAATAAAAAACGAACCAAGGGCAGATACTGGATGCACCCTGTATCTGCCCTTTTTTGTTTGCATACCGGATGGAAGCTGCCAATTGTCAATCGACCTGGAGATAGTAATATCATTCTGAAATTGCAGGATTTCTTAATTCATTTGCAAGATAATGCATTGCTTTATCTGACCGGAAATTGTATACTATATATAAATCAAAACACTATAGATTTGAGGGATTGCATGCTGGAAACAAAAATATATGAAACCGATTTTTGCGTGATTGGAGGAGGCATGGCCGGGGTATGCGCGGCCATTGCCGCAGCCCGAAACGGCGTCAAAACGGTTTTGATGCAGGATCGCCCGATGCTTGGCGGAAACGCGTCCTCCGAGATCCGGATGTGGATCTGCGGCGCACACGGAGAAAATAACCGCGAAACCGGGTTGATCGAGGAAATTATGCTGGAGAGCCTTTATAAAAATCCGGATAAAAGTCACTATATGTTTGATTGTATTTTATTGGAAAAGGTTCGCGCAGAGCCCAACCTGACTCTGCTGCTCAACTGCTCCTGTATGGAGGCAGAAACCGACCGCGAGCGCATCGTATGGGTGAAGGGCTGGCAGGGAACCACACAGACCTTTCATCAGGTGCATGCGAGGCTGTTTGCCGATTGCTCCGGGGACAGTATTCTCGCTCCGCTGACCGGCGCGCATTTCCGTTTCGGCAGGGAAGCCGCCGGAGAATTCGGGGAGCAGGTTGCGGTGCAGACCGCCGACCGCAAAACCATGGGCATCAGCTGCCTGCTGCAAGGGCGGCTGGAGCCGGTTCCCTCTGTATTTATTCCCCCTTCGTGGGCTGCCAAGCTCACGCCGGAGCAGCTGCGGTACCGCAGACCCCGGATGCACAAATCCAGTGAAAATTTCTGGTATCTCGAATATGGCGGAGAGTTGGATTGCATTCGGGATGCGGAAGAGATCCGGGACCGGGTGCTGAGTCTTGCCATGGGAATGTGGGATTATATCAAAAACAGCGGGGAGGTGGAGGACGGGCCGTACTGGAAGCTGGATTTTCTCGGCTTTTTGCCTGCCAAACGCGAATCCCGCCGGATGATGGGCAGATACCTGCTCACACAACAGGATGTACTGTCCGGCGGGCGCTTCCCGGATACGGTTGCATATGGCGGGTGGGGGTTGGACGACCACGACCCCGGCGGATTTTTTCATGAGGGCAAGCCCAATCATGATCAAAAAACGCCGGCTCCGTACGGCATCCCGTTCCGGTGCCTGTATTCCGAAAATATCCGCAATCTGTTGTTCGCGGGCAGAAATATCAGCGCGACACACGCGGCGATGAGCTCCTCGCGCGTGATGGCAACCTGCGCGGTGCTCGGCGAGGCTGTGGGGACAGCGGCCGCAGTAGGGATACGGAATCAGGCAGACCCGGAGGCAGTTTATCGCTTCCATCTGGAGGAGCTGCAGCGTCTGCTGATGGACCAGGACTGCTTTCTGCCGCATTTCCGAAGAATCCCGGCAGAGGCGGTATCTTCCGCGGCCCTGTATGCCGAAAAGCTGCTCGGCGGCGATATCAACCGTTTGCGCAACGGGATCGACCGCAACAACCGGATCTACGGTGAGGAGGAGCAGGGGTGCTTTGTGGAAGCGGGAAGCAGGGTGGAATACATATTCGGGGAGCCTATGCAGGTTGCTTCGGTTCGTGTGACCTTTGACAGTGATCTTGACCGCCTGACTCTGCCGGGCGACAGCAATGAACGCAAGCATATTACCCGTGCCAATATCCGCCCGGATTCTCCGAGCACCCGTCTCCCTTCTACCCTTGTCAGGGAATACAGGCTATGCGCAGAGCTGGAGGATGGAAGTGTGGAAACCGTCCGGGCAGAAACCGAGAACCGGATGAGAACCGTTCGGATCCCGGTCGGCAGGAGAGTCCGGCGGCTGACGCTCATACCGATCCGGAAATGGTATCAGGAGGACGATGCCTCCGTTCATCTGTTCTCGTTTGATTTCAACTGACACTGCCGCCGGTATTCCGCGGGAGAAATCCCGGTGTTCTGCTTGAAAAAGTTGGAGAAATATTCGGTTGAGCCAAAGCCGCACTTCTCCGCCACCTCCGCAATCGGAATACCGGAGCGGTCGGCCAGTATCCGCTTGGCTTTGGAAAGCCGCTTGAGGATAATGTATTGGCCGATGCTGATTCCCATGCTTTCCCGGAAGTAGTGAGACAGCGTGGATTCCGAGCAGTGGCAGTACGCCGCGATGTCCTTGATCAGGATTTTCGTTTTGAGATGCGCGCTGATATAGGTAATGGCTGAATTGAGGATAATCCGGGTATTTTTCGGAAACGTGTTTTTTTCGGAATCCGACAGCGAGTCGAGCGCTTCGGCAATATGGTTGGCGCAGAGCTGTAGAATGGATGGAATCGCTTTGCCTCCCGGCATGAACCGGCCGGAAACGCTCTTTGCATATAACAATTCCAGCCTTCCGGGATCAAATCCGTACTTTTGCTCCAATCGGGCAAAGGAGGACTGCTTCCGTTCCGCATCGCAGGCGAACTCCCCTGCAATCAGCGCACCGTAAACGGTGTGATTGATGACGATCGGAACCACATATTCCTTCACTCCGCCATAGCATACGCCCCAGAACGGCTGCCACAGGTTTTCATTGGAGGCAATTTTATTGTAGAGTTTGATGTTGCTGCATTCCACGCAGTGCATCTGGGCAAAGCTGTTGCTTTTGATATAAGAGCAAAAGCAATTGGAGTGTGACTCAAACCCGGACAGTGCCGAAAAATATTGGTTTTTAAAGATGCACCTGGAAAAATCCTTGATGATGATCTGAATCCCGTAGGTTTCGTTCAGGTACTGAAAGATGTTTACAATATGTTCCATTCGCGTGCCCTCCTCTGGCCTTTATTATAGCGGAGCAGGCCGCGTTTGTCAAGAATGAATAATGAAAAGGAGAACCGCCATGAGACCCAAAACGCAAACCCGCCTCTCTGTGCTGTTGCTTTGCCTGCTGCTGATCTGCCTGCCGGCTATGGGCTGCGGGAGGAAGGATTCCCCGGCCGGGGAATCCGGAAGTACGCCCTCGCCGGACGGCTCCGCGACGCCGTTGGAGCAGCTTCCCGACAAGGATATGGAGGGCTTTGAGATGACCTTCCTCAACTACACAGACGCAGCGCACGGCTTTTCTCTGAAAACGATTGTCCCGGAGGAAAGCACCACCTCGCTCAACAAGGCCATCTTCACAAGAAACACCTATGTGGAAACCCGGTATTCGGCGGTGATTCTCGAGGAGCAGACCGACACCATGCTGGAAACGCTCAACAAATACACACTGGCCGGTACGGATGAAAAATATCATGTGGCCATGATTTTTGACCAGAAGGTGGTGTCGGCGATTGTTGCCGGCTCGCTGCGGACATGGGACGGACTCTCTTACTGCAATCTGGACTCCCCCTGGTGGAATGACTCGGCGTCCGGGTGCTTTATGCTGGGCGAGGGCCAGTATGGCGCGGTGGGCGACTTCTCGCTTTCCATCTACTCCAAAAACTACTGTTATTTTTTCAATAAAGCGCTGTTTTCCACTATCCCCGAGCAGGAAAGTCCCTATGACCTGGTCAACTCCGGGGAATGGACGCTGGATAAAATGCTGGAGATTGCAGAGGCCTACACAATGGATCTGGACGGCGACGGCCTGTGGTATGACGGAACCGATCAGTACGGCTTGGCCGGAACCACAAAGGTACATTATCAGATGGTTCTCACCGGTGCGGGAATTTCTTTTGTGGAGCGCGATGCCTCCGGAAACCCGTATTTCGCATGGAAGGACAACGCCTATATTCTCGAGCGGGTGACCAATATCATCGGCAAATTCAACGATACGGTCGGTTACTACAACAACAATCCGTCCTCGCCGAACGGCAGCATCATTTCCACCGAATTTCTCGACGGGCATGTGCTGATGCTGGCGTCTACCGTCTGGAATATGACCGACTACCAGAATTATGATGTGAATATCGGCGTCCTGCCTGCCCCAAAGTACAATTCCGATCAGGAATCGTATTATTCGGTGTCGGTCGGCGGTGTGATCGGCTGTATTCCAAGGGGAATCCCTGAAGAGGATACCGAAAACGTTGGCATTCTGCTGGAGGCCATGAGCTGCTATTCGAGGGACCGTGTGATTCCGGAATACAGGGAGGTTCTTCTCAAAACCAGATATGCGTCGGATCCGGAGGATTCCGAAATGCTACAATTGATTTTTGACACTACGGTGTTCGATCCCGGCGTGGTGACATGGTCGCTGGATATCCGTACGCCGATTATGGCGGATATCTTCAACGATCTCAATTCCGGCGTGGCATCCTATATCAATACCATCGCTCCCAGGGTAGAGGAGGCAATCAACAGCAGTATTTATGGAGGAGAAAACTGAAATGAAACGGTATCAATGGTTTTTGGTGCTTGCCGCGGTTGCGGTCTGTATGGGGGTTTTGATTGCCTGCAAGAAAAATCAGACGGATCAGGCCGAAACCGGACAGGAGACGAAGGAGCTGGTATTATACCGGGGTGACAGCGCGCAGGCCGTGCTCGTGTACCCTGCCGACGCTTCGGAGGAGCTGCTCGGAGCGGCGGGTGAGATTCAGGCGGCTTACCGGTCGGTTACCGGAGCCGAGCTGCCGGCCTATCCGGAGGGGAGCGTGCCAGAGGGATATACGGCTGAAATTCACCTCGGCGGAACCGCGGCTGCCATCGCGCAGGGCATTCCCTCGGAGGTCTCCTATTTTCACTATCTCTGCTGCGTGCGCGAGGGCGAGCTGTTTCTGTACGTCAATCAGGAGCAGGCTCTGTCCGCGCTCACGGTTGCGTTTGAGCTGGCGCTGCCAGATCGGTTTGCCAATGGCGCGCTGACCGTGGCGGCCGATTGGCAGCTTACCGGCTTTCTCAAAACCGAGGCGCTGCTTGCAAACATTCCCAATTACGACGGAGGGACGTCGGTTTCCGCGTTTGACTGCGACAACGGCCATGAGATGCTGCTGATCACCGGGGCCGACCTGAGCAGCTTCAACGCCTATTGCGACAAGGTTGCATCGCTGGGCTATACGTTGCGGAACCGGAACGAAATGAACGGCAACCCTGCCTGTACCTTTACCAATTCCAAGGGGGTGATGCTTCACGCGTATCTGAGCGCCCACTCCGGAGAGGCGCGGCTGGTGGTCTCCAAAACCGCAGCGGTACAGGATCAGCCCCTGACCAGTGGAGAATATGAGACGCTGCTCTATCCTCTTAAGGCTGGCGGAGGCATGGGATATGTGTTTCGCCTGAGCGACGGCAGCTTCCTGATTTATGACGGAGGCTATCGGACCGAAGCCTGTCTGAATGAGCTGATGCAGGTCCTGAAGGATCTGGCGCCAGACCCTTCGCAGATTACCATCGCCTGCTGGGTACTCACGCACGGGCACATCGACCATGTGGGAACCTTTCTTGCTTTTGCCGAGCGGTATGCGGCGGATTCCACGGTCACGATTCAGTCCTTTATGCACAATATGTGCCTGACCGAGGAGCAGGCCAGATACATTGATACCAACACATGGACCGAGACCAGGGAGGCAATTGAACGCTTTTTCCCGGACGCCGAGGTATATACTCCGCTGACCGGACAGATCTACCATTTTGGTAACGCGGCGGTGGAAATTCTCTTTACCATGGAGGATTACATGCCGCGGGTCATTGAAAATGAATCGGATGCGGTAACACCGGACGATAAAAAGGGGAATGCGAATATCCAATCGGTTGTGTCCCGCGTCAGTGTGAACGGGCATACCCTGCTGATGATGGCCGATACCACATCGGTCTGCTGCGACGAGATGTGCGACCGGTACGGCGATTACCTCAGGAGCGAATATGTGCAGACCGCGCATCACGGCATTTCGGATACCCGTCCCAGAGCGCAGAACGCCACCAAAGAGATTTATGCTCTGATTCAGCCCAGCTACGCGCTGATGCCCTGCAGTGCAAAGCAGCTACCTAACTATATGGCGACCGAACTGAATACCTATCTGGCCACGTTTCTGAAGGGGGACGTTATCTGTTCCGGAAACTATCTGACTACCATTCCGTTGAAATGAAAATAAAAAAGGAGTATGCATTATGAAAAGTATGTGGTTCCGTTTTCTGTCCGCGGCCATGCTGGCCTTTCTGCTTTGCGCCCTTGCTCCGGTCACTCCGGCCGCGGAGGAAGGGAATTCGTCCGCCTCCCAACCGTGGGACGGTGTCTCCACTGCTTCGGGATTCCATTCAGGCGACGGCAGCTTCGGCAATCCCTTCATTATTTCGACACCCGCGGAGTTCAATTATTTTGCCACCTATGTCACCCGTAATGGTGTGACGGCGAATCGGTACTTTCTGCTTTCCAATGATCTGGATTTCGGAGGTCATGCCATCTCCCCGGCTGGAAATAAAAGCTCCAAATTTTCGGGTGTGTTTGACGGCCGCGGGCATACCATCTCCAACTTTACCATGTCCAGCAGTACGCCGGACGCTTTTGTCGGACTGTTTGCCAACATCAACGGCTCACAGGCTGCTGTAAAGAACTTTACGGTTTCCGATGCGAGCATCAGCGGAACAGTCAATCTGTATATGGGGGTAGTGGCCGGTTATCTGACAAACGGCACGATTTCCGGCGTGACGGTGGCCGACTCGGTTTCCGTCAGTCTGACCGGCGCCGATGCACAGGGCAGTATCGGAGGCGTGGCAGGGCGCGTTTACGGAACGGTGGATTTTGTGGTCAGCGCCGCGTCGGTTACGGTGGGCGGCTCTGCCAATACCATTTTTGCCGGCGGCATGACTGGTGTCACGGGAAACGGCAATGGTTTGATCAGAAATTCCGTTTATCAAGGAAACCTGATCGTCAGCGGCTCCAAGGTCATTGCCGGCGGCATCAGCGGAATTGTCGGCGCCGGAAACGGGGACGGGAATGTGGAGAGCTGCATCAATACCGGCAAGCTCTCGGCGGCGTATACCTGCGGCGGGATTGTCGGAAACATCAACACGGTGGGGAACAGCATCAAAGGCTGCACCAACCTCAGCACCACCCTTGAGGGGGCGGCCGGGAGAACCGGAGGCGTGGTCGGCACGCTCTCAAAGGCCACAACCCTTTCGGAGAATACCTCGGTTGTAACCGAGCAGTTGCCGCTCTGCGGCAGCGAAATGGCCGACTCGATTACCGAGGATATGCTTGCGCAGATGACCGAGATCACCGCGGAGGATGGCGCGGCAGTCCTTGCGGCGCTGGAGGCTGCGATTGCCGACCATGCAAAGGCGGAGGCCGAAATTGTATATGAGGAAGAGGATGAAAATCCGGCTGACACCGGCTCGGAGACGACAACGGAGCAGCCGGAAACCACGGCTACACCCACAGACACCGCCGCGCCTTCTACATCGCAGGGCACCGATCCCGGCAGCGAAACGGCTGATCCGGAGCCGGAGGAGGGCTGCTCCTCCGCCATTGGCCTTGGCCTATGGGCACTGCCGGCGGTGATCTCGGCAGTTGCCGTTCTGGCAAGGAAAAGAAACGATGACAAGTGAAAGGAGAATGGAAATGCTGCAAAAACAGAAAGACATGTGCGTATGCGGCGCTTCCGCCGCTTCCCGCATACGCGGGAGGGGGGCCGCGCGCCGAAATGGCGGGGCAAAGGGGTTCCTTGCCTGCCTGCTGGTGCTGACGCTGGTGTGGCTGGCCGTCCCGGCTGCTGCGGAAGGCTCTGCCGGGAAGACGTTGGATGCGGCGCCGGAGACGGTGTTCCCGATCACCTGTGACGAGGATTGGCAAACGCTCTGCCAGAATGCATCGGCATATGCCGGCGCGGTGATTGATATACAGGCCGATTTCAGCACCGGTGGCGTGAGCTTTCCCGAGCCCTTTACCGGGCTCCTGCGCGGAAACGGGCATACCGTCACCGGAATGACCGGAACCGATACCCCCATGTTCCGGGTGTTTGCCGGCTCGGCCCGTAATCTCACATTCGGTGACGAGAGGCTTGTTGCGACCTCCGGCCATGCCGGAGGACTGGCCGCAGCGGTCACCGGAACGGTGGTGCTGGAGAATCTGGTCAGCCGCGTCAATCTTGTCACCGCAACCGCCGGCCGGGGCGTCGGCGGCCTGATCGGCGCGATTACGGGAGAGAACAGCCATGTCACTTTGCGCAATTGCCGCAACGAGTATGTGGGGGACGACGGGATTTCCGGAATCTGCAGCAAGAACAAATCCGCCTCCGCCGGCGGACTGATCGGAAAAGTGAGCGGCGACCATACGGTGGTGCTGCTTGAAGACTGTGTCAACGACGGACCGGTGACCTCATGGAACGGCAAACAGACCTCACAGGGAATTCACGGCGGCTTTGTGGGGGTATGGGAGCCTGCAAACGGCAGCCTGACCTTTGTCCGGTGTGTCAACAATGGAGACGTGACCTCCAAGGATCCGGTGGCGGGTTTTCTTGCCAAAGGGCCGCAGAGCGGCGAGAACAACAGCTTTGAACTGATTTTTCAGAAGTGTGTGAACAACGGGAATATTGAAGGCGTTCATGTGGCAGGAAAAGAAAGCGCCATTGTTCCGGTCGCCGCGGGATTTGTTGCCAATGCGTATGCCGCAAGTGTTCGGTTTGACGCATGCTACAATGCGGGAACGGTGACAGGCGCGCCTTATGCCGCCGGCTTTGCCGTCAATCTGGAGTCCGCGGAGCTGGAGATGCAGTATTGCAGCAATCGTGCGGACATTCGGGCCTCGGTTACGGCCGAAACCGGGTGGGAGCTTTGCTCCGCGACCTTCCTTCTGTCGGATGCCGCGCTGCCCGCACTCAACGTGCCGGATACCGGAACGATTCTCAACTCCGGCAGCGCGGAAAAGGCCTTTTATCAGGCCGGGAGCGTTGACGTCGCGGCGGAAATTCTGAATGATGATGAGGTGGTGCACCGGTTGCATTCCTATGAGCAGGGAACGCTGTTCCGGCCGGATGGCAGGCTGTTTTCTGAGACCTCCAGCCTGACCACACTGACGGGGATGTCGGTTCGTGCCGGCGATGTCACCGGCATCCGGTTCTGTACCACCATTCTCCGGTCGGAGTACGAGGCATTGGAGAACGCCCGCATCAGCACCATCATCGCTCCGATGGCATATGTGGAGAGCGCCGGGGATTTCACCAAGGAGGCCCTGGCGGCGCTGGGACATCCGGTCAACTATCTGGAGGTGGAGGCGGTCGAGGCCTATTCCGAGGACGAGGAGCGATTGACCTTTGCCGGGTCCCTTGTGGATATTTACGAAAACCATTATGAGCTGGAATATGCCGCAAGGGGCTGCCTGACCTACGAAAAGGACGGGGAAACCGTTACCGTCTATGCGGATTACAGCGACCATGTCTTTGCCAGGAGCATATATGAGGTGTGCGTGGCCGCGCTTGCGGATCCGGACAACGGCCTGACCGATGCCGGCCTCTCGGCCGTCACCGGAATTGTGAATGCCGTGGAGGCGGTTCACGGCAATGGGAAGGAGGAAGAGTGAATTGAAACAGAGCTACCACCCCCCTTTTCTGGTCGTGCTCGCAGCCGGAGCTGCGGATCTGCTGCAAACCTCCGGTGACCCGTGGATTTCCGATCCCGAGCACTGGGAAGGAATTGACTGATGTCAGCCCCCGTTCCGGTTTTCCGGAACGGGGCTTTTGTCGCCTGCCGCCATTTTGATAAAAGGAAATTCGAGCGAATTTTCTTTGAAAATTTGCGGAAAAGGAATTCCGAACATCGGTAATTTTTGAGAAATCAGCAAAAAGGGCTTGCATATGCCAACAAAATATAGTATAATGAAAAAAACAGATTGACTGCACAGACGGCAGGGAAGGGGGAGCAGAATGAAGGTGCGGCTGAAGGAAATTGCCGAGGCAACCGGCTTTTCGATCAACACGGTTTCCCATGCGCTGCGCGACGAGCCGGATATTTCCGAGGCGACCAAGCGCATCATACGCGAAACGGCAGAAAAGATCGGCTACATCCCGAATATTCAGGCCAGCGGCATCAAATCCGGCAAAAGCCGGATCATCTCCATCATTCTGCCGGACATCAAAAACCCGCACTTCACCATTGTGTTCCGGGAGATTGAGCACTATTTTCACAATCTGGGGCTGACGCCGTTTTTTATGAATACCAACGAAACGCTCAAGGATGAGCTGAACGCGGTCAGAATTTCCATCGGCCAGAACGTGGAAGGGGTGATCATCTGCCCGACACAGGTGAACACCGAATGCATCGAGCTGCTTGCGCGTTCCCATATCCCGTATGTGCTGATCGGACGGCATTTTGAGGGGGACTCCCGAAGCAATTTTGTCGTATGCGACGATGAAAATGGCGGGTACATCGCCACCCGGCATCTGGCTTCTCTGGGACATCGCTTCATTGCATATGTGCGGGTGAATGGCTGCATCTCCTCTGACCGCGAGCGCTTTATGGGGTACCGCCGGGCCTTGGAGGAGGCAGGCATTCCCTTCCGGGACGAGCAGATCCTCAATCTGTCTCTGGCGGAGGACGGCAATGCGGTGCGCATCCGGGAGTATCTCGCCGCACACCCCGAATGCACGGCAATTCTTTCGTTCAACGATATTTTGGCCTATAGCATCATTTACGAGATCCGTCGGATCGGGAAGTCGGTGCCGGGGGATATTTCGGTCATGGGCTTTGATAATATCTGCTCGGATTATACCTTTCCGACACAGCTATCCTCGGTCAGCGTTTCCAAAAAGCATATGGCTCATACGGCTTCGGAAATGCTCTGCCGCTATATTCGGGGCGCCGGAGAACACAAGCCGGAACAGCCGAATCAGATCGTCCTTCCCACCACGCTCTACCTCCGCGAAACCACCGCTCCGGTCAGAACGGCGGGAGCGGATTGACACAGCCGGCCATCGAAACGGACGCCTCCTGAAAGGGAGCGTCCTTTTTTTGCGCATTTGCCGGTAGAACCGGTGTATTTTCCTTGCCTGTTGGTACTTCCGGGGGATGTGCGCCGCGTTCCGTTTGCATGTCCCGCCCGGGATTTTCGTGCGAAATTCCCTTTTTTTGTGCTGTATGTATAAATATTTTTCATGAGTTTGGTATAAAATGACAGTTGCTTTTTCCCGTCTTCTATGCTATAATTGTATCACAGAGCATTAACGATAATGCACGGGGAGAGACATGAAAAGAGAATTATATCAATACTATATTATTGACCGCGCGCATCACGCAAACCGTGTGGAATGCAGGGAACCGCTTGCGGCTTCTTATGCCGCGCTGGGGCTGCATGCGCGTGAGCGCATGACGCGGCGCTTCGAATTCCTGTGTCGGGCGGAGACGCCGCACATGCATCCGTCGGAGCAGATTGTCCTTGTCAGAACCGTGAAGCAGCAGCCGGATATTTTTACCGCCGAGGAGTGGGAGACGCTGCGCCGGACGCACTTTATCCACGAGCACGGCTATGTCTCCAATCTCTCGCCGGACTACGGGGCCGCCATTCAGTCGGGGCTGCTTGCCGTCCGGGCGCGCGCGGACGGATATGGCCGCCGGATGATCGATGCGCTCATCGGCTTGTGCGACCGGTATCGCGCCGAGGCGGAGCGGCTCGGGCGGGACGATGTCGCCGCGGTGCTCACGCAGGTTCCGCGATACGGCGCACGCAATTTCCGCGAGGCCCTGCAGATGTTCCGTATTCTGCATTATGCGCTTTGGCTGGAGGGGGATTATCACAATACGGTCGGGCGCTTCGACCAGTATCTGTATCCGTACTTCAGGCGGGATATGGAGGCCGGCGTGTATACCCGTGAGCAGGCGCTGGAGCTGCTGGAGGACTTTTTCCTCTCCTTCAATAAGGACAGCGATCTTTATATCGGTGTGCAGCAGGGAGATAACGGGCAGAGCATGGTGCTGGGAGGGAGACTGCCGGACGGGAGCGAGGGCTTTAACGAGCTTTCCGAGCTTTGTCTGCTGGCAAGCCGGAATCTCGGGCTGATCGACCCGAAGATCAATTTGCGCGTATCCGCCCGGACCCCGCTTTCGATTTATGAAAAGGGGACCGAGCTGACCCGGGTCGGGCTGGGTTTTCCGCAGTATTCCAATGACGATGTTGTCATTGAGGGGCTGACCCGTCTGGGCTATGACTACGAGGATGCGGTGAATTATGTGGTGGCTGCCTGCTGGGAATTCATCATCCCGGGCGTGGGGAACGATGTCGCCAACATTGGCGCCGTCAATTTTCCGGCGCTGACCGACCGCGCCATTCGCCGCTGCCTGACGCAGGGGGGCGGGACCTTCCCGGAGCTGCTGCAGGCCGTGCAGGCGGAAATCCGGCGGGAGTGCGACCGCATCACAGGAAGCATTCAGGATGTCTGGTTTGTTCCGTCCCCGTTTATGGATCTGCTGCGGGACGGCAAAAAGTACAACAATTTCGGTCTGCACGGCAGCGGCATTGCCTGCGCGGCGGATGCGCTGGCGGCCGTGGAGCGGTATGTGTATCAGGAGAAAAGGGTCACACCCGAGCGCCTGCTCCATGCGTTGGATACCGATTATGCGGATGACCCCGAGCTGCTGCATCTGCTCCGCTTTGAGGCTCCCAAAATGGGAACCGGAAACGACCGGGCGGACGCGCTGGGCGGTATGCTGCTGGATTGGTTTGCCGACGCGCTGGAGGGGAAGCGGAACTGCCTGGGCGGCGTCTGGCGGGCGGGAACCGGTACCGCCATGTATTATCTCTGGCACGCCCGCGAGCTTGGCGCCACGGCGGACGGAAGAAGGGCGGGGGAGCCGTTCGGCACCAATTTTTCCCCCAGCCTGTTTGCGCAGGTGCCGGGGCCGCTGACCGACGTGATCTCCTTTACCAAACAGAATCTGATCCGGGCCATCAACGGCGGCCCGCTGACGCTGGAGTTTGCTGCGGGGGTATTTCAGAATCCCGAGAGCATCCGCAAGGTGGCCATGCTCGTGCGGTATTTCATCCAGCGCGGCGGACATCAGCTTCAGCTCAACGCCGTCAATCTGGAAGCCATGCGGGAAGCGCAGAAGCATCCCGAGCGGTACCGCCAGCTGGTGGTGCGTATCTGGGGCTGGTCGGCATATTTTGTGGAGCTGGACAGGGATTTTCAGAACCATGTCATGGCGCGTCAGGAGTACACGGTGTAGCTCATGAAAGGGCTGGTGTTTGACATCAAGGAGTTTGCGCTCAACGACGGGGCCGGCATCCGCACCACGGTGTTCCTCAAGGGCTGCCCGCTGCGCTGTATCTGGTGCCACAATCCGGAGGGGTTGTCGCCTCACCGGGAGGTGTATGTCAGGGAGAGTCGCTGCACCCACTGCGGGCTGTGTCTGCGCCCCTGCACACATCCGGAATGCCAGGGGCTGGGGCGGTGCCTGCACATTTGTCCGCAAAACCTTGTCAGTGCGGCAGGCGTGGAATGGGAGAGCGCAGCGCTTGCCCGGCGGCTGCTGGAGCAGTCGGATGTGTATGAGAGCACCGGAGGCGGCGTCACGCTCTCGGGCGGCGAGCCCCTCCAGCAGGCGGAGTTCTGTGTTGGGCTGCTGGAGCGGCTCCGGGGACGGGTACACCGTACGCTGGAGACCTCCGGCTATGCCGCGCCCGGGGTGTTCCGGCAGGTGGTGAGCCAATGCGATTTTGTGTATATGGATCTCAAGCTGGCCGATCGTGCCGCCCATATCGAGTATACCGGCGTGCCGAATGACCGGATTCTCGAAAACGCGGTATGGCTGCGGCGGAGCGGAAAGCCGCACTGCTTCCGCACACCGCTGATTCCCGGAATCACCGATTCCGAGGAAAATCTGCGTGCCATCGCGCGCATTGCCGGAGACAGCCCGACCGAGCTGCTGCCCTACAATCCGCTCGCTCCGGCCAAATACCCGAACGTGGGCAGACGCTTCTCCGACCGTATCCGTCCCGGATGAACCGGGGCGCACTCGACATTGCTTTCGGAAGGGAAATCACAATGAAGGAAATTCAATGGAAAACGCTTGCCGTGACCGACACAGGCGGAACCCGCATCCCGGTTCCGGCCGGCGGCGGGGCACTGACCCTGCGCATGGTGCCGGTGGAGACGGATGCGTGCCGGGGCTATGCCGGCTATGTCTCTCTGGACTGCGCGGGCGGCATGAGCGGGAGCGATACCGCCGTGCTGGTGCCGGAATGCGAGGATGCAGGGGCTTATCTTGCCATTGTCAACCACTCCCCCTATTGGTGTCGCCCGTTCTGGGGCGACAGCCTGCGGGAGCTGCCCGCCCGGACGCAGGAGCTGCTGCTGGAGGGGGAGGACGGCTACATCTGCTGGCTGCCGGTCTGTGCCGGGGAGCTGAAAACCGTTCTGCAGGGAGGTGCGGACGGCATGGAGCTCTCGGTTTCCTCCAATCTCGACGGCATGACCCGGTGTCCCGAGCAGCTTTCGTTTCTGTGCATGGAGGGAAAAAACGCATCCGGGCTGCTGCACGCCATTGCGAAAACAGCGGCAGGACTGCTGGGCAACGGTCTGCGGATGCGGGAGGAACGGGCGTATCCCGAGGTGCTCGGGTATCTCGGCTGGTGCTCGTGGGACGCCTTTCAGATCCGGGTCAGCCGGGACGGGCTGCTGGAAAAGGCAAGGGAGTTCCGGGAGAAGCGATTGCCGGTGCACTATGCCATCATCGACGATATGTGGGCCGACGTGCCGGGACTGAACGACATCCCGGAGGAAACCTCCTTCGGCGATATGGTGAAAATCATGCACGCAAGCAGGCTCCGGCGCTTTGAGGGTGACCCGGTCCGCTTTCCGGGGGGGATGCAAAGCGCGATTGCGGCGCTGAAGGCCGCGGGAATCCCCGCGGTGGGGGTCTGGTTCCCAACCACGGGCTACTGGAGCGGCATGGAGCCGGGAGGGGAGGCCGAGCGGGAGCTGGCCGGGCTGCTGGTCACAACGGAGAAGGGGCTGCGCATTCCGTCCCCGGAGCACGACTGCGCCGGGCGGTACTTCGATGCTCTCTGCGGCAAGGCACGCGCGTGGGGCGCCGACTTTGTCAAGATCGACAATCAGGGCTTTCACCGGAACTATCGCGGGCTTGCCGCCTACGGTCGGAGCGCGGCGGCCATCCAGTCCGCCATCGACGGAGCGACCGGGCGGCAGTTTGGCGGAGCCGTCATCAATTGCATGGGAATGCCGAACGAGTGTCTGTTTCACCGCACGCAAAGCGCCGTTTGCCGCTGCTCGGACGATTTTATGCCCGAGAGCCGGGAGTGGTTTGCCAAAAACATTCTGCAATGCGCCTACAACGGGCTGCTGCAGGGGCAGTATCAGGTCAACGACTGGGATATGTGGTGGACCGACGACGAGCAGGCCGTCAAAAACAGCCTGTGCCGCGCGGTCAGCGGAGGACCGATATACATCTCCGACCGGCTGGGAAGAACCCGCCCCGAGGTGCTGCGCCCGCTGACGCTCTCGGACGGACGCATCCTGCGCTGCGACCTGAGCGCCGCCCCCACGGACGATTGCCTGATGCACGACCCGACAAAGGAGCACCGGGTGTTCAAAATCCGCAACCGGGCGGGTGAGAGCGGGATCCTGGCGGCCTTCCACATTTCGGCCGAAAGCACGCCAGTCAAGGGCTTTGCGTCGCCCGAGGACTGCGGTCTGCCGGTTGGAAGCTACGCATGGTACGAGTATTTCACCCGGGCGGCGGGCATTCTGCCGGCGGGTGGGCGTGTGGAAATTGAGCTGGCGGGAAACGACGATTTCCGGCTGTATACCTTTGTGCCGATGCCGGCCGGCGGCGTTGCCGTGCTGGGGAGAACCGATCTGTTCATCGGCGTCAGCGCCGCGTGCCGGAGCGGGGACACCGTGGTGCTGGCGGAGGAGGGCGGCAGGGTCGGCCTGGTCAGCGCCGCGCCTGTGTGTGTGATGACTCTGGCAGGGGCGCCGGTGCCGGTAAATCGGCGGGGGGTATTGACCGAGATCATCCCTCCAAAGGGGGAAACGGTATTGCGGCTTCAATGATGTTTGCAATCATCGGAAAATCCATATTTTTAACAAAAATAATCAAGAGGTTTTTACAATGCATACAAAAATCTCTTGTTATTTAATACACTCATTGACGGGTGAAAAAACAAACAAAGGAGGATCTCATGAAACCAGAAAAAACCATGCTCCGAAAGGCGGCTCTGCTGTTCCTGATCGCCGCAATGCTCTCTGTATTGCTTGCATCATGCAAAAGCCGAGAGCCGGAAGCCCCGCAGGGCACTGCCGCATCAACCGGTACACGCGCGCCGGATGAGAGCAGCGACCCCGGCGGAGAGGACTCCCCTCCGGTGGAGGTTCTGCCGGATGTCGACTACTCCGCCTTTGACTTCAAAATGCTTCTGCGCGACAACGACTACTATGTTTCGGATATGTATGTGGAGGAACCTGACGCATCCTCCACACAGATGGATCAGGAGGTCTTCAGGCGCAATCAGGCGGTGCATGAGCGGTTGGGCATTCAGTTCTCACTTGACCGCTCCTCCTCCAATAATCTGGATACCGATGCGCTCAACAGCATTCTGACCGGCATGAACGATTATGACCTGATCGCCAACCACGGCCGGGGCATGTTTTCCTATGCCACCAACGGCGCGCTGGCAAACTGGTATGAGCTGGAGTGGGTCGATCTGCCAGTCACACCGAGTATTACAGGCAGGCGTATGAGCGGTATCTCAAGGAGCTGCCGGTGCCGGTGTATGTTCTGCCGGGCAATCATGACAGCTTTTCAAACGCCCAGTGGCTGGCAACCTTCGGGTATTCCCGCCAGTTCAGTGTGGCCGTTGGCGATATGCTGTTTCTGATGCTGGATACCTTCGGAAACAGTGCCGGCAACGGGGAGAAGCTCCCGGTGGATCTGGACTGGGTCCGGAGTGAAATTGCAAAGTATCCGGAATATCGGGTTGTGATCTGCTCTCATTATTTCAGTAACGCGGATATTGCGGCATTGCAGGAAATTGCCGGGCAGAATTCCCGCGTTCTCGCGTTCTTTCATGGGCATACCCATCAGTATGAGGTCATCCCCGGGGCGGCTTATGTCATCAATGACGGTGCGGTTGCCTATACCGCGTTTACCGATGTATCGGGTACGGTCTGGAATTTTGGATATCTCGACCTGCGTTCGCTGTGGGGGTATCAGATTCTGGAATGGAGCGGGGACGCCGCCGTTACCTATCGGGTTTTGCTGACGGCGGATTATCAGGCGACCAATATGCAATATACCGTGGAGTCCGACATCAGACAAACCGAAATCCCGCTCGGGCGGGACTGAAAGGAGGAGTTATGCGAGTGCTTCTGGTATCCGATATGCATTATACCACAGAGGAAACGCATGACGAATTGAAGCGGCTGCACCCGGAGGCGAATGCTTCGCTGGCCGCGGGCAGCGCCTTTGGCTATACCCAGCATGAGAAGGTGCAAAAGGTGCTGCAGGCCATTCTGTGGGAGCACGAAAGGTCGCCTTTGGATCTGGTTCTGGTGCTGGGCGATCTTTCGCTTGACGATTTCGGCTTCCGGAACCTGCCCGATAACTATTGCCGCAGATTTCTGGAGGAGTGTATGCGCAAATGCCCATGCCCGGCCTATGCGCTTCCCGGAAATCATGACAGCTATCCGGAGCGGCAGTGGAGGGAGGTGTTCGGATATGGCAGACAGTATGCGTTGGAGCGGGGAGGGGCATTGTTTGTGATGCTGGATCATTTCCGTACCTGTCCTGCGGCAGGGGCTTCCGGCTCCCCCTATACGCCGGCCGACACAGCGTTCCTGTCAGAGGTGCTGGCGGCGCATCCAGGAATGCCGGTCTTTCTCTGCGCACATCATGTTCAGGAGGCAGGGGAGAGCGAGGAATTCCGCCGGATCGTGCGGGAGAACAGGAATATCGTCTGTCTCTTCCGCGGCCACACGCACCGCAATGCGGTGATCCGGCTGGATGAGAGCTATGGGGAAAAATATTTGATCGACATTGGCGGCTATGCCTACAACGGCATGGTCATCAACGGCCGCTACAGCTTCGGGCAGCTTGACCCGGCGTGGGCATGGGGATACCAGATGCTGGAGCTGGGAGAGGGCGCCGCACGCCTGTATCACCGCAAGCCTGCCATGCATTACAGCGCCGACAACGGGGAATTTGATTTGCCGGAGTGTATTTCCGGTAAACTGGAAATCCCGTTGCCGACGGCAGTCCGCACGGTGTGACGACCGGCGCACCTCCGGAAAAACGGCTTTTCCGGTCATCCAAAAGCGCATCCGGCGGGATTGGCTTGCCCTATGCGGGGGGAGCCAATCCCGCCTTGTCAATGTGAACGGAAGCCCATTTTGCATGGCGCAAATAGGGCCGGAGAATCCGTTTCGTCGAAGATTGACGCCGGTTGCATAATTTTCATTCTATATGTTGCAATTTCCGAAAAAAGATGTTATAATAAAGGCAACATCTTTCACGAGAAAGGAATCTCAGCAATGGACAACAATCCGTTCGGTTATCAAAACAACAATGCTCCGTTTGAGCCGGGCACGCCGTTTTCACCGCCGCCGCAAAACAATGCAAACGGGTATGCCATCGCTTCGCTCTCACTCGGCATTGCCTCGGTTTGCGTCGGCTTCCTGTGCTGCTGCTTTGCCGTGTTCATCGTGCTTGCCGGCATTTGCGGTGTGCTTGCCATTGTGTTTGCCATCGTTGCCAAGCACGAGGCAGACGGAAAAATGCCGAATATGGCCCTTGCCGGACTGGTGCTCGGCATCATCGGCATTGTTCTCTGCATCCTGCTGCTCCTGTTTGCCTTTGTGATACAGGTTTACAATATGGAGCTGATTGAGGAGCTTTATCGCGATCTGGGCCTGGAATTTGATCCTGACGCTTATCCATACGAGTAACCCGCGCGCAGTCCTTGCCCGCAGGCGCGGTGACAAAGCGAAAGGGCGTCCGCCTGACGGACTTGCGCGGACGCCTTGCTTGCCTGCGCGGAGACCGCGCGCCCTGCTGCTCCCACGAATACAGCCGTTTCGTGGGAGCGGCTTTCGTATCCTGACCGAACCGTTATTTTGATTGATTTGATTGGCCGATTGCGGCCGGAAGGAGTTGCTGATGTTGACCGTTACCCTTGGCAGAACCGGGATTGTTTCTCCGAAAAATGCGTTTGGCGCGCTTCCCGTGCAGCGTGTGACCGATGCGGAGGCCGTGCGACTGCTGCAAAAGGCATATCACGGGGGCTTTACCTTTTTTGATTCGGCCCGGGCTTATTCCGACAGTGAGCACAAGCTGGGGCTGGCCTTTGCCGGGATCCGGGACCGGATTACCATTGCCACCAAGACCGGTGCGCAGAACGCGGAGCAGCTCCGGCGCGATCTTGCGCGCAGCCTCCGGGAGCTTGGCACCGATTATATCGATCTTTACCAATTTCACAATCCTGCCTTCTGTCCCAGGCCCGGGGACGGCACCGGCCTGTATGAGGCGATGCTCGAGGCGCGGGAGCAGGGAAAGATCCGGCACATCGGCATCACCAATCACCGGCTGCACGTGGCGAGGGAGGCCGTGGAATCCGGTCTGTATGAGACGCTGCAGTTTCCGTTCTGTTACCTTGCCACACAGGCTGAGCTGGAGCTGGTGGAGCTGTGCCGGGCCAACCATGTGGGCTTTATTGCCATGAAGGGGCTCTCGGGCGGATTGATTACCAGATCCGACGCAGCCTTTGCATGGATGCGGCAATATCCGAATGTTCTGCCCATCTGGGGCATTCAGCGGGAGAATGAGCTGGATGAGTTCCTCTCCTACATGGAGAACCCGCCCGAGCTGACCGACGCGCTCCGTGCGGTCGCCGAACGCGACCGCCGCGAGCTGCTGGGGGATTTCTGCCGGGGCTGCGGCTACTGTATGCCCTGTCCGGCGGGAATCGAAATCAACAATTGCGCACGGATGTCGCAGCTGATCCGCCGCAGTCCGTCGGCCGGCTGGCTCACGCCCGAAAGTCAGGCCAAAATGATGCGGATTGAGCAATGCATTGGCTGCGGGCAATGCAAGGCAAAATGCCCCTATGGGTTGGATACGCCGGAGCTGCTCCGGCGCAATCTTGCCGATTACCGGCGGATTCTGTCCGGGGAGGTGCAGGTGTAGCGGCCTACAGGGAATTGCATCAACGTTCGGAGCGCGGCGCTGCGGGCCTGCCATGTGCAGCCTGCGGCGGCAGCCATACCGCGTTCCGTGGGATGTTCATGCAGATCAGGCATTGGACGTACGGCGGATTCGTCCGCCTTCCACTGCTCTGCGGCATTTGCCCGCATGATGCAGGGGACGGATCAATGCCTGCGGTGAAAAAAGAGGAGGCAGTATGATCGATTATTCGGAAATCAATGCAAAAACGTGGGATATGTGGGCAAAAAACGGCTGCGAATGGTCGGTTCCCATCTCGTACGAGGCGTATCTGGCGGCCGACGAGCGCAGCTTTCAGGTGTTTCTCACTCCGTGCGTACCGGTTCCGCATGAATGGTTTGGCGGTCTGCAGGGAAAAAGTCTGCTCGGCCTTGCCAGCGGGGGTGGGCAGCAGATGCCGGTTTTTGCCAAGCTGGGCGCCGCTTGTACCGTGTTCGATTATTCCGAACAGCAGCTTGCGGCCGAGCGGATGGTTGCCGCACGCGAGGGATACGCGATTCAAATCGTGCGGGGAGATATGACAAAACGCCTGCCGTTTGACGATGAGAGCTTTGATCTCATTTTTCATCCGGTTTCCAATTGCTATGTGGAAGATGTGAGCCATGTATGGAGCGAATGCTTCCGGGTTCTCCGGCCTGGCGGCCGTCTGCTTGCGGGCTTTGACAACGGCGTCAATTTTCTGTGTGAGGAAAACGAGCCGTTGAAAATTGTCAACAGGCTTCCCTTCAACCCGCTGCGGATGCCCCGGGAAATCCTCGAGGCCATGCTCCGGAATGGAGAGGGGGTTCAGTTCGGCCACACGATGGAGGAGCAGCTGGGAGGTCAGCTTTCGGCCGGATTGGTACTGAAGGCGCTTTACGAGGACCGCGACCGACCGGGCGGTGCGGAGATTGGCAATTATCTGCCGCAGTATATGGCCACACTGGCTGTCAGGCCGGCTCCCGGTGCCGGGGAACTGCTTTGAATGTGTGATGGCCTTGACAGCCGGGCCAAAATATGGTATACTGTTCCAAATTCCGGAAAGTGGAGGAGATGAAAGTATGTGTGAAATCATTCGCCTGTCAGGGCCGGAGGATTATGCCGAAACCGAGCAACTGGCGCGGGAGGCCTTCTGGAACGTTTACCGCCCCGGCTGCATGGAGCATCTGGTGCTCCGTCGGCTGCGAAGCTCCCCGGATTTCATCCCGGAGCTGGATTATGTGATTGAGGAAAACGGCCGGCTTGCGGCGCAGATTGTATATGCGCGCTGTCGGGTTGTGGGAGAAGGAAACGTATCCCGAAACGCCGCGCTGTTCGGCCCGGTCAGTGTTCTGCCGGAGCTGCAGGGAAGGGGATACGGCAGCCGCCTGATCTCCTATACGCTGGAAAAGGCAAAAGAACTGGGCTTTCCTGCTGTGCTGATCACTGGGGCTCCCGCGTATTACAGCCGCTTTGGCTTTGTCAGCGCCGCACGGTATGGCATCCGGCTTGCCGGTGCTCCCAAAGACGAGGAATGCCCCTATTTTATGATCATGGCACTGGATGAAGAGAGGGCAAGGCAGCTTGAAGGGGTGTGGGTGGAGCCGGAGGCATACCATGTCACCGATGAGGAGGTCGAGCTGTTCGACCGGCAGTTCCCGCCCAAACGCAAGGAGAAGCGGCCGGGGCAGTTGGACGGATGACCGGTTGGGATACAGCGTCTGGCCGGTGTAGCAGCCGGGCGGGACACTGCAGGGGCGTTCAGCCTTTGCCTTTTCGCTCGGCGTTTGCCGTTTCGCCGGCCTGCTGCAGGCTGGGGGCGGCTCCGTATTCCCTTTTGTAGGCGCGGCTGAGATTCTGTACGGTGGAATAGTTGAGCATCTCCGCAATCTGCGTGAGGCTGAGCTTGCCCTCATCCATCAGCCGCCGGGCCATCTTCAGGCGGCGGAGGCGGTAGTAATCCGCGAGTGTCTGACCGGTGGTCCGTTTGAACAGCGCCGAGAGGTAGCTGTAGTTGTAGCGCAGCGCGTCCGAAAGCTCCTCAAGCGATTGCAGCGAGAAAACGTGGGTATCGATGTAGTTCATCATCTGGTAGCAGAGCATATCCGGGTGCGAGGCATGGCCGGAGGGCTTTTGCGCCTCATGCGCGCCGAACGCGCGGATCAGGTAGATGACCGTTTGCTCGCAGATGCTTTGCAGCAGTCGCCCGGAATGCGGCCCCGCGCTGGTGATCTCCTGAATGGCGTTCTGCACCAGGTATCCCACCCGCTCCTCCCGGATCACGCGGCTCTCTGCAGGCATATGGGTGAGTGCAATGCCGTTCAGCTCCCGGAGCAGCTCGGGGTCGGAGAGGTAAAAGGAGAAAAAGTCGTATTCCAGCGGGTCATTCTCTGCCGAAACAATGCCGTGCAGGTCGGCGGGAAAGGACAGGTGAATGTCCCCCCGTCTGACCGGAACCGACGCCTGATTGGTGAAGATCTCTCCGGTGCCCGAGGTGACCACGGTCAGCTCAAACCAGTTCCGGTGAGAGTGGGGGTCAATTCTCCCGCCGGGCTTGCAGTAAAGCCTGCCTGCCTGAATCACCTGATATGCTCCAAAAACCAACGGCTGATCGAAATAATTGTCGAGATGGTACCGGTTCATTGCAATCCCTCCGTATTGGGGATATTTTTTATCCTCATTATAGCATATCCCGGCACAAAAATCAACATCTAAAACAATGATACATTTTTGATAAAGAACGGATATTTACAAATTCCCGCATTCATTGTATAATGAAAGCAATACACTGAATACGGCCGTTGAGGCCTCAAAGGAGGAATACATCGTGAAAAATGAACAGGTCATTGCTGTTGTCGGCTGCGGGAGAATTGCCCAGAACGCCCACTTTCCGGCCTTTTCACAAATCGAAGGACTGCGGGTGAAGTACGCCTGTGATCTGATCCCCGAAAAGGCGGAAGCCATGAAGGAAAAATATGCTTTTGTAGAGCAGGCTATCACCGACTACCGCGTTGCGCTGGACGACCCGGAGGTGCAGGCCGTGTATGTGCTCACTCCGAACTATGCGCACTACACGGTTACGATGGACGCCCTGCGCGCGGGCAAGCATGTGTTCTGCGAAAAGCCGGTCACCGTCAATTATCCGCTGTCCTGCGAAATGGCACAGGAGGCTGACCGTCAGGGGAAAATCCTCAACATCGGCGTCTGCAACCGCTATCACAAATCGGTGGAAATGCTGGAGCAGATGAACCGGGAGGGGAAGTTCGGCAAGCTCTATCACATCTATTGCTCCTTCCGCTCCTTCCGTTCGATCCCGGGTCTGGGCGGGCCGTTCACCACCAAGGCGCAGTCGGGAGGCGGCGTGCTGATCGACTGGGGCATCCACTTCTTCGATCTGATTCTCTATATCCTCGGCGATGCCAGAATCAAAAGTCTGACCTGCGACGCCTACTCCGAAATGGCCAAGGATATGAAATCCTACCGTTACACCTCGATGTGGGCCGAGGATACCGCCGACGTGGAGCATGGTACCAACGATGTGGATGATTTTATCACCGGTTACATCCGTACCGACCGGGCAAGCATCTCCTTTAACGGCGCTTGGGCGCAGAATATTCATCAGGATGAAATGTTCATCGATTTTCTGGGAGATCGGGGAGGTGCGCGCCTGACCTACGGCAAGCGCTTTGAGTTCTATGACGGGCAGACCCTGCAAACCTTTGCGCCGGAATACGACATCCCTGATATGTATCTGCAGGAGAGCATTGCCTTTCTGGAGTCGGTCCGCACCGGCGTGAAGAACCGGAGCAACATCGACCGGGTGCTGGAAAGCGCCAAGCTGCTGGATGCGCTGTATGCCTCGGCCGCGCAGAAAAAGGAGTTGGAAGTACAGTGAAAACAATCGGATTGATTGACCGTTATCTGAGCGAATGGCACGCCAATCATTACCCCGAATGGATCCGGACGGCCGCCCGGGAGCTGGGGATGGATGCTGCCGTCTGTTATGCATGGGCGGAACGGGAGGTCTCGCCGAGGGACGGTGTTTCCACCGGGGAGTGGTGCCGGAACGCCGGGGTGGAGGAGTGCCGGAGCATCGGGGAGCTGTGCGAGAAGAGCGACGCTGTGATGATTCTCGCTCCGTCCGATCCCGAAACCCATCTGGCCTATGCCAAAGCCGTGCTACCGTATGGCAAGCCCACCTTTATCGACAAAACCTTTGCCCAGAATCTGGCGGAGGCAAGGGAAATCTTCCGGCTCGCCAGCGCGGCGGGCACCCCCGTGTTCAGCACCTCCGCGCTGCGCTGCGCCTCCGAATTACAGAACGTCGGCCCATTTGAACGCCTGACCATCACGGCCGGCGGCTCCAATCTGCCCGAATATATCGTGCATCCGCTCGAAATGGCGGTGGTGCTGTTGGGCGAGCCGGCGGAGGTGACACGAACAGAGGCACAGCCGGAGGGTGAATTCCATGCGGTGCTGCGGGGGAACAGCGGCCGGCAGGTGACCATTGCGTACCGGAGCGATCTGCGCTATACCCTGCGGGTGGACCGACCGGCCGGAGACGGGCAGAGCATTGCGGTGCGCTCGGATTATTTCGGAGAACTGATGAAAATGATACTGCGCTTCTTTGAAACCGGAGCCGCACCGTTCCCGCCCGAGCAGACGCTGGAGATCATGCGCCTGCGGGATGCGATTCTGGGCGCAGCGCATGAATAAAAGGAGAATTTGTAGATGAAACAGGGAGTGATTACCGATTGCTTCGGGCGTCCGCTGTCCGAGAGCCTGCGCATGGCTGCCGAGCTCGGCTTTGACGGTGTACAGATCTACGCCACCAAAGGGAGCTTCAGCCCGGACACGCTGGGGGCGGAGGAAAAGCGGAAATACCGTGCGGAGCTGCGCGCGTGCGGACTGGAGGTCAGCGCACTTTGCGGCGACATGGGGGGCTACGGCTTTGAGATTGCCGCTGACAACCCGGAACGAATTGAAAAAACAAAGCGCATCATTGAGCTTGCCGCCGAGTTTGAAACCGCGGTGGTGACCACGCACATCGGCGTGATTCCGTCTGACCGGCAGGAGGAGCGCTACCGCGTGATGCAGAGCGCGCTGACCGAATGCGGGATCTATGCTGCCGGGCACGGGGTGACGCTGGCCATTGAGACCGGACCCGAGCCTGCCGCCGTGCTGCAGGGCTTTGTGGAAGGCACCTCCGGGGGTGTGGGCGTCAATCTGGACCCCGCCAATTTCGTTATGGTTACCGGGCAGGACCCGGTGGAGGCGGTCAAGCTGCTGGGGCAGTACATCGTTCACACGCACGTAAAGGACGGTGTGATGCACAAGCGCACCGACCCAAAAATCATTTATGACTGCTTTGCACGTGGCGGCATTGAGGCGCTCAATGTATCGGATTATTTTACCGAAACCCCGGTGGGCGAGGGAGATGTGGACTTTCCGGCCTATCTGCGCGCGCTGCGTGCCGTCGGCTATGACGGTTATCTCACCGTGGAGCGCGAAACCGGCGCTGACCCTGTGGCCGATATCCGCCGTGCCAGGGAAACCGTCACACAGCTTTTGAAGACCATATGAAAATCAGACCGCCGTCCGGTGTCCCCGCAAGGGGCGCTTTGGGCGGCGGTCGTTCTGGATGCTGTTGCTCCTGCAAACAAATGCGGAAGGGGCTGCGTCAAGTTTGGTGAATATAGCGATTCACAATCATATGAGCAATCAAAGACCTTGAGGTGCTGCCGGGCGCATGCCCTTACACCTGCTTTAGAATCTTCAAAAAACTTTCAATAAATGGGTGATTGCAATAGCGAAGAAGTCTGTGCTGTTCCGGACGCCCCGCCTTCTATCCCGTCCGGCGGGATGGGGGGCGCGGCGACCTGTCGCCTTCGCGGACTCCGGCACCGGATAAAATTTGGCCCAAAGTTACTTTTGCCTCGGCTTGATTTCCCTTTGAACCGGCAAATCGTGTTTGCTCAAATGAACGTGAATTGCCATAACTCTGTTTCTCGGTAATCGATACGAAAAAACACCCGCTTTCTGTCCAAGAGAGCGGGTATTTTTGGTCCATTGGCAACAAGGGGCGGCAAAAGTTCAATTTGCTCCAGCCCCTTTGTTTACAGCCGGTTTGCCTTTTCTATGCCGCATGGCGCGGCCGCATCAGGAAATCATGCGCGCCGGTTCTTCTCCGGCGGGCGTTTCCATCTTTTTGAGGTACACGATGGCAGATTCCACCTGATGATTTTTAATTTCAGTGACATTGATGCTCAGGTTGTCGATTTCGGTTTCAAAGCTGCTTCCGTCCACAGGAATGGAATCCAGCTGGCTGAACACCAGCCCGTTGAAGGTGTCGTAGTCTCCTTCGGGAAGCGGTACGCCGAATTCCTTTTCCAGGTCGTCGATGGTGGCGTCTCCGCGCACTTTCCAAACGCCGTCCTCCAGGCGCTCAATGCAAGGAGCCTCCACCTCCGAAATCAGGTCGGTTTCCTCTTCAAAATCGCCGACAAGGCGCTCGATCAGGTCGTTGCGTGTAATAATGCCTTCGGTGCCGCCGTACTCATCCAGTACCACGGCAAAGGAGGTATGGTTGGCCTTCATATTGCGGAAGAGCACGTCGGCCTTGACGCTCTCGGGGACCAGATAAGCCGGCCGGACCGCCTCACGCATCACGGCCTCTCGGCTCCGGTCCTGCAAACGGAAATAGAATTTGGAGTTGAGCACACCAACCACATTGTCAACGGTTTCGTTGCAGACCGGGTAGCGGGTGTATTTGCTCTCCAGAATGGTAGACTCCCAGTCCTCGTCGCTGTCCTCGAGAAAGAGCACGGTCATATCGGTGCGATGCGTTGCAATCTCGCCGGCGGTGAGGTCGTTGAATTCAAACACATTCTGGATCAGCTCGTTTTCCTCTTCCTCAATCACGCCTTTTTTGCTGCCGGCATCGGCCATCATACGGATTTCCTCTTCGCTTACGCTGTCGTCGTCGGCGTTCGGGTCAATCCGCAGCAGGCGCAGAATCCCGTTTGTGGAAACGGTCAGGAAGGATACAATCGGAGCAAAGATCTTGGAGATGGCGCTGACCAGCGGCGCGATTTTCAAAGCCAGCTCCTCGGCTTTGCGCTGCGCAAGGCGCTTTGGCACCAGCTCGCCGAAGATCAGCGTGAAGTAAGAGAGAATCAGGGTAATCAGCACCACGGAAATGGTGTTTACCGTGGAGCGGGAGAGCAGCGTAAAGCCGAGATCATCCACCAACCAGCTGACCAGCGGGCCGGAGAAGTTGTCGGCCGCAAGCGCACTGCCGAGGAAGCCGGAGAGGGTAATGGCCACCTGAATGGTGGAGAGAAAACGGGCGGGCTGCGCGGTCAGCCGGCGCAGCTTTTTGGCGCGTTTGTCGCCTTGCTCGGCAAGGTTTTCCAGTGTGGTTTCGTTTGCGCTGATGACCGCGATTTCGGCACAGGCAAACACTGCGTTCAGGGCGATCAGAATCACCTGCAGCAATAGCATCAGCCATATGTTCATGATAAAAACTCCTTCTGATTAATGAAAAATAGAAACACAAAAAGACACAGCCCGCCCGCTATTCCCGCAGGGGTTGACTATGTCCGCACTGATATGGTTTCAGGACAGAAGGAGGCTTATCGCACCATCGATCGCTACTGTCGTCCATTTGAAAAAAATGTTTCTCCTTTCGTTTATGGTATTCCCATTATAGCAGATTCCGATGGGTTTGTCAATAGCAAATGCAAAAATTATTGTGTGGGGATGATTTCCACTGTACAGAGCCATCCCCTGCCGCCTACCGCGCGGGCGGCAGCGGCTGCGCCCCTGAACCAAAGGGGGGAGGATTGCGGCCGCCGGGCGCTGAGTGGCACTGCCTGGGGGAGGGAGTGATGATGAGGCGACCGCTGCGCTCTGCGGTCAGTCAAACGTCTCCACAAAACGCACGGCGGCGTTTTCCCAGTATTTGCGGTACACACACTCGCTTCCGTCAAAATTCAATTGATACATCCGGAATACAACCGGGAAGCCCTTCGGCTGCCAAAGCTCCTCGTAGGAGTACCGATACCGCATGCCCAGCTTCCGCATCACGGCGCCGCTGCGCGGATTGTTGACGTCATGCGTGGCCGTTACATATGGGAGGCCATCCTGCCGCAGCCGCTCCAGAACCGCGCGGGCGGCTTCGGTGGCGATTCCGCGGTGCCAGAACGGCCGCCGCAGGGCATATCCGAAATCAAAGCTCTCATCCGTGCTGACGTGTACGTCGCCGATCGGTATGTTGTCGCTTTTGAGGCAGACCGCATAGCAGTAACCGCAGGGCTGCCGGTAGACCACATCAAAGTGCCGCTCGTAAAACGCTGCTGCATCTCTGGGAGAGGTCAGCGCGAACCATGGCAGAAAGATGTTTGTCTCCCGGTCGCTGTAAATGTCATAAGGGAACCTCTAAAAATTCCCGAAGATATTGAATAAAGTCGCAAAGTATGATATAATGGGAAGAAACAAGAGAAGGGCGGCGAAAACCATGAAACAGGTCAACCTATTTGCAGAAGAAACACAGCTG
>CALXUY010000045.1 GCA_944391805.1 uncultured Clostridia bacterium
ATTGTCCATAGTGGCGATCCTTTCGGAATTGTTGTCTGAGCAACTTCAATTCTACCACAGAATCGTTACTATGGATATCCTTTTTTGAAAACTAACTATTGCAACTTCATTTTACAATGCGCGAAAATAAACCAACCGGCCGGGAAATGCCTTTGGGCATTTCCCGGCCATTGTGAGGCTTTGAAAGGGGGATTTGTATGAGGAAAGCGTCGACAGACCAGAAAAAAGAGGCGGCCGGCGGTGCGGAACAGACGACGGCTATGCCGGAGGCGCAGGCTTCACCCGTGGGGAAGAAGGGGCGGACGGTGCTCACGCTCTTCCTGACCTTTCTCAAAATCGGAGCCTTTACCTTTGGCGGGGGGTACGCCATGATTTCATTGATTCAGCGGGAGCTCGTGGACAAGCGGGGCTGGATCACCGAGGACGACCTGATGGAAATCATTGCGGTGGCCGAGTCCACGCCCGGGCCGATTGCAGTCAACTCCGCCACCTTTGTCGGCTGCCGAGTGGGCGGCTTCTGGGGAGCGCTCTGCTCCACCGTCGGCGTGGTGCTGCCCTCGTTCTGGGTGATTGTGGCCATCTCCTTTGTGCTGAACCAGTTTCAGTCACTCGCAGCCGTGCAATATGCTTTTTTCGGCATCCGTGCCGGAGTTGTGGTGCTGCTGATTCAGGCGCTCTGGTCCATGTTCCGCCAGTGCCCGCGGCGTGCGGTAGCTTATGTTCTCGCGGCGGTTGTCTTTGTGGCGGTGGCGGTGCTGGATTTTGAGGTGCTGCTGGTGATTGTCTGCGCGGCTGTGGTCGGAATTGTGGATCTGGCCGTCCGCAGGGCAAAAAAGAAGGGAGGGGAGCAGAAATGATTTATCTGGAGCTGTTCTGGAGCTTTTTCCAGATTGGTCTGTTCACCTTTGGCGGAGGCTATGCCATGCTGCCCATGATTGAATCCGAAATGGAGCGGCACGGCTGGATACAGGCCGAGGAGCTGGTCAACTTCATTGCGGTCAGCGAGAGCACGCCCGGGCCGTTTGCCGTCAACATCTCCACCTATGTAGGAATGGAGACCGGAGGGCTGTTCGGCGCCTTCTGTGCCACATTCGGGGTGGTGCTGCCATCGTTTGTTGTCATCCTGATTGTAGCCAAGTGCCTGCAAAAGTTCCGCTCCAATCAGTGGGTACAGGGCGGATTGTTCGGCATCAAGGCGGCGGTGGTCGGGCTGATTTCGGCCTCGGCCATTTCGGTGGCCGCATCGGTTTTTTTCCCGCAGGGCGTGCAGCTTTCGGTGCTTTCCACACCGGAATTCTGGGTGAGCTGCGGCATCTTTGCGGTGGCGGCAGTGCTTACCAAATGCAAGCTGCATCCCATTTTTATCATCTGCATTTCAGCGGTGCTCGGCATCGCGGCAGGGTACCTGATTCCAGGACTGAATATCCTGACAACGGCATGATTCGGTGCGTCGGACAGATCGGACGGAGAAATCGAACGCATCAAAAAATCACTTCACGCAGTCTGAGCCTGCTGTTTGTTTGAAACAGCAGGCTCGGACGGTAGATCAAAGCAACGGCTTTCGTCGGTCTGCTGAAAGTTTCGATCTTGATCCGTGAATTGCGCGGTGTTGCCTTAATCCGAATTTTGTTGTTTCAGATCGGGCATAGCATCCATTTCCCTTTTTCCGATGCGCCATCTCCATAGATTTCTTTGTCAGCGTAATTTCTCCAGATCAATCACCAAAATATGCAGTCAATTTTGTAAAATGGTTCATCATATATCCGATTAAACTTCCTAACATGTTCAGAATTAGATCGTCAATATCACAACTGCCTCTCAATGTAAACAACTGAATTAACTCAATTAGAGCGATACTGCTAATTGCATAAAAGAAAAACCTTTTGAATGCTCTGGCTCGTTTTAGCAGGATCGGAAGTAATATGCCAAACGGTATAAATCCTATGATGTTTCCTAACAGGTTAATGATAGCATGTGGCACTAAATAAGGATTGGATTGCTTCAAAATCAGGTGCAGATTTTGTCTAATTGTATAGAAAGGAACAATATTTATGTTCATTGATATGTGTTCCCAATACGTTCCTCCAACATTCAAGCTGTGTCTGAAAAAGAGAAAATAAGCCATAACAATAGCGTAAACAACAAACATTATGCGTATAAACATATTTCTCTTTTTTTCATTTTTTAACATAAAAACCTCTGATATATTGAAACTCGGTCAATTCATACCAACCATACACCCCCGACGCGCCATGCTGACCTCTACCTCTGCCGCTGTTCTCCTCAGCGAAGGAAAGCCGTACAGATGATGGATCAATACCATTATACCACAGGAGCGATGCTTTGCTGAAATCTACCGTCACTTCTATTTTTTTAGCATACCAAATCTAACGCAAAAAGCCCCGTTCTTCCCATAAAGTGGCTTTTTCGACAGTCTGGAGCGCCGTCCACTGCATGTTTACAGTGGACGGCGTTTTTCTGTGTACCCGGCCGTCAAACTGCAAGCCCGCTGTACCGGAGGTCACGGGAGTCCTATGGCTGCCCCCTCAAAACCAACTGATCACCAGCCGCACCAGGCGGATCAGCAGCGCCAGCGCCAGCCAGAACAGGGAAAAGCCGATGACCAGCACGAACAGCGAAATCAGGCGGAGGTTGAACACCGTCAGCCACGAGAAAATGGGATCGCGCGCGGGCGTCCAGAAGGTGGCGCAGGTGAACACGGCCAGAATCAGCAGGAAGAGCGGCAGCGAGCCAAGGCTGCTTCGGATATCCTGCGGGCTGAGCGAGATGTGCAGAGCAACCGACAAAATGATCAGCAATCCGAGCAGACTGCGCAGCCAATCGGTACGAAAAGCCTCAAACGTTCCGCGAAACAGCAGAAACACGCCGGATACCAGCTCTCCGAAGGAAAGCGAACCGGCGGCCGCCATCTCGGCGGAATGCCCGAGATACTCTCCCCAGAGCGCCGGAAAGCAAAGCCAGAGCACCAGAACCGTCACGCCCAGACCGCTGAACAGCGGCCCCATGCCGATGAACAGATTGCCGAACTTGGCCCACGCGTTCCGCTTGGAGTAGCTGTGCTCCACAAAGCCGTAAACACCGTCCTCCGGGTGCAGGGTCCAAAGCCGCATCCGGGTGATTTTGTGCCCGAACAGCAGGCACATGGCAGCATGCCCCAGCTCGTGCACCGGTGTTCCCACAATCGACGTGACGTCGAACAAAAAGCCCGATCCCTTCCCGAGCAGGCGGGAGAACAGCCGCGCAATCAGGTGCACGAGAAGCCCGCAGGCAAAAAACACCCCCAGCGTACAGACCAGCAGCTGCAAAAAATAGATGAGCAAATCCAAAAAAGTTCCTTCCATTCGTGTCCTCCGTTTCTGTTTCATCCCTGCCCGGCATCGTATGCCGGGCAGGTCCGCCTGCAGACAGACCGCCGGCCGCTTACGGTCTGATTACTCTCCCCAGATGTCCTTCGGATCAATCAGCGAGTGCCTGCAGTCGGAGCATCCCCCCGCAAGACTGCCGTTCAGGCTTCCGCAGGCCGCACAGAGATAGCCTCCGGAAAGATCGTCCGGCAGCTTCGTCTGCCCCTCACGGCTCGGGGGCATCGGATGATTCTCCGGGTTGCTGATGGGATAGGGCAGCCCGGCATAATGACAGATGCGCGAGCCCTCGTAATAATAAATATAAAAGCCGGGCTTTTGCTCCAAGCGGATGCGTCGCTTTTTCCCATCCGCGGTCCGCACAAGCAGCCGGAGATGGAGCCGGAAATCATAGCTCATAGAGCCCGGATCCTTGGATGACGTGTAGCCCCGGGACAGCCTGGTCCGCACAATGGTCCCCTCAAACGACCGGTCGGTAAGCATCTGACCGATACGGAAGAGAAAGAATCCGGACGCCGCCCCGATGAGCATCCAGAGCAACAGTCTCCAGCCGATCATCAGACGCTCCGGCGGGTAAGTCTGGTGCGCGTTGTTATAGGACAGCGCGCCGAGCAGAAAAATGCCAAGCCAAAGCAGGTATCCTGCAAGCCGCAGAAATCTGTGCCACCGGACATACCGCCGCAGATCCCGATTGCGTTCGGGAATGGTGGGTTTCATACGCAGCCTCCTGGGAATGATATGCGGCAGCGCTCCCGGCCATGGGAAAACGACCGCCTCAACATTATTATACAATATCCGGCGGGATTTGTAAAGTGGCAATTGCAGAATACTTTGAGCAGTCCGCGCATAAAATGGGAAAAAACGGTGATCCGGCGCGGCACAGCCTGTCCGCCGGATGTTCTGCCGTTCCAAGAAAGGATAGACCGCTGTATGAGACAGAACCCCTCCCACATCCGCCTGCGCGGCATTGCCCGGCAGGATCCGGGCTACGCCGCCCTGCTCCTCCCTGCCTATCAGGACGCGCTGAGCGCCATTGCCGCCTACACCTATCGCAGCCTGCTTTCCGGAGAGCGGTCGCAGGAGCTGTCGGCCCTGTTTGATCAGCTCTCCACCGACGCGCTGGAGCAGTTTCAAACGCTGGGCGAGCTGATCCTGGCTCTGGGAGGAAATCCGGTGATCTACTCCCCGCTGCACACAGACCCCGCAGACCCACCCGACGGAAAGCCGACCGACGATTTGCTGCGCCGGTTTTTGCGGGACAGCATCCGGGAAGAGAAACGATCCGTGGAGCGGTGCGAAACCCTGCTCGGCAAAACGGACGACCGGGTGGTGCGCTCGGTGCTGATGCAGATGGTGCGGGAAAAGCAATTTCATCTGCGCCGCCTCACCCCGCTGCTATGAGGCATGATGTCGTACATTCTGTCGCATACGACAAAAATGCGATTAAAAACGACATTTTCGCAGATATTGTGGTAAAATGCCCCTTCAATCCACAAGATATGGGAAAAATTTGCCCCAAGGTATTGACAAAATTCCCGCGGTCTGCTACAATAATTAATGGCAGATTTTTCGCCTGATTTCGATTGACTGGAGGCCCGCGGCATGGTTCGGTATCGCAGCAGGAGGCGCCGCAGGTGGCGCGCCGGGACAGTATTGCTTCTGATTCTTGCACTCACGGTTCTGTTGGTTTCCTGTGTGGCGGGAAGCAATTCGCTCTGGCTGCTCGGTCTGTTCGGCGCCGACCTCCGGGTGTATGAAAAGGAGCCTGTCACAGCGCAGCTTCCGACCGACGGAGCCATCGCCGCACAGCTTTGTGCCGCCGTGGAGTTTCTGAACGCAGGCTCCGTAACGATGCCGGAATTCCGTTCGGCATCACAGGCCGTCCGGCTCTACCGTGACGCCATCCTGAATTCACTCATCGGCAGCAACTACAGCGCCTATGTCGGCAATGCCGCGCTGCTCGAGACGGTGGAGCAAAGCTACCCGCACCTGACCGCCGCCGTGCTCATCCCCGACTCGGATTTTGAAAACGCCGCCGCGCAATATCTCGGCGCGTCATCGGTCTCCAACCGGGATGGGCAGCTCTTCTCATACCTTTCCAAGGCCGATTGCTACATGATTCCCACGCAGATCGGCGTCCGGAAAATCGCCGTGATTCCCACCGGAATTGCGGAAACCGAGCACACCTACCGCATGACCTTCTCTCTGGACGACGGGGAGGGCGGCAGCGCTGTTTACACCGCGCTCTTTCTCAAGCGGAGCGAGGGCATCCCCTATCTGCGGGCACTTACAGCCGTGTGACCGCTCCGAGTATCCAATTATCACAATGCGCCCCGTTGCCGGAGCGCATTTTTTACCGAGTGGGGCGGATAGACCGCGGAAGGCTCCTCCATCGGGGCGAAATTCAAATAAAAACGGGTCAAATTTGCTCTGTCTTTTTGCATGCGGATATGATATAATATGCACAGGGTGAAAAAGCCCATACCACATGGATTGCAACGGAGGAATCCCAAATGCAGAACATACTTGAGCTGAAGGCCATGTCCTCGCTGGAAAAATGCTTTCTCGACGAACACCTTGCCGACAAACGGGAACAGACGCAGTTCACGGTTTTTCACAACCAGAGGCTCTGCTTCCAGCTTGGCGCTTGCAGTCATCACGAGAAGCTCTACCGCATCCGTTGCCGCGTGCGGCTCTCCGGCGACCTGGCGGAATTTGCATCGGTGCGTCTGGTCACCAGTATGCCCAGCGCGTTTCCCTGCATCCCAACCGTCGGGGATGACCGTTACATCCGCCGGCAGCCGGGGCTTTACCCCGACCTGCTCCGTCCGCTGAACTACCGGGGCTGTGTCTCCCTGCTGGTGCATCAGCCGCAGGTGCTGTGGATTGAGGCCGAGCTGCCGCCCGAGCTGCCGGCCGGTCTCTACACGCTCACGGCAGAGCTGCAGGACATGAACAGCGGCGAGCCGTACGGCTCGCAAACCGTAACGGTCCGGGTGCTGGAGGAAGAGCTTCCGCCGCAGCGCCTGATTCACACCGAGTGGTTTTACGCCGACTGTCTGGCAAGCTACTACCATGTGCCGGTATTCTCCGAGCGGCACTGGCGCATCATCGAACGCTTTTTGCGGGCAGCGGTCAAAAACGGCATCAATATGATTCTCACTCCGGTATTTACCCCAGAGCTGGACACCTACATCGGCGGCGAACGGCCAACCACCCAGCTGCTCGGCATCACTGTGGAGGAACCGGGACGCTACCGCTTCGACTTCTCGCTGCTCGAGCGCTGGATTGACCTCTGCCGCTCGGTGGGTGTGGAGTATTTTGAAATTCCGCACTTCTTCACCCAGTGGGGTGCCAAGCACGCGCCGAAATTTGTGGCGTCGGTCAATGGCAGAAAAAAACGGATCTTCGGCTGGGAGACCGATTCCTGCGGGGAGGATTACAGGCAATTCCTGTCCCAGATGCTTCCCGCACTGGTTTCCTTCCTGGAACAGAAGGGTGTGGCAAGCCGCACCTATTTCCACGTGTCGGATGAGCCGCATCTGGATTGCCTCGAGCAATACCGGCGCTGCAAGGAGCTGATCGCGCCCTATCTCAAGAACTATCCCATTATCGACGCCCTTTCGGACTACGATTTTTACGAAAGCGGCGCGCTTGAAAAGCCGGCTCCCGCCATCAAGAACATTCAGCCCTTCCTCGATCATGGAGTCAAGGGACTGTGGGCCTACTACTGCGGGGCCAGCGGCGTCAATGTGACCGGGCGGATGCTTGCCATGTCGCTCTGCCGCACCCGCATCCTCGGCCTGCAGCTCTATCTGGCAGGCATTGAGGGCTTTCTGCACTGGGGTTACAACTTTTACTACAACCAAAACTCCTATGATCCGGTCAACCCCTTCCTGTTCACCGACGGAGAGTATTTTGTTCCTTCAGGTGACACCTTTCTGGTCTACCCCGGAGAAGGCGGCGAGGTCTGGGAGTCGATGCGCCTGAATGCGATGCGCGAGGCAACCGAGGACATCCGCACACTGGAGCTGTGCGAACAGAAATGCGGGCGGGAGACCGTGGAGCGCTTGGTGCTGGAGGCAAACGGCGGCAAACCGATCACCTTTACCGAATGGCCGGACGATCCTGCGTTTCTGCTTGACCTGCGCGACCGGCTGATTGCGTGCATTGAGGCAGCAGGGTAAGCGACGGCGCACGGCAATATTTCCTCTACCCTGCCGCCATTTTGAGAAAAGGAAATGCGCTTTGCGCATTGGCGAAAACTTTTGCCAAACTGACGAAAGCCCTTGCTTTGGTCTACAATCTGGGCCTGCCGGCATCTTTGCCGACAGGCCGTTTTCCGATGTAAGGCAGCATGTCGCAGCTCTGCGTCAAAGCATCGGCTTCGCCTGATTCAGCGCGTCCAGCCTTCTGAAAAAGCGCTCGGATTTGGAAAGCGGCATCTGCATCCGGTCCAGGCGCAGGAGCTTTTGCAGCAGGAGCAAA
Source organism: uncultured Clostridia bacterium (assembly GCA_944391805.1). Taxonomy (GTDB): domain Bacteria; phylum Bacillota; class Clostridia; order Oscillospirales; family CAG-272; genus UMGS1865. The sequence goes on from CALXUY010000045.1 coordinate 7,872, forward strand.
ATGCCGCTGGCCTGCGGCAAAAGGCTCTGCGGGCACTCCAGCTCCAGCTCATAATCCCGGGCATGAAGATACACATTCTCATCCAGCATCAGCAGCATGGCCTCGGACAGCACAATCGTCGTCCGTTTGGTTTGCAGGCAGCCCTTGAGAGAGACCGGCGTCCCCTCAAACAGCATCATAGAAGGAACCGAATCCACAAAAAAGTCCTCCTCTCTGCTGCCATATCCGCCCGGCAGATGTCTTTTTACCGTCCCCTTAAGGCGGCCGTTTTTTTCGCGCACGCGCAGAGTGACATTCTGCTTTCTGTAATACTGGCCATAGGTATCGTAGTAATAGTTGTTCTGCAGCTCGGTCTTGCCGGGAAGCTGCGAGAGCAGCCGCAGCAGCGCCTCGTACTGTTCCCGTTGCATCCGCATTTTCATCTCATATTCCTGTCCGTTCATACCGTTCTCCTTTTTTTCTTTCCGCCCAGAAGCACCTCGGTCGCCTCTGTCAGCTCTATTTTTGATGGAATCTGAAAGTCCGGCAGCCGTTCCCGGCAAAGCGCCACAACCTCCTGCAGGGAACCGAAGGCTCCGCTGATCTTCATGCCGATTTCCTGCGTGCCGTTTTTCGGATACCCGTACACCAGAACCCCCTGCACTCTCGGGTCCGCCGAGAGGGCATTTTCGATCTCGGCCGGATAGATATTCATCCCTGCGCGGATCACCATATCATCCTTTCGGCCCTTGATGAACAGCATCCCGTCGGCGCCCCAGCAGGCAAGGTCTCCTGTGCGCAGCCATCCGCCGTGCAGCACGCGCCGGCTCCGCTCTTCATCCTGAAAATATCCCAGCATCACATTCGGCCCCTGCACCAGCAGCTCGCCGACCTCCCAGCCGCAAACCCGTTTGCCCTGCTCGTCAACGATGCACAGCCTGACATGCGGAAGCGGAATGCCTGCCGCAGTCGGCTGCCGGTCAAACAGCGCGGGGGGAAGATAAGCCACTCTTGGCGAGGCCTCGGAAAGACCGTATCCGCAATAGACCTCGGTCTGCGGAAAGGCCGTGCGAATGGCACGGGCCATCCCCTCGGTCATGCACTCTCCGCTGACCGACAGCAGGCGAACCGGCAGCAGATGCCCCGGCCTGACAAAGCGCGCAAGCGTGGAAAGCAGCGTTGGCGTGCTTCCGAAAGCCGTAATTCCGCGGTCCCGCATGAGCTGCAGCAGCCGCAGGGGCTGAAACGACTCGGAGAAGAACTCGATTCCGGCGCCCTGACAGAGCGAAACCAGCAGCTCGCCGGTCAGAACCGAGGAATGATACAGGGGGCGGGAAATCAGAATCCGGTCCTGCTCCCCGATCGGGAAATAAGAGGCAATATCCTCCACATTCGCAATCAGGCTCTCGTCGCTCAGCATCACTCCCTTGGGGGTTCCCGTGCTCCCGGAGGTGAACAGAATCACCGCCGGCTTCGTTTCCTCCTCCCCGGTCTCCTCCTGCCCGTCGACAGAGCAGCTCCCGGCAGCAAGCGTCCCGAACGCCGGGCCACTGCCGCCCGATGCGCCGGAGCAGCCGGCACCACCCGGACAGTCTGCCTCCGAACCGGTCTCCTGGCCGGAACAGCCCGCGCCGCCCGGGCAGGAGGCCGGGGATTCCACAGAGGCGGACGGCGGCATCGGAACGGTTCGCAGCTCTCCGCCTATATCGGTGATCAGGCAGGGAGAGTCCGCCCGCTCCCAGATTTTCATATAATAGTCCTTCCCGTATCGCGCGGGAAGCGGCACCGCCGGCTTTTCGGCTGCAAAGCAGGCGAGCAGCGCCATTGCCGCGGCCAGCTCCGAGCCGCACAGGATGCCATAATGCGGAGCCGTCAGCCTCTGTGCAAAGGACTCGGCATATATGCAGAGCTGCTCATACGTCATGGACGCATCCCCTTCGCAAACGGTCTGCCCGGGATGCTCCAGCAGCTTCTGCCGGATGTATTTCCATAGCTTCATACCGAGCTTTCCTCCATTTTCGTGACGAATTTTTGCAGGATGGTGTTTTCCTGCTCTCTCAGCTCCAGAAGTCCCTGCTCGATTTTCCCGAGCAGGCCCGCCTTTTGGTTTTTATGAAACATCGCATACATCATGCGCAAACGATTGGCTTTTTCTACCAGCGGCGCGTATTCCGTGCTGCATTCCGCAGCCCAGCCGTGCTTTTCCTCCACCGCGCGCAGGCGGTCGAGCATACAACGCTTGTGCTCCCACACCGGGCGGAGCGCGCGCCAATCCATCCGCTCCACCGGGAGGCTCCCGTCCCGCAGCTTGCCGACATACATCGCGACAAAATCGTGCACCGCAAGACCCGTGACACCTCCGTCCTGATCGAGGGGAAAGCGGTCAACCGTGTTCGTCAGATGCTCCTTGAGGTATCTCAAAATCATTTTTTCATCCAGCGCCACGGTGGTGTCCTTTCGGACGCGATAGGCGATCAGATTGCCGTATTCCTTTCTCTCAATGCAGGACTTCAGCCCCTCGGCAAAGCAGTCCTGCGGAATGCGCATCAGGCTGAAAATCCAGTTGATGTCATAAGCAGCAATGCTGTAGGTGCGGTCGCTCTCGTCATAGCCGCAGATCACGCCGTCATGGTTCATGTGCCGCAGACCGTACCAGCTTTTGCCCGGAAGATAATAGTCATCTACCCCACAATAATGAATATAAAATCCGCTGTCCAGCATACGCCGGATCAAATCCATCGTGTAGGGGTGTGCAAATTTCAGGTGCGTGTTATAGCGCTCAATAAACGGGAAATCGTAGATTCCGTTCCGGGGAATACCGGTGAACGGGCTGCCGCCCCCGCGCAGAAAGGCCCGGGTGCAGTAAAGAGTGGTGCATTGATTCAGAAAGCCGTTGTACGCCGTGGGGTGCCCCGTGATGGCGATTCCGACCGCAGCGGCCCCCTGCGTGGTGGCAAATACCGGAACCTGGAACGGAAAGGAAACCGATTCAGCCATCTTTCCCGTCCTCCTTTGCCGAAACATATTTTTCGGCCAGCTCCACCACGTCCTGTACCGTCACCAGCGCGAACGGATTCATGTCGGATTCATCCAGCTCAATCTCAAACGTGTCCTCCAGCGTCACCAGCAGCATCACCATGCGCAGACTGTCCAGCGCCAGATCCCCAACCAGCGTCAGCGAGCGGTCGGTCACCGGCGTCAGGCATAGCTCCTCGAGCAGCTCCATCACCTGTTTTTCTGTTTCCTTCATTATTTTTGTACCATTCCTTTCCCAGCCGCAAACCGGCTGTCATATCCGTAAAATTCAGGCCGCTTCATGCTCCGTCACCTCCGAAATAGCTGCGGACCTCGGCATAGGTCTGCGCCGGGCCGCGCTCGGAGCACAGCAAAATTCCGTTGTTCGCTTTGCAAATGTTCCTGTATTCCTCCCACAGCCGGTATTGGAGCGTCATATCGATGTAGCGCTCCCGTTCCTCCGGGCGTGCCCGGACCCGGGCAACCGCCGTCTGCACCGGCAGGTCGAGGAAAAATGCCAGATCCGGCTGGGGAATATCCTTGGCAATCTCGTAAATCCATTTGTCCTGTGCATACCCCCGTGCGCGCAGATTGGCAAGACAGGAGTAAAAATAGCGATCCGAAATCACAATCGCCCCCCGCCGCAATGCCGGCAGAATGACCTGATTGGAGTGCTGCACGCGGTCAGCGGCAGCCATCAGGGAGAGCGCGCGGTACTCATAGCCGCTGTGGTCGTCGGCATCCATATAATTGCGGAAGATCGGGCTGTGTCGCATCCCGTCGGTGGGCTGCTTGGTCACCAGCACCTCCGCCCCGGTCTCCTCCAGATCTGCCCGCAGCATGCGGATCATGGTGCTTTTCCCGCATCCGTCCAGGCCGCAAAAGGTGATCAGCAGACCGCGGCCGCCATGCCGCTTCATGTCAAGCTGCGGAATCATCCTGCCACCTCCTCCAGAAGCTCCATGCGGTCCTTGGCAAAAAAGCGTCTGACAGGATTCGGTTCCCTGTAACGGTAGGTTTTCTTTTCTGCGGGAGCCGTCACCTCGCGCAGAGCGCGCGCCTCCTCCGGTGTGGGACGGATGCAGCGCAGCAACGGCATATCAAAGAAGGCCTCCACGCTCCCCAGGCAGTAGAGCAGCTCAAGCCGCATCCGCAGCTCCTCCGCACGGTGCAGCAGACGCTCAAGGTCCTGCTCCTCCCAGCCCTGCATCAGCGCGTAAATGTCACAGTATTTGTAAAAGGTCATATCCCGCCGCATGCGGATCCAGGGAAGTGTGGTCGCCTCCTTATAGAGATGCGCGCACAGGTGCAGCAGAAAATCCATCGGTTCCAGAACCCGGATTTTCGCCTCTCCCAGCGTCACGGTCTGGGTGCGCGACAGCATGGACTTCAGCGAAGCGTCGTCGCTGTTCTTGTAGTCCAGCGAAAAATTCAGATCCACCTCCAGATGCTTCAGATACGGCAGCCTAGTCTCGCGGATAAACGGAACGGTCTCCCCCCGCGTCATCTTGGATTCGATAATCTGCTGCCGCGTGGCGGCGACAAAGCCCTCGTTTTTCATATAACCCTGCCGGAAGCCCGCCATTTTCAGCCGCGCCGATACCTTTCCCACATCCTCCGGGGCAAGCAGAACGTCCACATCATTGGAGGTACGGCAGCCCTTGGGATAGCGCTGGCAGAGATAGGCCCCCTTGAGCAGCGCGTAGGGAATGCCGCAGGCATCCAGCTCCGCGGTCAGAAACTTGACGCACCCGAGGTGATCCTCGTTGAGCTTTTCATTCAGCAGCGACGCATTGCGGATGGAAACCCGGAATTCGCGGTCCACCTGATCCAGCATACCGGTTCTTTTCAGGACATGATACGCCACCCCGGCCATGCGGTTGGCAAACAGCAGCCCCAAAACGCCTGACGTCGCATTTCCTCCGTCCAGCAATTTTTTCAGCTTGGCCCGGTTGGGATCGCAATAGGCGCACAGCTCCAGAAACAGCTCTTTTTCTTTCTGATTCATTTGTTTTTTCCTTTCTAATCATTTGATTTTGTAAAAGGCATTCGGCTCTTTTTACATCCGACGGCCGGATTCCTGCCCGGAACACCCCGGCACGTCGGCGGACTTGGTGCCTTTCTGTTACCAGTTTAACAGCAAACCCTGACAAAACCTGTCCGGAATGCAAAAGAAAATGCGAAAATTTTTTTGGCCGGCTCCGAAAACGCTCGGTCGAGCAGGCCGAAAAAATTTCCGCAAAAAATTTTTGAAAATCCTGACGGGTATTGTCAGGGTTTTGTTTTACAATCAGGGTATCCAATACAGAAAGGAAAGGAGAAATCAAATGTATCAGATTTCAGAGGATGAAGTGTTGTCGCAGCTTCAGAAATTGCGGCAGATCAGGCAGGCGGCTGGGGAGGCCATCGCAATGCTTGAGCACCTGACCCAACTGCAGAGAAAACCCGGAGGCGGAGACTCGGAGTACAACCCCGACGACTATCTCGAAAAAATGGCCCGGAGCTTTTCGCCCGGCGCCATCGCCAAGCCCACCCATAAAAAGGAAGGGGGCGAAAACCAATGACTTTGATGGAAATTGCGGAATACTGCAGCATTCCGGTCATTGCGGCGCTCTGCTACGGACTGGTGGAGCTGTTGAAGCGCGCATTCCGGTCATGTACCAGGCTGAAAAGTTTCTTTCCGCTGATTGCGGGGATCACGGGCACCGTGCTCGGCGTGGTCGGCTTTTTCGCCGACCCGGAGCTGATGCCGACCGATTCGCTGCTGGGCGCGGCTCTGGCCGGCATGGCAAGCGGGCTTTCCGCCACCGGCGGCCACCAGATCGTACACCAGATCACAAAGAAAAAGACCGCCCCGGAGGACGACGACAGCCCGCCGAAATTCTACATCACAGGCGATAAGCACCGGCATTTTGACCGGCTGACCGAATTCTGCCAGACCCATGCGCTGCGCAAAAAGGACGTGATTGTGATTCTCGGGGACAGCGGCCTGAATTATTTTGAGGACAAGCGGGACGACGCGCTGAAGGAAAGGCTCTCCCGGCTGAACGTCACGCTGTTCTCTCTGCACGGCAACAAGGAAAACCGGCCGGAGAACATCCCCACCTACGGCATCCGCACCTTTTGCGGCGGAACGGTTTATTACGAGCCGAGGTACCCGAATCTGCTCTTTGCAAAGGACGGAGAAATTTACAATTTTAACGGCAAGGAGTTTATGGTAGTGGGAGGCGCGCACAGCGTGGACAAAATCCGGTGCCTTGAGGAGGAGCTGCCCTTCTGGGAGGACGAGATGCCGAGCGAGGAAACCAAGGCGCTGGTGGAGCACAGGCTGGCCGCGCGCGGCTACCGCATCGACGGATTTCTGACACACACCTGCCCGATCTCCTGCCTGCCGACCGAAATGTTTATTTCAACCAAGCGGGCAGCCGACGAAAGCAAGCAATCCCCGCGCAAAAAGAAAAAAGCAAAGCCTGAGTACCCGATTGACATCGACCGCTCCACCGAACAGTGGCTGGAAAAGCTGAAGCAGGAGACCGATTACGGCGTCTGGTACTGCGGACATTACCACATTGACAAGCAGCTTGGGGACGTGCATATGATGCACAAGGAGATTGAACCGTTCTGCGCGGAGGAGCCGGCGGCTTCCCCCTCCGCAGCCGAGCCGCCGATTTCCGCTTCTCCGGCTCCCGAAGCACAGGAGGAAGCCACAGCGACAGAGGTACAAACAGCCGAATCTCCCACAGTCGAATCACCTGCGGCCGAACCACAAGAAACCGAGCCTCCGGCAACCGTACACACGGGAACCGAACCCCCGTCATCCACCTGAATCAGGCAGCCATTCCACGCCCGCCTCCCGCGCAAGAGGCGGGCGCTTTTTATGCAGCAAGATCGCCGTGCAGGTATTTCATTCGGTCGGTCGACAAAATATATGAACATCCTGCTTCCACACCGCCGAGCACACTCACATCCAACAATGCCGGGCGGTTGTGTTCATGATACAAACATGCAAAAAACCGCCCGAAGCCGAAAAGGTTTCGGGCGGTGAGGTTGTAGACAAAAGGCAGTTGAAATAAAAAGTGTACAAAATCCATAGCCACTTTTTCTCTGCAAGAAGAAGGCGCAGAGAAAAAGTTATCAAAAAGAGACGCCAAAAGGGATATTTCGCCGTCTGCGGACGGCGACGAGGGCTCCGCGCCCTCGACCGCGCAAACTTTTGAAAAAGTTTGATCAAAACTTTCATCAAACTGACGAAAGCCGATGCTTTGGTCTACAGTCTGACCGCCCGAAACTGAAAAGGTTTCGGGCGGTTTTTCCTGCGGCATATGAGCGCCGCCAATACTCCGCAGCATCAGGGCTTCTGCCCCGTCTGTGTTTTGATCTTCTGCCAGTAGTCGGCGGCCGCCTGTTCAGTTTTGTTCGGGCCGGGGCGATAGTATACGGTGGAATCTGGCAGATCGAGAGGCAGATAACGCTGCTCCACATAGTGCATCGGGTAATCATGCGGATACTTGTAATTCGGAAAGAGCGGACTTTGCAAATGCGGAGGGACGCGCACGCCGCGCCCGGCCTGCACATCGGCCATTGCGGCCTGCACCGCCTGATCCGCCGAGTTGGATTTTGGCGCCGTTGCCAGCAGAATCACCGCGTGTGAGAGCGGAATCTGCGCCTCGGGCATTCCGAGGTCACGCGCCGACTCGACACAGGCGCGCACCACCGCCGCGGCCAGAGGGTAGGCAAGCCCGATGTCCTCGGAGGCCATGACTTGCAGCCGGCGGCAGACCGCCGGAAGCTCTCCGAGCGAGAGCGCCTTTGCCAGATAAAACACCGCCGCGTCCGGATCCGAGCCTCTGACCGACTTCTGCAGACAGGAAAGCAGATCATAGTGCAGGTCCTCCGACAGACCCCCGGAATTGCCCCCAAAAGCCGCAGCGTGCTCCCGCATGATCTCATCGTCGGCCGCGTGATAGGCGTTCTCAAACAGCACCACCGCGTGCCGCACGTCCCCGCCGGCCAGAGACGCAATCTGCCGCAGCACCTCGTCCGTGGCGGTTTTGTGCTGCCCGTTCTCGCCATTGAGGTATTCCAGCGCCCGCCGCAGCACCGGGACCGCAGCGGACGGCTCCACCGGTTTGAACTCGAACACCGAGCAGCGCGAGAGCAGCGCGTGATAGACACAGAAATAGGGATTGTCGGCCGTGGAAGCGATCAGCGTGATCCGCCCGTCCTCAATGTATTCGAGCAGCGATTGCTGCTGCTTGCGGTTGAAATACTGAATTTCGTCCAGATACAGCAGAATGCCCCCCGCTCCGAACAGATTTCCGGTTTCATTCAGAATATTCTTCACATCCGAGAGCGAGGCCGAGGTGGCGTTGAGCTTGCGGAACTCCATGCCCGACTGCTTCGCAATCACCGAGGCCGCCGTGGTCTTTCCGGTTCCGGGAGGGCCGAAAAAGATCATGTTGGTGATCCGCCCTCCGGCCAGCATCCGCCGGATGACTCCCTTTTCCCCAAACAAATGGTCCTGCCCCACAATCCCGTCAAGCTCCTGCGGCCGGAGCAGATCGGCAAGCTGCGCGTGCTTCATCTTTCATGACCCTTCCTTTCCCGGCCGCAAAAGGGCCATGCAATCTGTATGCTTTCCGCTTTTCGCCTTCCGGCATGGCGGCGCCGCTGCCGGCTTCGGCAGCAGCGCCGGACAGACCGGAATGCCGCCGCAATCCATATCCCGTTCCAAAGGCCGGACGCCGGTATTTCCCGCCTGCGGACAGCCCCGCCGGGCGCCGAAACGCGCCGACGCATTCATTCCCCACAGCCGGGCAATCTCCTGCCCCGCAGTCACAGGCGCATCCCATGCACCCTGTAGAACGCCCCGCTCCGGATCAGAACGGAAAGCCGCCGACCGCCGGTGCATGATCCTCGTTCCCGGCTTCGGCGCAGCACTCCGCAATCGCGCGCTCAAAAACCGGAAACACCAGCCTCATGCCGTCGGCATTGAGATGGCTGACGTCGTTCGGCTTCATGCAGTATTCGGCGCGGAAGTCCGGATCGGTCATATGCACGCCGATGTGCTCACTGTCCATCGCGTTGATGCAGCGCACCCCGAGCTGCCGGCAGACCGACAGCATGGCCTGGCCGTAATCGCTGCAGGTATAGCCGGCAGCGTTGGGCTTGCCGCCCACCTCCCACACGGTAATGCAGATCAGCACCGCACCGGGGTATCTCTGCCGCATCTGACCGATGATTTTCCGCAGGGCGCCCTTCACGGTTCTGGTATCCAGGTCGTCCGGCTGATCCGTCCCGAGAGGCACGCACTGGTTATAATCGTTGCGTCCGCCCTCCAAAATCACAATGTCTGGGTGATTGTCCGGCAGGGTGTCCAGCCGATCGACCATCGGATGATTGGTGGTGACAAAATCCGAAAGAGTGGAGCCGTTGATGCCTCTGTTCTCCACCGTCATACCGTATTTTTCTCCGAGCAGCGAGGGCCAGACGCAGTCGGGATCCAGCCCGTTTCCGGCCAGGTAGCTGTCCCCCATAAGATTGATGGTTCTGCCCTCCAGCTCCGGATAATCCACACGCTTCCGGTCGGCCTCCAGCCATGCTGCAAGCGTCTGCCGCGGGTTGAGCTGCTCCTGCTCCAGTTCTTCCATACCATTCCTCCGCCGTTCTGTCCGGCATCTTTGATTTTTGCCCCTATTATAGCATACCGGAAAAGGAATGTCAAGCACAGCGGCCTGTTTGCGCCGGAATTTTCCGCATCTGTGGAAAATTCCGGCCTTTTCGCCATTTCTTTGCCTGTATGGCTTGCAATCCGGCAAAAATACTGGTATAATAGTAAGGTATCGCCGCACTGTCGCCGGGGCTTTCCCATGGGGAATTGCCCGGCATCCGTCCGCAGACAGACGAATGGGCCAGCACGCTGACCAAAGCCTTGATCCGGCCGGCGAAGCCGGTTGACGGCTCCACAGCCCGCGGCGGGCTGCGCTTTTCTCCTTTTTTGAAGCATCCGAAAAAAGGGAAAAATGCAAAACGGTTATGAACGGAGGGGGTGGCGCAATGTTCCGCACGCGCGTCTGCGCAGCCGACGGCATTCTGGTATTTGTTGTCGTCGCGCTGGCCGGACTGCTGCTGGCGCTCCCCTTTCTGCAAAGCGGCTCCGGCGCGAGCCTCATCGTCTCCACGCCCGATGGGAGCGAGGCTTACCCGCTCTCGGAAAACCGGCGCATTGCGGTATCCTCCGGCGGAATCAGCCTGACCGTGGAAATTCTGGACGGCCGTGCCCGGGTAATCGAGAGCGACTGCCCGGACGGCATATGCATGGCAAGCGGCTGGATTGACCGGCCGGGGCAGAGTGTGGTCTGCGCGCCGGCGGGAGTGCGGCTGCTGATTGCCGGCGAGGAGAAAGGGGGGAGCGAGGTTGACTTTGTTGCAGGGTAAGCGCACACGGATGATCTGCCTGTGCGCAGTCTTTACGGCCACGGCCATGATGCTCTCGTATCTCGAGGCACTGCTCCCCCTGACCCCGCTCATTCCGCTGCCCGGCTTCAAGCTCGGGCTGGCGAACACCGTGACCGTGCTGGTGTTTGCGCTGATTTCTCCGCGGGCGGCAGCCGCGGTGTCGGCGCTGCGCATTCTGCTCATGGGGCTGCTGTTCGGCTCGGCCGTCTCGCTGTTTTTCTCCGCGGCGGGAGGATTGCTCTCGTTTGCCGCGCTGCTGCTCGCCAGTCGTCTGCTGCGCAGATGCAGCTATCTCGGCATTTCGGTGCTCTGCGCCGCCGCACACAACCTCGGGCAGCTCCTGGCCGCGGCCTGCCTGTTCGGCCGGGAGATTTTCCTCTCCTACCTGCCGGTTCTGCTGCTGGCCGCGCTGCTATCCGGCGGGCTGACCGGCATTCTGCTCAACCTCTCGGTGCCCCGCCTGCAAAGGAGCCTCCGGCTATGACGGCTCTGACACGGCGATTCCTGCCGATGCTGTTGCTGCTCTCCCTGCTGTGCGGCATGCTCTCATCCTGCACAAAAAAGCAGACCAGGCACACCGCCTCCTTTTACGCGATGGACACGGTGATCTCGGTCACGCTCTACACCCCTGACGCGGATTTGGCCGAGCGTCAGCTTGCGCGCTGCCGGGAGCTGCTGGCCGAGCTGGACGGGCTGTGGTCCCGCCACACAGCGGGCAGCGATGTCTGGCGGCTGAACCAGTCCGCGGACGGACTCTGCGACCTCGACCCCCGCACGGTTTCGCTTCTGGCGCAGGCAAAGGAGATCTCTCTTGCCACCGGCGGCGCGTTTGACCCGACGCTTGCCCCCCTCTCCGACCTTTGGCAGGCATGCGGGGAGCAGAACCGCCTGCCCGGTGCGGACGAGCTTGCGGCACTGCTGGCGCTGACCGGAGCCGATCGGCTGCAAATCGGCTCATCGGCAGACGGGACACAGACCGCGGTGTCCAGGCCTGCCGGAATGCAGATCGACCTGGGCGGTATCGGCAAGGGGGCGGCGGTTACCATGCTGATCGAAGAGCTGGAAGTCTCGGGCATCACTGGCGGGCTGGTTTCGTTCGGCAGCAGTGTGGCCGTGTTCGGGGCCAAGCCGGACGGAACCCCGTTCCGGGTGGCGCTGCGCGACCCGCAGGACGCGGCCGGCACCGTGGGAGAGCTGAACCTGCCCGCCGGCTCGGTGCTCTCGGTCTCCGGGGATTACGAGCGCTATGTGACCATCGGCGGGCAGCGCTACCACCACATTCTGGACCCCGAAACCGGGATGCCGGCAGAATCCGGCCTCTCTTCGGTTGCGGTTGTCTGCACGGACGGCGCGCTGGCCGACGCGCTCTCCACCGCCCTGTTTGTTATGGGCGCCGAGGCCTCCATGCAGTTTTATGAAACTGGCATATACGAATTTGAGGCCATCCTGATCGCCCATGACGGCACCATAACCACCACTCCGGGGCTGACCGGCTTCGGTTAGTCGGGGCGCGTTCCGGGGGAACTTCTGGAAGAAGATTCCCCCCCCGCACCCCCTCAAGACTCTTCAAAAAAGGGGAGTGGCGGATCGCCGGGCAAAGCAGACGAAGCCGAGCGGAACGCCGCCAATCCCTCCGTACCCGATCGGGTTTCCCCGGCACTGGCCCCACACCACAGAATTCCCATACACTACCGATACCTGCCCGAGGGCCTGTGCCGGGGAAAGTTCCCGGGGGAGAGAGGCTCGGAGGGAGGGCCCGCCTTTCAAGGGAGGCCTTCCATTCGAGGTCTTCCCTCTTCAAAAAGCCGAGCACGATCCCGGGGGAACTTCTGGAAGAAGTTTCCCCCGCACCCCCTCAAGACTCTTCAAAAAAGGGGAGTGGCGGATCGCCGGGCAAAGCAGACGAAGCCGGGCGGAACGCCGCCAATCCCTCTGTGCCCGATCGGGTTTCCCCGGCACTGGCCCCACACCACAGAATTTCCATACACCACCGATACCTGCCCGAGGGCCTGTGCCGGGGAAAGTTCCCGGAGGAGAGAGGCTCGGAGGGAGGGCCCGCCTTTCAAGGGGGGCCTTCCCTTCGAGGTCTTCCCCTTTCCCACAAATCTTAATCCAAAAAGGAAGCAAACACGTGAGTACCATACAGGAAGAAATCAACCGCCGGCGCACCTTTGCCATCATCTCCCACCCGGACGCCGGAAAAACCACACTGACAGAGAAGCTGCTGCTCTACGGCGGCGCGATTCAGACCGCCGGCTCGGTCAAGGGCAAGCAGTCCGACCGGCACGCCGTCTCGGACTGGATGGAGATCGAGAAAAAGCGGGGCATCTCCATCACCTCCTCGGTCATGCAGTTCTCGTATGAGGGCTACTGCATCAACATTCTCGACACGCCGGGGCACCAGGATTTTTCGGAGGACACCTACCGCACCCTGATGGCCGCCGACAGCGCGGTGATGGTCATCGACGCAGCCAAGGGCATCGAACCGCAGACCCGCAAGCTCTTCCGGGTGTGCGCCATGCGCCACATCCCGATCTTCACCTTCATCAACAAGCTCGACCGCGAGGCGCGCGACCCGTTCGATCTGCTTGACGAGCTGGAAAAGGAGTTCGGCATCGGTACGTATCCGATCAACTGGCCCATCGGCTGCGGCGTCGGCTTCCGCGGTGTTTACGACCGCGAGGGGCACAAAATCCTCTCGTATGCCGACTCCCACCGCGGGCGGGACCGCCTATGCTCGGTGGACTGCGACATTGCCGACACCGCGCGGCTGGACGAGCTGATCGGCCCCTATGCGCGGGAGGAGCTGACCGGGCAGGTCGAGCTGCTCGACGGCGCCAGCTTCGACTTTGACCTTGATCAGGTGCGGGCCGGCAAGCTCAGCCCGGTGTTTTTCGGCTCGGCGCTCAACAACTTCGGGGTGGAGTTCTTCCTCGAGCACTTCCTGCGCATGACCACCCCTCCCCTGCCCCGCCAGGCCGAGGGTGAGGTGATCGACCCGCTCTCCCCGTTTTTCTCGGCCTTTGTGTTCAAAATTCAGGCCAACATGAACAAGGCGCACCGCGACAGAATCGCCTTTCTGCGCATCGTGTCCGGCAAATTCGAGCGGGACCGTGAATATTACCACGTGCAGCCGGGCAAGGAGCTGAGGCTCTCCCAGCCCCAGCAGCTCATGGCACAGGAGCGCGCCGGCATCACCGAAGCCTGGGCGGGGGACATCATCGGGGTGTTCGACCCCGGCATCTTTTCCATCGGCGATACGGTGTGCGAAAAGGGGCACAGGGTGCGCTTTGAGGGAATTCCCACCTTTGCGCCCGAATGCTTTATCATGGTGGAGCAGACCGACAGCATGAAGCGCAAGCAGTTTGCCAAGGGCATGAACCAGATTGCGCAGGAGGGAGCGATTCAGATCTTCACCGAGCCGGGCGGCGGACTGGAGCGGGTGTATGTCGGCGTAGTGGGCGTTTTGCAGTTCGATGTGCTGGAGTCCCGCCTGAAAACCGAATACGGCGTGACGTATCAGCAGTACCCGCAGCCCTATCAGCATATCCGGCGCATTGCAGGCGGCGCAGACCCTCGGAGGCTGCACCTGTTTGATGTGAAGTGGGTGCAGGACTTCAAGGGCAACGATTTTCTGCTCTTCCCCAGCGAGTGGCACATCTCCCACACGCTGGAAAACAACGAGGGGCTGGAGCTGGTGGAATTTGGCAAGTAATAAAATTGCAGACACATTTGGAACAACTTTAATCACAGCTCTCATCTTATCTTTTCTATTGCCATAGGATATCAGTTTACAATTCACAGAATATCTACAGCATGCTTCAGGTAAAACACAATTGTTCAATATATAAACTTTGAAGGAGATTACCATGAAAAAAGGGAAAATACTATGTCTTTTGTTTACCGTCCTGTTTCTGTTTTTTACACTCTCCAGTTGCCTCCAAATTGATATATCTCTAAACGATTCAATCAAAAGTTCTCCCGAAACCTCCTCCGCAACATTGCCGGAAAGCCAAGATGAAAACAGCTCTATGGATTCTTCCGTTTCGGAAAGTCCAGATAAAAGTAGCACAGAGAACAATACCCCTCCTCCGTTGCCCGAAGGCTCGGCCTTTGCGGTACACTTCATCGACGTGGGGCAGGCCGATGCTGCTCTGGTGCTCTGCGACGGCAAATCCATGCTGATTGACGGGGGAAACCGCGCGGACGGAGACCTGATCTATACCTATCTGCAAAAACAGAGCCTCTCCTATCTCGATTACGTGGTCTGCACGCACCCGGACGAGGATCACGTGGGCGGGCTGGCCGCCGCGCTGACCTGTGCCGACGCCGGAACCGTGTACTGTCCGGTGACATCCTACAGCTCCAAAGCCTTCACAAACTTTGCCGACAAGGCAGCCGAACGGGGGCTGGAGCTGGTGCGCCCCGAGCCGGGCACGGTGTTCTCTCTCGGAAGTGCGCAGGTAACGGTTCTGGCTCCTCTTGCCGACTATGACGACAACAACAACCAATCCATTGTTTTGCGGATCGTCTATGGCGAGACCTCCTTTCTGTTTACCGGAGACGCCGCGCGCGAATCCGAGGCCGATATGCTCGAATCGGGCGCGGTGCTGCAATCCACCGTGCTCAAGGTGGGGCACCACGGCAGCGAAAGCTCCACAACCTATCCCTTCCTGCGCGAGGTCAACCCGCAGTACGCGGTGATCTCTGTCGGCAAGGACAACTCCTACGGGCACCCGACCGAAGAAGCGCTCAGCCGTTTGCGGGACGCCGGTGTACAGGTCTTTCGCACCGACATGCAGGGCGACATCATCTGCACCAGCGACGGCAAAACCGTCACCTTCACCACCCAACGGGGCAGCGGCGCGGTCACAAACCCGACAGAGGAGGAGACAACAGGAAGCGGCGAGCAGGGCGGCGACGAATACCGATACATCGGCAACCTCAACTCCAAAAAGTTCCACCTGCCCACCTGTGCCAGCCTGCCTGCAGAGGAAAACCGCATCTACTTCCTCACGCGGGAGGAGGCCGTGGAGGCCGGCTACACCCCCTGCGGAGTCTGCCAGCCGTAGCAGCATTCTCGGGTTTTGCCCTGTGACAATCCCGCAGGACCGGCACCGGTTGCCGCTCTGTGCGGCGGGACAGGGCGCTTCACACCGATCACAAAACCAAACAACAGGCGCGGAAGCCCACGGCTCCGCGCCTGTTGCCGTATATCGCTCCGGCACAGAACCGGCCTGTCAGACCGCCGTGCAGCGGCACAGTCTGCCCGCAAAGTACATCGGCAAAAAAGCTCTGCTCCCTTTTCCGAAAAATTCACAAAAAAAATTTCGGGTCCTGTCGCTTGCAAAAATCCGAAAATTGTGATATAATGGTAATGTAACAATTGTTGCCACGGGAGTGAACATCAGCGTGATTTTGCGCGGCAGCCGCGAAATCACAGGCCACAGCCTGAGCACATCTCTCTGCATTTTGGGCCGCGTCCTTCTGCCGGAACGGACGGCGCCGAAGGGAGGTGTTCGCATGAAGCGCGTCAAAGCAGGCTGTATTCTCCAAACGCTTGTATTTATGCAGAAAGAGGATTGCGGGTTCGACAAGGATTCTCAGCTCAGATACAATCGCGAGGAGGTTGAGCGATACAGGGAAAGCCTGGAGAAAAACAGAACCCGCTATCAGATCATCGACATAACAGAGCAGCCCGACAGCTCTGTCATCGTCCGTGTCAGAAAGCAACTGAACGAGCATACCGACGTCAGCGAATATTTCAACTGACATTCCCGGCCGTCTGATCCGTCAGGCGGCCGCATTCCGATGCAAAGGAGAGAACCGATGGACGCGATCGATGAAATCAAGCGCAATATCCGGAGACTGTACGAGACCAACCCCCATATCCACGTCAATGTCACCATGTCTCATCCAAAGCTGACGATCCGGAATTCCCCCGCGGTCATCAAGGGCGTGTATGCCAACATCTTCCGGATTGAAGAGAACGACAGTGGGTACCCGAGGTGCCATTCCCCGCAATATACGGATGTGCTGATCCGACAGATTGAAATTGTGGAGCTGAACCGAGATTGCCCTGCCTGATGGAGCGCCGGCCGCTCATCTGCGTGCCGGCGCAGGGTATGAAGTCTTACAAAAAGTTTTTGTAGTTCAGGGCCAAAAACCAGATTGTAATTTGCATTTCGCTTCCTGCGCTTGCCATTGAATGAGAAACGATGTCCGCTTTGAGTTTTTGATCTGCATAGGAAACCTATAATCGTATATCGAATAAAACAGCCCCTGAAACTCAGCAGTTTTGCTGAATTTCAGGGACTGTTTTCATATTGGTGGAGGCATGGACGCCAAAACCGAGCTCACCATTGTAGAATAACTCCCTTTTAGGTTAAGTGTTGCTAAAGCTCACCCCATCGATCCTAATGCAGATTTATTAACCAGGGGACATAACAAGAGGCAGGGACCGTTACAGCTCCTGCCTCTAAGTAGTTTTTGCCTGAGGTAAGTATTGATGTGTATAGCTGGATTTTCAATTCATTGTAAATGCTCATTGGCAAACAAAAGGAGCAAGGCATATTTCAGCCTTGCTCCTATTGGTCAATATTTAGTTCGACAAATTGGAATTTGTTTTACTCTCTTGGCAAGCACAAATACCACTCGTTTTCAATGAGTATTGCAATGCCATCCTCTACTTTTGCATATGGTGCATTTATCAAATCTTTACTAATGTTTGTCTGCCCTTCTTTTTCTGGAAATGTATCGGTGTATGAACTGACATATCCAATAATTGCACTTTCGTCAACTTCTGCTGGCATTGGTTGATAAGATTTCTCATAAAACACCCCATCTACAACAATGCCAAGTTGATACATAGTATCTGTGCCTTTATTGCATCCGGCCAATGCCAACACGAACGTTAGCGATAAAATCAATGCTATCCATTTTCTCATACGAGTTACCTCCTTCAAGATTGCTTTATTTATAGTCTCTGTCCGAGATAAGTATTGGTATGTATAACTGACCTTTTTATTCATTTTTTATGAATGCCCAATGAAAAGGAGCAAGGTGTATCGACCTTGCTCCTCCTATGGGATATACTATTCAGTTCAA
>CALXUY010000046.1 GCA_944391805.1 uncultured Clostridia bacterium
GAGCCGTATACGCAGAGATGTGTAAGTACGGTTCCGAGGCGAGCATTTGGAAACCTGCCGCAGAAATGCAGTAAGGCGCTGGGTGCTTAGCCTACACCGCAAGCACGGGCAGTTCGACTGGGTGCCGATTGCGATCCTCTTTGCCTGCCTGGTTTTCTCGCTGACGTGTCCGATGTACCTGTGGAATATCATCGGAATGTGACAAGGGATTTCCGAAATGACGGTTGACAAACCGGCAAAACCGGCAGGAGGCTTCAATCACAGAAAGAGAGGAGTGGTAGTATTTTCGATTGGATCGGCGACCTGATTTCCGGTATCGGGGATGCGGTCGGTTCCGCGCTGGCTTCCGCGTGGCAGTCAATTTCATCCAGCATATTCAGTGTTTTTCTGGATTGGCTGTATCGTACTGTATACGGCGCGGTGGCGGATTTGTTCAGTATGATTTCCGGAATGGGAACCAAACTGTTCGACCTGTCATGGACACAGGCGGCGCTGAAATTTTTTGAATTGTTCGGATGGGGTCTTTTCATCGCGGGTATTGCCGTGTCTGTCTTTGATTTTGCGGTGGAATACCAGAGCTGCGGACGGGCCAACATCAAAAGCACGATGCTGAACATTCTGAAAGGCTTCTTCGCAGTCAGTTTGTTTACAGAGGTGCCTGTAGAACTGTATCGCTTCACCGTCACACTTCAGAATATCTTTTCACATGACCTGTCAGGTGTGTTTGGGGATTCACAGGGGGGACTTGAGGAGCTGGCGGGGAATGTACTAGGTTTGTACAATCCGGCTGCGATGACGAGCTGCGGTCTGTTTTCTCTGCTGACCATCGTCGCGCTTGCGTACTGTGTGATCAAGGTGTTTTTCGGCAATATCAAGCGCGGCGGTATTCTGCTCACGCAGATTTCGGTAGGGAGTCTGTATATGTTCTCCATCCCGCGCGGTTACGCGGACGGTTTTACACAGTGGTGTAAGCAGGTGATTGCGCTGTGCCTGACGACCTTCATGCAGACGACGCTTCTGTTTCTGGGACTGATGACATGGAAAACGGATATGCTGCTTGGTCTTGGCGTGATGCTGGCGGCAAATGAAGTACCAAGAATCGCGCAGACCTTCGGATTGGATACCAGCGTGAAAATGAATATGTCGTCGGTGGTACACACAACGACGACGGCGGTCAATCTGACCAGATCATTGGTAAAAAAATAACGATAGCAGAGAGGAAAGTATATGATTGTAAATGAAATATTGAAAGAACTTGGTTTTACCAGATACCGTCTTTCGGTTCTGACAGGGCTTTCCTGTTCTACAGTCAGCAATATTTGCAGCGGTAAGACGAAAATAGAAAGGTGTTCGGCAGAAACGGTATATAAAATCGCAAGGGCTCTCGGTGTTTCTATGGAAATGCTGATCAGGTGCGGAATCCGTTCTTCCGAAAAGGAACGTATGTATGAGTCAGGCTTGCCGGACTATCTTCAGCAGGATCTTGACGCATATAAAGATGGACTGAAGAACGGATCTGCGGTATTGGACTGTCTTTGGGGAGAACTGTATGGAAGCATTCATATAGCAGAGATCAACGAAGGAAGTATAACACCGGAGCACGCCGATTATCTGCGCCGGAAATACCTGTGGGGTGGAACGGGGGTTTGATTACAACGCTTTCTTACAGCATGGAGGGAGATGGTGTTATGCAGTCCGAAATCACAGACAGGGATATCGTTGTGGATTCAGACTTTGATGTAAAAAACGGCAGGATCACCGCATATCTGGAAATCCGGTTTGACACAGACGCAAAATTCGGTACGCATACGTCCGGACGGAATAATCTGTATGCCGAATTGACCGAACGGCACGGCGATCAATCAATGGGAGGTCCGGCATGAAGCGGCAGTTTTTGTACCCGGCGAATATGAAAGCCAAGCCTAAACTTTGGCTTTGGTCGGTCAGGGATGTGATCGTCGTCGGTATCGCGCTGATTCCGTCCGTACTTGCGGCAGTCGGGCTGGGGTTTTATGTCCCGGCCGCCGGAACGGCGGTTTATGCGTTTCTGTCAATCCGATTGGAGGACCAGTCGGTGCTTGATTATCTCAAACGCGCTGTGCGGTTCTTTGTGACCGGACAGCAGTTTTTTATTTGGAAGGAAGGTGACAGACATGGCGGGGAAGAATTGCAGCACCCGGGAGCTGATCGGAATCAATGGCTTTTCCAGAAACGGCATTACAATCGGAAACGGCAGTGAGATTGTGTTCTTTTTCGTGCAGCCGAGCAATATCTCGGTGCTCTCGGAGGACAGCATCGGAATGAAGACTGCCGATTTAATGCATCTTCTGTCGGTACAGCCGGATATTGAAATGATCTGCTCCGATGCGTGTGAGAGCTTTGAGGCAAACAAAAGCTATCTGCAGGAAAGACTGCTTGACGAGGACAATCAGCAGGTGGCGCTCCTGCTGCGTGCGGATGCGGCATTTCTGGACGATATACAGCTGCAGATGTCAACCGCCCGGGAATTCATGTTTGCCGTCCGCCTGTGCGGGGAAAGCGGAGAACAGTCATTCTCGGTACTGAACCGTCTGGAAAAACAGATCGCCGCACAGGGGTTTGCGTGCAGACGGGCAAATATGAAGGACATCAAACGCTTCCTCACCCGCTACTTCGGCTGGAGCGTTCCGGACAAGGACGTCGATGATTTTGACGGCAATCGAAGCATCAGAAAATGGGTTTTGCCGGAAGCGCATGAATTTGGAAAGGGAAGGTAATCAGATGACAAAGAAAAAAACGCTGCCATCGGACATACGGATGTCGGAAGCGTATGTAAAGGATTTTTTTGATATGATATCCCCCTCTGCGATCCGGTTTTTTCCGGATTTCTACGTCTGCGGGAACACGTATCGGTGTGTCTGGGCGATCCGCGAATATCCGCCGCAGACCACAAACAAAGCGCTGCTTGCCCGGTTCGGCGACAAGGAAGCGGTCACCCTGCACCTGTATTCCCGGGAGGTAGATGCTCTGGAGCAGCGGCGGATTATGGATAATTCCGCCCGCAAAAACAAAATGCTGTCCTCCTCCCACAATCTGCAGGAGGCCGTTGTCGGGGAAGGAAATCTCGAGGATGTCGCAGAGCTGCTATCCGAGATGCGGAAGAACAGCGAGCCGCTGCTTCACTGCGCGGTCTTTCTGGAGCTGACGGCGTTCCGTCCGGAGAAGCTGCGGGAGCTGCAGGCGGATATTCAGATGGAGCTGACGCGGAATCGGATTTCGGTTGACCGATTGCTGTGGAGACAAAAGGAGGGCTTTATATCCTGTATGCCCTGCGGATACAATGCTTTTGGAACGGAGTTTGAGCGTGTCCTTCCTGCCGGCTCGGTGGCAAACCTCTATCCGTTCTCCTACAGCGGTAAGACCGACCCGCACGGCTTTTATATCGGGCGCGACCGCTACGGTACCAATATTGTGGTGGACTTTGACCGCCGAGCCGATGATAAGACCAACGCCAATATCCTCATCCTAGGCAACTCAGGTCAGGGAAAGAGCTATCTGCTCAAGCTGCTTCTGACCAATCTCCGCATGGCCGGAAAGTCAGTCATCTGTCTGGACGCGGAGGCGGAGTACAGAGAGCTGACCGAAAATCTCGGCGGGTGCTATATCGATCTGATGACAGGGGAGTATCTGATCAATCCGCTGGAGCCCAAGGCGTGGGCCGACTCCGCGGATCCGGCATGTGACGGGAAGGCTTCCGATACTCCGTCTTCCGGTGCCGCCTGTCCCGAGGCATTCCGAAAGACGACCCGGCTGAGCCAGCACATCAGCTTTCTCAAGGACTTTTTCCGGACCTACAGGGATTTTGACGACGCGCATATTGACGCGATTGAAATTCTGCTGTCGAGGCTGTATCAGAAATTCGGCATCACGGATGCCACGGATTACAGCAGGCTGACTGCCGGGGACTATCCCGTCATGTCTGACCTGTATGAGCTGGCGGAAACGGAGTACCGGAAGTACGAGAACGGCGGTAAGTCACTGTTTACCGAGGAGCTGCTGAGGAATATCTGTCTCGGAATCCATTCAATGTGCGTCGGCGCGGAGAGCAGGTTCTGGGGCGGACACACCAATATCTCCGACAGCCGCTTTCTGACCTTCGGGGTCAAGGGGCTGATGGACGCCAACAGAAAGCTGCGGGATGCAATGCTGTTCAACATCCTGTCGTATATGAATCACCGCCTGCTGACCGACGGCAACACGGCTGCTTCGATTGACGAGGCGTATCTGTTCCTCTCGAATATGACGGCGATTGAATATATCCGCAGCGCCATGAAGCGGGTGCGCAAGAAAAATTCAGCGGTGATTGTGGCGTCGCAGAACGTCGACGACTTTCTGCTTCCCGGTATCAGAGAGTTCACCAAACCGCTGTTCAGTATACCCGCACACCAATTTCTGTTCAATCCCGGCAGCGTGGAGCCGAAAGCATTCTGTGACGCGCTGCAGCTGGACAAGGCGGAATATGAGCTGATCCGGTATCCGGAGCGCGGGGTCTGTCTGTTCAAATGCGGAAACGAAAGATACCTGCTGCAGGTAAAGGCTCCGGAATATAAGGCGAAGCTCTTCGGCGAAGCAGGCGGCAGATAAATATTTCCGGATTCATTGCAGAACGCGCTTGACAAAGGGGTTAATTCGGGGTATAATATAGATATAACACTGATCAGTAGAATGGAGTATCAAAATTGGACAGGAATGAAATACTCGAACAGCTTGCAGAATTGACCGCGAGGATCAAAGAGCTACCCAAAGGTTATATCTCAAAAAAGACGATTGGCGGAAAAATCTACTATTATCATCAATGGTCGGAAAACGGGAGCAAACAAAGCAGATATATCAAAGATGATGAAGTTGAGCCGCTTGTAAAACTGA
>CALXUY010000047.1 GCA_944391805.1 uncultured Clostridia bacterium
GTAGGCGCAAAGAAAAAGCTCACAAAAAGAAACGCCAAATGAGGAGTTTTCGCCGCCTGCGGGCGGCGACAAGGGCTTCTCGCCCTTGACCCCGCAAACTTTTGAAAAAGTTTGATCAAAACTTTCAGCAAACTGACGAAAGACTTGCTTTGGTCTACAGTCTGTACGGCGCCGTATCCGCGGATACGGCGCCGTTGGCAGTTTATGGACGGATGCAGGAATCAAGCGGCGTTGCTCCCGCAGGTCCCGTGTGGGCGTCGGCCTGCTGATTTCAGGCAATCCGGCATATTCAGAATTGTGCGGTGCTGACTTCATCCGGTATGGAGAGAAAATAGGCGGCAGTGAGCGGAAGCAGATCATAGTTTTCCAGCCAGACGGTAGGGAACTGCTCGGTCGGGAGCACCAGCGCCCCTTTCCCGATTTCCACCGTGATCGCGGGAACGGAACGCTCCAGCTCGGACCAATCGCTCAGGGAGGCGTCGTTGTTCTGCTCGTCAATCAGTTCGTAGCCGTTGCGCTTGGAAACCTCCTCGGCAAAGCCCCGGGTTGTGCTTCTGGTATCCTCCCCCTGTCCGCAGTTCCAGTAAATCACCTCTCCCTGCGAGTGCACGCAGAGCGTGGCAATCACATTTGGCAGGCTGTCCATCAAGGCAACCATTGCCTGTGTTTCCGGTTCTGAGGCAGGGGACGGCCCTTTGTATTGATATGACTGCGGGTGATCTGCACCGTCATATTCCTCCCAACGCGCATCATAATTGCGATTCAGATCTACGCCGTTGGCGTTTGCCTTCCAGCGGGAGAGATAAGTCTCAAACGTGACAAAAACATCGTGTTCCTCTGTTTCGTAGCACTCCTCAATCAGCGGCCGCATTTCCTCCGGAAGGGATTCCAGCCCCTGCTGCGCAATCATCACTCCGTCCGGGTTGGTCATCGGTACAATATAAAAGCAGATCTGCTCGAACAGCTCTGAATATGGGATTCCCTGATAGCTTCCTACATCATAGTAACGCAGGTAAAACTCCAACTGCTTCATGGTGAGCTGCGCGGTCATGTATTCCCGCCCGTGAATGGCGGCGCTCACCACAATCTGCCGCCGCGCGTCGGGGTTCCCAAGCACGCCCACATACAGTGTGCGTCCCGCAGCCGACGTGCCGATGGAATGATAGGAAAAGTGCTCGTCGTATACCACTGCAAGCGTTTGCAGGTCCTCGGTCATTTCCTCATAGGAGTAATCTGCCCGGGATACATCCACAATTCCGCTGGTTGGCATATCGATCATCTCCTCCGCCGCAGCGAGTGTTTCGGCCGCGCTCCAGACCGGAAGCTCGGGTGAGAGCGGCTCCCCCGAGGTGTACCCGGGATCGGATGAACTCGATATACCGGTTGTGCCTCCCGTTTGAATGCATGAGGTCAGCGGCAGAGCGGCAAGCGCCAGCAGAAGCAGGAGCAGACGATTGATTTTCATATAGGAAACTCCTTTGTCAGTGCTGGTTTTCATTATATCACAAATGCGGCAAAAAATCCATACCCCTGCGGCCGATTCTCAAATAAATTTTCATTTTTTTGTTGAAAAGGTCATTTTTGTGAGTGAAAGGTGCGCACGGGTGCTTGACTTTTCCGGACAAAAACAGTATAATAGTGTCAGATCGATATAAGGAGAATTGCCGGACATGGAGCTGTATCCGTTCAAATTGTCGTATGTAACCAAATCCCCCATTTGGGGCGGAACCCGCCTGAGGCGGGAGTGGGGTAAGCAGTCAGAAGCCGAAACCGTGGGGGAAAGCTGGGAGCTGACGGTTCGCAAAGAGGAGAAAAGCCGCATCACAAACGGTGCGTATGCGGGAAGGACGCTGGAAAGCGTGATTGCCGAGGCGGGGCGGAATCTCATCGCGCCGGACTACACGGGCAGGGAATTTCCGCTTCTGGTCAAGCTGATCGACGCCTGTGACAGGCTCTCGGTTCAGGTACATCCGGACGACTCATATGCTGCCCGCGTGGAGCACGACCGCGGAAAGACCGAGATGTGGTATATTGTGGAGGCGGATGAGGGTGCAGAGATCATCTGTGGCCTGCGCGAGGGTGCGACAAAGGAGGACTTTGCCGCTGCCGTGGCCGACGGCGACCCGGAACGGGTGCTGAAGCATTGCCGGGTGCGGACGGGAGAGAGCTATTTTATCCCGGCGGGGCTTCCGCACGCGATCGGTAAGGGGATTCTGATCGCCGAAATCCAGCAGAACTGCGATCTCACCTACCGGGTGTACGACTACAACCGTCGGCAGCCGGACGGCTCGCTGCGCCCGCTCCATATCCAAAAAGCGTTGGATGTGGTGCGGCCGTTTACCGATGAGGAGATTGCCGAAATCCGCTACGCACGCCGTTCGGACACGCTGGCGAACGGGGAAATCCTTGCCGATTGCAGCTATTTCCGCGTCGAGCGCCTGCGCCTTTGCGGCAGCCACCGGCTGCCCGCCTGCGCTGCCATGCGCCATATTCTTTGCCTTGGCGGCGAGGCCGCGCTGCTCTGCGGAGGGGAGACCTACCCGCTGCGCAAGGGGGACAGCTGGTTTCTGCCTCCCATGCCCGAATTGCAGCTCGAGGGAGAGCTGCTGGCGCTGGTTTCCGGCGTGTGATCGATCGCCGGGGAAGGAGGACCTTGGAGAGGGCCGCCTCTTGCAAAAGAGGCAGGCCCTCTCCAAACCTTCCCATCCGAGAACTCTCCGACTATAAACTACAATCTGTGAATCGTTCTGACCGCTTGTCCTTCCGACGATAAATGTATTCATCATTCCCGCAACCCTGTAATACGATTTCATCGTCAGTGTAACGTTTGACACACCACATCCACCCATTTTCGGTTTTCAGGCATTTTCCCAGCTCACATTGTTCGGTTGGGAGATGTATCTCTCGAAATTCATAAGAAAAGTCGCAATGAGCTCCACACCACTGCTCCCGGTTATCCTTGTAATTTCGTATTCTGAAAAACTGTCCCACGCCAAACAATCCGATATCGAAAACAATATGATAGGATGCGCCGCAATAAATATCGGAGTCCTTTGGCTTTATTGAAAAAATATATTCGGTTTTACCCGTACACAAGTAAAAATAAAGATCATCGGGATGTGCACGGTAACTGTCAGTCCTTCTCCATAAGGTCAGGCATTTGGGAATACCGGCTTCCTTGACTGTTGGCAATGGTGCGCCGCTGTGGTCGACTGCAAACGATTCCAATCGGCACATGGATTTTTTGAGAGAAGGATCATATGCTTCCATAAGATGCGCAGACATTTGTTCACTGTTGGAAATGGCCATGCATGGATCGCTGTTCTCAACAAGATATGCGTATTCGGTTTTCCCGGCAAGCTGATTGCGCTCACAGAACGCGATCAACACTTTTTTGTTCTCAAAGCCTTTATACAGTTTTGCGCCCAGAATATTTTGATCGGCAGAGGAATAAAACAAAAGCGCGAATTTTTCGGATTCAACGAGTTCGCAATTGGTACCGCGATACACGCCGCAGGCAAAATGCGCAGTATCGGCGTCAAAAGTACTGATGCCGTCTTTCAAAATGGAATCGGTGCTTACCGAAAATATTCTGCTGATCAGTACAATCTTCGCGATTTCGGGATAGGTCTGGCCTAACTCCCAGCGGGAAACGGTTTGTCGCGTAGTACCGAGCTTCTCTGCAAATTCTTCCTGTGAAAGCCGGTGCTCCGTACGGATCTGCTGTATTCTCTGTCCAAGCGTCATAGCGATGCCTCCTCCGGTTTGGTCGTTTTTATTATACCGCTTTTGTCCGGCTCTGTCTACCAAACGGGCATGGAAAATTGTCACGCGCCGTGTGACAGCGGCGTCACGCTTGCTTCTGTTTTTTCACAATCCCGCCGCACAGGCGATAGCCCTTGCCGTATACGCTTTCGATCAGCGGCAGGCCGGCTGCCTCTTCGGCGCGCCGGTTGATGCGGCCGATCTGCACCGAAAGATTGGCGGCGCGCTGTGTATTTTCGGGGAAGCAGACCGAGAGCAGCTCGGCGGATGTCACCGTCTGCGGCGCGCGGTAAAACAAAAAGCGCAGGATGCTCAGTTCCCGTTGCGCAAGGCACAGCGGATAGCCGAGGTATCGCGTCTCTGCCGGCGATTCGCCGATTGTAAGCGCATAGGTGCTCATCTGTGTCCGCCACCCGCAGGTATCGGTACAGAAGGAGGCGATCTCCCGCATCATGGCATCCTGTTCGGATTCCCGGATCAGCCGGTCGGCATCGCATGAGGCAATGGCTCCGGCCGGCAGCAGCAAAGCAATCGGCATGTCCGGTTCGCTTTGGCGCAGCACGGCGCAAACCGCCTCCGCGGAGCGCAGGTCCTCCTGCCCGTCCAGCACCGCGCCGCAGACGTCCCACCGGCCGCATAGAGCCGCTCCCGCGTCATGCTTTGCCCAGAGCGTCAGAATCCCGCGGCGCAGCAGCAGCTCGGTCATTCCGATTCCGAATGTCCGGTTTTCCGTGAGAAACAGCAGCATCTCATAGCCCCCATATTCGCAGACAGCGGGATGCCCCTGCCACAGGTACATCCCGCTGCCGTTTTGCGTTTCATCGAATCAAAAGGGAATTGCCCCTTCACATGCCGAGCACCGCCGCGCCGATGATGCCGGCGTCGTTGCGGAGCTTGGCTATGCGGATGTCGGTCTGCGGGACCAGTCCGGTGCCGTACTGCTGCCGGTGCACCTCGGGCACCACCAAGTCCAGCAGATACTGCCCCTCGTTGGAAATGCCGCCGCCGATCGAGAGCACCTCGGGCTGAAAAATGTTGATCATACTGGCAATTCCGCTGGCAAGATACTTGATGTATTCGTCCACCACCTCACAGGCGGCGGCGTCTCCCAGGCGCTTGCCGTCAAAGGCGGTTCTGCCGGTGACTTTTCCTTTCTGCGCAACTAGCTCGGTCATTTTGGTTTCCCGACCGATGGCCTTGCATTCCGCCAGCTTTTCCTCGGTGGTTCGGATCAGACCGGTGGCCGAGGAATAGGCCTCCCAGCAGCCCCGGCGGCCGCAGGTGCATGGGCGCCCGTCCACTGCGATGACGATATGTCCCAGCTCTCCGGCGGCCGAGTTGAAGCCCTTGAACACCTTGCCGTCCGCAATGATGCCGCCTCCCACGCCGGTGCCCAGCGTAATCATCACAGAGGATTTGCTTCCCTTGGCAGCGCCGGCGATCGCCTCTCCCCACGCGGCGGCGTTGGCGTCGTTTTCAATGTGAATCTCCCTGACCTCGACCAGCTCGCGCAGGAGAGGAATGATGGGAAAATTGCGGAACCGGAGATTGTTGGCGTAGATGACATGTCCGCTCTCATCGTCCACAATGCCGGGAGAGGCAATCCCGATGGAGCACACCTGCTGCTGCGTGATGCCTGCCGCCTCACAGAGCTTTTTGCAAAGCGCCGCGATATCCGCTACAATTTCCTCACCCGGGCGCTCCGGCAGAGTGGGGAGGCTGTCCTTTTCCACAATTTCAAACTGTTCGTTGACAAGACCTGCGGCAATGTTGGTTCCGCCAAGGTCAATTCCGATACGATACATATGGGTTCTCCTTTTTTACAGATCTGCGTTCCCGCATCGGCGTGCGGGGGATACATACAATATAGTATAAACGATTTTTTTGCACACGTCAAGGGGTTTGTTCAATTTTCATGGAAAGGTGGCTGTTTTTGAAGATGCGCCGACAGCTCCTGCGGCGTCCGGAAGCAGCGCTCCGCGCCTGCTGTCCGCAGCTCCTTCTCGCTCCCGAAGCCCCAGAGCGCTCCGAGGCAGGAGACGCCGTTCCGGGCCGCCCCCAGCGCATCGTCCTGCCGATCGCCGATCATCCGGATTCCGCGCGGGTCGGAGAGCCGCAGCGCTTGCATGACATGCGCAATGACCTCGTGCTTTTCTGTCCGCACGCTGTCATCCTCAGGGCCGCAGATCACGTCAAAAAAGCCGTCGATTTCCAGCCGTCCGAGCACGGCGTCCGCCATTGCCTGCGGCTTGCAGGTGGCAACCGCCAGCCGGTAGCCGCAGGCCCGGACACTTTGCAGCAGCTCCGGGATGCCGTCATACAGCCGGCATTGCAGCCGTCCGGCGGTACTGTAATATTCATGAAAAAACGAAATCGCCCGCTGTGTGTCCGCCGGCGAGAGCGCAAAATCCTCGGAAAAGCTGCGGGCCAAGGGCGGACCGATGAAGCGCGTCAGCGTCTGACGGCCGGGTACCGGAAGCCCCATCTGCCTCAGCGAAAAGCTGAGCGCGCCGAGGATTCCCTCGGATGAGTCGGCCAGCGTTCCGTCAAGATCGAAAAAAAGATAAGAGACGCACATCAAAAAGCACCTTTCTGTAAAAAAACAATTTGTTTCCAAAATTTCTGGCTGTAGACCAAAGGCGTATCTAATCAAAATTGCACAAAAGCGTTCGTCCGCTTTTTCTTTGAGCGTGTAGGCGCAAAGAAAAAGCTTGGCAAAAAGAAAGCGCTGTATAGGAATTTCGCCACCTGCGGGTGGCGAGGAGGGCTTCGCAATTCCCGGTGGCTCCGCCGCCTCAAACTCTTTGAAAAAGTTTGATCAAAACTTTCATCAAACTGACGAAAGTCATTGCTTTTGTCTACAGTCTGCAATTTGTTTCCAAAATTTTTCCCCGAAGCACTTGCATCCGGCGGACAGGATATGCTATAATAAAAGCACAGGATCTGTGATCCGAAGAGCAACAGGGCATTCACGGATATATTATACACGATCGGTTGGGGAATTGCAATTCCCCTGAAAGGATTTTTGGGTTCAAATGGATATGAATTTTACCATTCCGGTCAATGAGGCGTTTGAGGCGTCGGCTGCCGATCCGGCACGTGGCTGCCCGCTCTGCGCGCTCTACCGGAAGCTGGAGAACGATGAGCTGGAGCTGATTCTCGGCGCCTCAATGATGGAGCCGGACATCCGCATTCAGACCAACCGCAAGGGCTTCTGCCGCCTGCACTATGACCTGATGTTTGTGCGAAAAAACCGCCTCGGCATGGCGCTGACGCTTGAAAGTCATCTCGCCGAGCTGAAAAAGGAGCTCCGGGACGGCGGCATCGGCGGCGGGCAGGGCAGCAAGCCCATCAAGCGCATCGGAGAGCTGGAGCAGAGCTGCTACATCTGCGGGCGCATCGCACCCAATTTTGAAAAGATGGTGGACACTGCGGTCTATCTCTGGGAGAGCGACGAGGAGTTCCCGGACAAGCTCCGGGCACAGCCTTATTTCTGTCTGCCGCACTATCGCCGTCTGCTGGAATACGGCCAGCGCCGCCTCGGCAAAAAGAAAAACCCTGCCTTTGCCGCCGCTCTCTCGGCGGTGGTGGAGGGATATATGGAGACGCTGCAGACCGATGTGAGCTGGTTCTGCCGCAAGTTTGATTACCGTTATCAGGACGAGCCCTGGAACAATTCCAAGGATGCGGTCGAGCGAGCCATCCGGTTTTTGCGGTCGGATCTGCACAACCAGTCATAAACGGAGGATGCCGATGATCGATCTGTTGGAGCTGCACAAGTACTTTATCCGGAATCATCTGCACCCGGGAGATGTGGCCGTGGACTTTACCATGGGCAACGGACATGACACCGAGTTTCTCTCAAAAACCGTTGGCGAAAGCGGACATGTCTACGCGTTTGATATTCAGGAGCAGGCCGTGACCTCCACCGCCCGCCGCCTGCGGGAGGCCGGCTGCCCGGAAAATTATACCCTGATACATGATTCGCATCAGTATGTGAAAAACTATGTCAAAACCCCCTTCCGGGCCGGGATGTTCAATCTCGGCTGGCTGCCGGGTGGGGACAAATCCATCACCACGCTGCGTGAGAGCACCATGCCGGCAGTGGAAGCAGCCATCGATCTGATGGACCGGGACGCGATTCTCAATATCGCGGTCTATCCGGGACATGCAGAGGGGGATGCCGAGGGGCAGATGCTCTGCACATACCTCTCGGGCATCAGCCGGCACAAAATCTGTGCCACGCGGGTCAATATTCTCAATTCCCCCACATCTCCCTATTTTATTGTGATTGAAACCAAGCCCTGAACGGGCACGCACGAAACGAGGTACCTATGCTGATTCAAAGAAACACAAAACACATGTCACTGCGCGGGCGTCGCCCGTCGCGGATGCTCCGCGCCGGATTGCTCCTGTTGATCTCCATGCTCGCCCTGCAGGGCTGTATTCAGCCAAGCTCCGGCGGAGAGAGCACCGATACCGCCGGGGAAACCGACAAAACCTTTCTGTATGAAACCATGAATTATACATACAAGACAGACGAAACCGGCTTTCTGCAATACATTGTGACCGGAATGGATGCACAATATCTCGTACTGGCCAATAAAACCAGCCCGTTGGGGGCAGATTATATTCCGGATACTGTCCGTCTCACCTGTGCCACAAATCCCTACAACCAGAGGGATGAAACCCTCAATTCCCGTGCGGCAAACGCGCTGTACGCCATGCTGTCCGAAATGGCGGCCGACGGTATCACCGACATCTTCGTCACCAGCAGCTATCGCTCCTACGACCGGCAGCAGAGCCTGTTTTACGGATATATCGATGAGGAGATGAGCAAAAACCCGGCGCTCACAAGGGAGCAGGCCGAGCAGATTGTGCTGACCTATTCTGCCTATCCCGGTACCAGTGAGCACCAAACCGGATTGTGCGTGGACTTTGGCACAAATGCCGAGTACAACGAGGTCGGAGAGGTGCTGACCGAGTATTTTGAAGAAACCGCCGCCTTCCGCTGGCTCATCGAAAACTGCTACCGCTTCGGCTTCATCCTGCGCTATCCGGAGGACAAGGTCAGCGTAACCGGGTATACCTATGAGCCTTGGCACTACCGGTTTGTGGGCAGGGAGGCAGCCACCGAGATCATGCTGCGCGGGCTTTGCATGGAGGAATTCCTGAACGAGCTGAACTGAAATTCTCTCCCGCTACATACCAAAATGTATCGGGAGGAATTTTATGAAATCTGTACTGTCCGGAATGCTTGTTCTTTGTCTGCTGTTCACCGCCGGCTGCCAAAGCCGGGAGCAGGTGGTCTCATCGGATACTGTCACAACCGAACGCCGGTCGCCGGAAACCGACGGGAGCGCTGCGGCAAGCGGAAGCGGCTATCTGTATCAGGACATGGAATATTCCTATCATACCGACGTCAGCCAGGTGCTGGAATATCTTGTAACCGATATGGCGCCCGAATATCTGCTGCTGGCCAACAAGGAGCATCCGCTCGGAGAAGCGTATCGCCCCGACCGGACCGTGACGCTGACCTGCCGGACCTATCTCGATAAGGAGATTGCGCTGGAAAGCCGCACCGCAAGCGCACTTTACGCCATGCTGGCCGAAATGGCAGCCGACGGCGTGACCGATATTATGGTTGCCAGCGGTTACCGGGATTACCGGTATCAGGTCAGCCTGTTCAATCAGTATCTGAACAATGAGCGCGCCTCAATCAGCGCGGACGCCTATGCATATTTCGGGCAGGAGTATATTCAGGCCGCCTATCTGAGCCAAGGCAAGACCGGACTTTCCCGTCAGGACGCCGAGCTGGTAGTGCGCTCCTATGCGGCTTATCCGGGCACCAGCGAGCATCAGACCGGGTTGTGCGTGGATCTGCTGACCTCCAACACGCGGCTCAGCCGCTCGTTTGAGGATACCGCCGCGTTCCGCTGGCTGTCACAGAACTGCCATCGCTTCGGCTTCATTCTGCGCTATCCAGAGGGAAAGACCGAGCAGACCGGCTACTCCTACGAGCCTTGGCATTACCGGTTTGTGGGCAGGGAAGCAGCGACCGAAATCATGCTGCGCGGCCTGTCACTCGAGGAATTTCTGGCGGCAGAGGCCGCGGCACAGCAGGCAGAATGACCGACCGCAAATCCAAACAGCGCCCCGCGGAACATTTCCGCGGGGCGCACAGACTGTAGAACAAAGCAACAGCTTTTGGTAAGAAATTGCAAGGAATTTTGCCATAGCTCTTGACTTTTGGCCGGAAATCGGCTATAATAAAGACGTTGTCTGAACGGACCATTAGCTCAGTTGGTCAGAGCCACCGGCTCATAACCGGAAGGTCCAAGGTTCGAACCCTTGATGGTCCACCAGCGGCAAGCTGCCGCCCCCAATGATCAGGGAAGTGCGGCAAAGTGCCAAGCTCAATACCAAGGCGGTGTGGTTTGAATTTAGCTCCGAACGCTCCGCCCAAAATTCCCGGTCGCTGTGCGACCGGGAATTTTGATTGGCGTTACAGATTGGGAAAGGCAATGCCAATCCATACAAAAGCAGCATATCCTGTTCAATGGATCAGGACATGCTGCTTTTTGATGCTGCGGATTCGCGTTTCTGTTCTGCCTGCCGGGCAGCATCGGTTTCGCTTCGGATAGGCTGTTTTCTGGGATAAAATGGAAATAATTTTTCGGGTGTCAGCATTCCCTTGCTTTCGACCAAGGATTTGTGATAGGATATAGACGGACGGGAGAATACCCGTTACATCAGAAAGGGGATGCGGAAATATGAAAATCAAAGGAATTCTGATCGCGATGTCTCTGTGCCTGCTGTTTGGCGGCTGTGTACCGGACGATGGCGGCGGAGCAGGGCAGGACACCACGGGCGGGAGCGGGAACCAATCCACACCGACCGAGGCCTACGAGGCCTTGATTGCACAGCTTCAGCAGGAGCTGCTTGCCCTGCAGGAGGAGCATCTGCAAGAGAGCGAGGAATACCAGGCGCGGATTGACGAGCTGGAGGCGCTGCTCGCCGGACAGACCGGAGGATCGGAGGAGCCAGAACAGCCAAGCCAGCCGGATCCATCGGTTTTTTCTTACATCGAGGTGGATGGCGGAATTGAAATTACCAGCTATCTGGGGCATGATACACAGGTTACGGTTCCCGCTCAAATCGATGGCAAGCCGGTGCTCAGCATCGGAGAGTATGCCTTTCGCAATTCTCCGGCAGAGCAGGTCATTGTTTCGGATGGGGTGCAGAGCATCGGATGGTTTGCGTTCTATGGCTCCTACAAGCTGTCCTCTGCCATTCTTCCCGCCTCGGTGACGCAGATCGGATACGGTGCGTTTGATCTTTGCAGCAGCAAGCTGCGTATCACCTGCCCGCCAAGCTCCTATGCGGCGCAGTACGCGGTCAGCTATGGGATTGAAGTGATTCCAACAGCCTGAATCCGAACCGGCGGGCACAGGAAGGCCATCGGCGTTTCTCCGCAGTATTAAAACAGCGCCTGCCGTTCTGTGTGAAACGGCAGGCGCTGATATGATATATGCGATCATGAGATTACCCGGTTATTTTTCCAGTCGCTTCAGGATGCGCTCATAGGTCAGACCATAGCTCTCGGCAATGTCGCGGGCGTAGCTCTTGCCGTCCGGCTTGGCGCGGATGATGCGGAAGGAGCGCTTGCCCTCGGTCTCCATGCCGGCCACCAGCGTGTCAATGGCGGCGCCGCCCGAGGCGAGCGATTTGCGGTTCAGCTCCTCAATCTCTGCCGCCAGCTCGTGCAGGTGCGTCGAGAACAGGCAGCGGCAGCCGATGTGCGCAAAGCCGCTGATGACCTCCGCGGCAATGTAGGAGGCCTCATAGCTGCCGGTGGAGGAGAGCGATTCGTCCAGCAGAACCAGACTGCTTGCGGTTACACAGTCAAAAATTTCACCCAGCCGCGCGCACTCCTCCCCGAGGCGCCCCTTGTCGATGGTATCCTCGGCGCCGGTGGGGAAGTGTGTGTAAATGCCGTCCACCGGTGAGATGACCGCCTGCTCGGCAGGAATATACATGCCGAGCTGCAGCATCACCTGCGCCAGACCGACGGCACAGGTGATGACCGATTTGCCCCCGCGGTTCGGTCCGGTCAGCACATATACGGTGGCATTCTCGTCAAACACAATGTCGTTTGGCACAATCTCGTCCTCAATTTTCAGCGCCACGCAGGGGTTGTAGAGCGCGGTGGCTGAGAATGCCCGCTCCTCCATCGGGCGGATGTCGGGAATCGAGAGTGCGCAGCCCTTGTCCCGCAGCCTTTTCAGCATCTGGGTTCCGCGTACGAGAAATTCAAATTCCGGCATCAGATTGAGGAGAAATTCGGTATTTTCCAGCACATAGGTCTGTACAATCTTTTTCCAGGAGCGCAGCGAGGACTTATAAACATCGTTGATGGCACTGTTGAACGCGAGAGAGAGCGCCATTTTCTGATTGTCGGACTGCTTTTTGCCGAAGGGAACCAGATTGGCGATGCAGGTATAGGCGTCATTTTTGAAGTTCAGACGCAGAATTTTGTCCAGCACATCCCCGGACTTGAAGGACTCCGGATTGATGGAAAGCACTCCGGCCGAGCTGGGGCGGAGCTGCGCGTCGAGATTGACCCCGATAGTGACGCTTTTGATCTCCCGCACCCGCTGGGTCAGCTCGCTCAGCTTCTGGTTCAGCTCACGGTAATAGTCGCTCTCTGCCAGCTTGGTTACCAGCTCGGTCAGGGCCGTGAAGGCCGGGCTGTGAACCTCGCCTTTGACCTTGGTCAGGGCCGTGTGCAGAATATCCACGCTCGAAACATAAAGCTCAATCTCGGTGATGCTGGAGAGATAGTCGTTCGGGTCGCCGCTGTCGGCCTCCAGCCGGCGCAGCTCCATGATGTCGTTGAGCACCGGAACCAGGCGGTTGAGCATCACGGTCAGTTCCTCGCAGCGCATCATATCGTCAAAGGTTGCAATGCGGTATTTCATCACGGCAGGGTCGGTTGTGAAGAAGGAGGAGAGGTCGCTGTTCTTCAGCGAGAGTGCCTCCAGCATTCCCAGCTCCTGCAGGGTGAAAAGGTCGATGTCCGGCACGCTCTCCCCGCTGTCGTGCCGCTTGCGGGAGGTCTCGTCCGGGTAAATCAGGCTGAATTCGGTAAAATCCATGGATCGCTGCTCCTGTTTCTGTGAAAATCGTCCTTCGGGACTTGCTGCTCTCATGATAGCACAAAATGTTCCTTCCGTCTATATTAAAAGGGCAAAAGTTACAAATCCGTTACATTCCGGACCGGGCCGGCATGCAAAACATGGCAGCATAAGGCCGGCAGCGGCCCTGCCGAACAGATGCGGATTGCCACATTTGCGGCCTTTTGCCTGCCTTTGGAAATGTTTCTGACATATGTTGGAAACTTGTCGGTAAAATCGCAAAAATTTTGCATTATTTTTGAGGAAACTATAGATTTTCAGATGAAAATATAGTATAATATACACGTCGTATGTTGCAGCGGGAGCTTTCTGCCTACATCCGGCTTTGTTGTTGCGTGCAGCAAAGCGAGGCAGAGCCTGCGCTGCGGGCAGGGATCAAAACAAATCAGGAGGTTTTTTGGACTTATGAAAAAGAAACTGACGATGGTCGAGTTTCGCGGAACCAAAGAGCAGGAGGAAAAGCTGCTCGCCGTCATCGAAAAGCATGCCGGGGAAAAGGGCGCCATGATGCCGATCCTGCAGGAGGCGCAGGAGATTTACGGCTATCTTCCGATCGAGGTGCAGAAGATTGTGGCCGAAAAAACCGGCGTCTCGCTGGAGGAGATTTTCGGAATCGTCTCGTTCTACGCGCAGTTCAAGCTCAATCCGGACGGTCAGTACGCCATCGCGGTATGTCTTGGAACGGCCTGCTATGTCAAGGGCTCGGGGGAGATCATCGACGCCATCGCGAAAAAGCTCAATGTTTCGGTGGGCAGTACATCTCCGGACGGCAAGTACTCGGTAGAGGCCACCCGCTGCATCGGCGCGTGCGGCTTGGCGCCGGTTCTCACGGTCAACGGCGAGGTGTACGGGCGGCTGAAGGTGGAAGACGTGGATTCCATCCTGGCCAAATATATTTGAATCTGACCGATCAGCGAGGGGAACGGGCGGTATGAAAATCTCTACCATAAAGGAATTACTGGACGCAGAGGTTGTTTGCGGGGAGGATCAGCTCGATCGAGAGGTGTACTCCGCGTGCGGGAGCGACATGATGAGCGACGTGCTGGCATACGTCAAGGATCAGGCCGTGCTGCTGACAGGGTTGGTGAACACACAGGTTGTACGGACGGCGGAAATGATGGACATGGTTTGCATTGTGTTTGTGCGCTCCAAATCGCCGACGGCCGAGATGGTGGCGCTGGCGCGGGAGCACGGAATGGTTCTGCTCAAAACCACCAAACGGATGTATGAGGCCTGCGGAAAGCTGTACGCCGGCGGACTGGTGGGAAACGGAGTGGCCAGATGAGCGAAACCGTTCGGCTGTATTTCGACGTGGACGGCGAGGATTTCACTTCCGCGGGGCAGGCCTCCGTACAGGTGAAAAAAAGCCTTCGCCAGCTGGGGATTCCTCCGGAGATCATCCGCAAGGTCTCCATCGCCATGTACGAGGGGGAGATCAATATGGTGATTCACGCCGGGGGCGGCAAGGCCGAGGTACTGATCTGTGAGGACTGCATTGAAATTCACCTCTGGGACAGCGGACCGGGAATTGCAAACATTGAACAGGCGATGCAGGAGGGCTTTTCAACCGCGCCGGACGCCATCCGGTCATTGGGCTTTGGGGCCGGAATGGGGCTGCCCAATATGAAGCGCTATACCGATGAAATGAAAATCGAATCCGAGCCGGGAAAGGGCACCGACATCACCATGCGGGTTTACCTTTGAGCGGCTGCCCCGGCGGAGGAGGAACAAGCAAATGAATACATATGAACATTCGGTTTCGTTGGATATTTCGCACTGCACGGGCTGCACAACCTGCCTCAAGCACTGTCCGACGGAAGCGATCAGGATTCGTAACGGGCATGCCGAAATCAATCCGAATCGCTGTATTGACTGCGGAGTCTGTATTCGGAACTGTCCCAACAAAGCAAAAAAGGCAACCTACAGCAAGCTCGACCGTGTGCTCAAGCAATATAAATGGAAGGTGGCGCTTCCGGCTCCCACGCTCTACGGGCAGTTTGAGGGGCTGGAGGATGTGGATTACGTGCTGCAGGGCCTGCTCGACATCGGCTTTGACGATGTGGTGGAGGTGGCGCAGGCCGCCGAGCTGGTTTCGGCCTATACCCGCATCTATCTCAAAACCGAGGGGATTGTCAAGCCGGTCATCAGCTCGGCCTGCCCGGTGGTGCTGCGCCTGATCTCGCTGCGCTATCCCACCCTGAAGGAGCACATCATGCAGCTCCTTCCCCCGATGGAGATCGCGGCCCAGCTGGCCCGGCAAAAGACCAGACGGGAGCATCCCGAGCTGAAGGAGGAGGACATCTGCATCTGCTTCATCTCCCCCTGTCCGGCAAAGGTCAGCTATGTGCGCAACGGCTTCGGAGACTACAAAAGTCAGGTGGACGAGGTGGTGTCGATCAGCGATGTGTATTTCAGCCTGCTCAATGTCATGCGCCGCGAAAAGGCGCCGCTTCCCATCTCACACTCGGGTATGATCGGCATCAGCTGGGCAACCTCGGGCGGGGAATCGTCCGCCATCTTCAATGACAAATATCTCGCCGCCGACGGGATTGAAAACGTCAACCGGGTGCTGGATCAGCTCGAGAACGGCAACATCTCCTCGCTGGAGTTCATCGAGCTGAACGCCTGCCCGGGCGGGTGCGTGGGCGGCGCCATGGCGGTGGAAAACCCGTTTGTGGCCAAGGCGCGCCTGCAAACGCTGCGGCGCTATCTGCCGGTCTCCCAGAATTTTCTC
Source organism: uncultured Clostridia bacterium (assembly GCA_944391805.1). Taxonomy (GTDB): domain Bacteria; phylum Bacillota; class Clostridia; order Oscillospirales; family CAG-272; genus UMGS1865. Next base: position 15,697 of record CALXUY010000047.1, read on the forward strand.
GAGGGGGAAAACCGGGACTATATCCCGGGCGGCTACCTGTTTGAAAAGCTGCCGACCTACCGCCCGATTCAGCGGCTGAGCGACAACTTCGGGGAATCGCTGCGCATGATGTCGGATATCCAGAAGCTGCGCGCCGAGCTGCCGGGCATCGACTGCGGCGCCTGCGGCGCTCCCAACTGCCGGGCGTTTGCCGAGGATGTGATCCGGGGCAATGCCGACCGGGAGGGGTGCGTGGTGCAGCAGCAGCGCAAGCTCGAGGAACAGCTCTCGCAGCGGCAGAACGGAGAGGAAATATGACAATCAACAAAATGGCTGAGGCGCTTTCTCTGCGGCCGCTGGCGGTTCCGGAGGGGGAGCGGGCGTGCTCCGGCGTGTACATCGGCGATCTTCTGAGCTGGGTCATGGGACGCGCGCAGAGCGGCAATGTTTGGATCACAATCATGTCCAATATCAATATCGTGGCGGTCGCGTCGCTCACCGATGTTTCCTGCATTGTGCTGGCCGAGGGGGTTGTACCCGAGGAGGACGTGGTCCGCACGGCGGAGCAGAAGGGAATCAATCTGTTCTGTGCAAAGGAGCCCGCCTATGAGCTGGCGGTTCGCCTGAACGGGCTTGGGATATGAGCCGCTGGTACTACGATTTTCACATTCACTCCTGCCTATCTCCGTGTGCCGACAACGACATGACCCCGAACAACATCGCGGGCATGGCGAAGCTGGCCGGGCTGCAGCTGGTTGCGCTGACCGACCACAATTCCTGCCGCAACTGTCCGGCGTTCTTTGAGGCGGCCGCGCGGCAGGGTATTGTACCGGTCGCGGGCATGGAGCTGACCACCGCCGAGGACATTCACGTGGTCTGCCTGTTTGAGTTTCTTGCCGACGCCATGCGCTTCTGTGACGAGGTGGATCGGCAGCGTGTACGCATTCCCAACCGGACCGACATCTTCGGCGACCAGCTTTTGCTCGACGGAAACGATGAACTGCTTGGCGTGGAGCCGGATCTGCTTCCCAACGCGACCGGCATTCCGATTGCGGATGCGCCGGAGCTGGTGACCGCCTTTGGCGGCGTATGTTACCCGGCGCACATCGATCGCGAGGCCAACGGCATGGTCAGCGTGCTGGGCACGTTCCCGGAGGATTCCGGCTTTGCCTGCGCCGAGCTGCACGAAATGGACCGGGCCGGGGAACTGCTTGCGCGCTGTCCGGCGCTGGAGGGAAAGCGGCTGCTTTCGGGTTCGGATGCGCACTATCTGTGGGACATCCGGGAAAAGCAGCATTGGCTGGAGCTGGAGCCGGGAGCAGGAGAAAACAGCCCGGAGCAGGTCCGCCGGGCGATCTTCCGGCAGATGCGTCAGCCGGCAGAAGGATACCGAAGGAGGGAAACCGATTGAAGGAGCTGTCACTGAATATTCTGGACATTGCCGAAAATTCGGTTAAGGCCGGCGCAACGCTGGTGCAGATTCTGCTGGCAGAAACGTCCGATACCTTAACGCTGACGGTGGCAGACAACGGCTGCGGCATGACGCCCGAGGTGCTTCGCGGCGTGACCGATCCGTTTTACACCACCCGCACCACCCGCAAGGTCGGGCTGGGGCTGCCGCTGCTCAAGCTGGCGGCCGAGCAGACCGGGGGCAGCGTTCGGCTGACCTCCCGGTATATCGGGGAGGACCCCGAAAACCACGGCACCGAGGTGGTTGCGGTTTTTCATACCGATCATATTGATTTTACACCGATGGGGGACGTAGTTTCCACCATCCTTACCCTCATCCAGGGAAGTCCGGAAATCGATTTTCTGTTCCGTCACCAGCGGAACGGCTCCACGGTGGAGCTGGATACCCGCCGGCTGCGCGAGGTGCTTGGCGCCGAGGTGCCGCTGAACAGCTTTGAGGTGCTGCAGTGGATTGAGGAATACCTGCGGGAGCAATACCAAACCTGATCATTCATAAATTTGATGATATATAAATGCAAAGAGAGGAACCGAAATCATGAAATCTTTGGCTGAGCTGGCTGAGATCAGAGAGAGAATGAAGGATAAAATCGTCCTTCGGGAAGGCAACAACGACATCCGTATTGTGGTGGGCATGGCAACCTGCGGCATTGCCGCCGGCGCGCGTCCCGTGCTCAATGCGTTTGTGGAGGGCGTGAATGCCGAGGGGCTGGCGGACCGCGTCACGGTATCCCAGACCGGGTGCATCGGCATTTGTCAGTATGAGCCTGTTGTGGAGGTGTTCCAGTCCGGCAAGGACAAGGTGACATATGTCAAAATGACCGCCGAAAAAGCGGCAAGGGTCCTCAAGGACCACATCAAAGGCGGCAAGGTTGTGGATGAATATACCATCACCTACGCGAAGAAAGCATAATTTGGAGGTAGCAGTTCAATGATTCGTGCACATGTTTTATGTTGCGGCGGTACGGGATGTACTTCGTCCGGAAGCCCCAAAATTCAGGAGACCTTTGCGTCCGAAATTCAAAAGCAGGGCCTTTCCGACGAGGTCAAGGTGGTGCAGACCGGCTGCTTCGGCCTCTGCGCGCTGGGACCGGTGGTCATCGTCTATCCCGACGGCACCTTTTACAGCCATGTAACGGTCGAGGACGTACCCGAGATTGTGGAGGAGCACCTGCTCAAGGGCCGTGTGGTGGAGCGGCTGGTTTACAACGATGTGGCCGATGGAACGGCGCAGCCCGAACTCGGCGAGGTGCACGCCTCGCTCAGCGACACCAACTTTTACAAGTCCCAGCACCGTCTGGCGCTGCGCAACTGCGGTGTCATCAACCCCGAGAACATTGACGAGTACATCGCGATGGACGGCTACCGGGCGCTTGGAAAAGCGCTGACCGAGATGACCCCTGACGAAGTGATCAGCACCATTCTCGATTCCGGCCTGCGCGGACGGGGCGGAGCAGGCTTCCCGACCGGTATGAAATGGAAGTTTGCCTCCGGCAACCGCGGCAAGGTGCAGAAATATGTGTGCTGCAACGCCGACGAGGGCGACCCCGGCGCGTTCATGGACCGCTCGGTGCTGGAGGGCGACCCTCACGCCGTGATTGAGGCCATGGCCATTGCCGGCTATGCCATCGGCGCCGATCAGGGCTATGTTTATGTGCGCGCCGAGTATCCGATCGCGGTCAAGCGCCTGCAGATCGCCATTGACCAGGCCAGAGAATACGGCCTGCTGGGCAAGGATATTTTCGGAACCGGCTTCAATTTTGATCTCGACATCCGGCTGGGCGCCGGCGCGTTTGTGTGCGGCGAGGAGACCGCGCTGATGACCTCGATTGAAGGCAAGCGCGGCGAGCCGCGCCCGCGTCCGCCCTTCCCGGCGGTCAAGGGTCTGTTTGAGAAGCCCACGATTCTCAACAATGTCGAAACCTATGCCAACATCCCGCAGATCATTCTCAACGGCGCCGAGTGGTTTTCCTCAATCGGGACCGAGAAATCCAAGGGTACCAAGGTGTTCGCTCTCGGCGGAAAAATCAAGCATACGGGCTTGGTTGAGGTGCCGATGGGCACGACCCTGCGGCATATCATCGAGGAGATCGGCGGCGGCATTCCGAACGGCAAAAAGTTCAAGGCCGCGCAGACCGGCGGCCCTTCGGGCGGCTGCATTCCGGCGCATCTGATCGATACCCCGATCGATTACGAGAACCTGCTGGCCATCGGCTCGATGATGGGGTCTGGCGGACTGATTGTGATGGACGAGGACAACTGCATGGTGGACATCGCGCGCTTCTTCCTCGATTTCACCGTGGACGAGTCCTGCGGCAAGTGCACGCCCTGCCGCGTGGGCACCAGACGGCTGCTCGAAATTCTCGATAAAATCATCTCCGGAAACGGGGAAATGGAGGACCTCGACCGCCTCGAGGAGCTTTCCAACTATATCAAGTCGGCCTCCCTCTGCGGCCTGGGGCAGACGGCACCGAACCCGGTGCTCTCCACCCTGCGCTACTTCAGAGAGGAGTACATCGCCCACATTGTGGACAAGAGATGTCCTGCTGGCGTGTGCAAAAAGCTCATCAGCTATAAAATTGATCCTGAAAAGTGCATTGGATGCGGAATGTGTGCCAAAAACTGCCCGGCGGATGCCATTCACAAGACCTCCTACGTGGCGCCCGGCCACAAGCTCCCCTCGATGGAAATCGACACCGCAAAGTGCGTGAAGTGCGGAGCCTGCATGGATTCCTGCAAGAAGATTCAGGCCATTTCCAAAGGTTAAGAAAGGGGAATTGTGAAAGATGGATATGATCAATGTAGTCATCAACGGCAAGAGCTATTCGGTTGCCGCTGGATCTACGGTGCTGGAGGCCGCAAAGGCTGCGAATATTGATATTCCCACGCTGTGCTACCTCAAGGATATCAATGAGATCGGCGCCTGCCGGCTGTGTCTGGTGGAGGTTTCCGAAAAGAGGGGAAGCGCGATGGGACCGTTCCGCATGGTGACGGCCTGCGTGTACCCCTGCACCGACGGGATGGAGATCAAAACCAACACCCCCAAAATCACGGCTTCCCGAAGGATGAACCTCGAGCTTCTGCTCTCCAACCATGACCAGAAATGTCTCTCCTGCGTGCGCTCCACCAACTGCGAGCTGCAAACCCTCTGCCGCGAATACGGCGTGGACCAGTCCCGCTTCAAGGGCGCGACGCACCACTATGAAATCGACGACAGAACCCCGATTATCCGGGACAACAACAAGTGCATTCTCTGCCGGCGCTGTGTCGCCACCTGCGCCAAGGTGCAGGCCGTTGGCGTGATCGGCGCGAACAACCGCGGCTTTGACACCTATATCGGCTCGGCCTTTGAGCAGGCGCTGTCGGAAACCTCCTGCATCAACTGCGGCCAGTGCATCGTGGCATGCCCGGTCGGCGCGCTCTACGAGCGGGATGATACCGATGCGGTGTTTGAGGCGCTTGCCAATCCCGACAAGCACGTGCTCATCTGCACCGCGCCGTCGGTGCGCGCGCAGCTTGGCGAGTGCTTCGGCTACGAGCCGGGCACCGATGTGGAGGGTAAGATGGTTGCCGCTCTCAAGGCGCTGGGCTTTGACGGGGTGTATGATATGAACCTCACCGCCGACCTGACCATCGTGGAGGAGGCCACCGAGCTGATTGGCCGCATCCAGAACAACGGCGTGCTGCCCATGATCACCTCCTGCTCGCCGGGATGGATCAAGTACTGCGAGCACTATTTCCCCGAATTTGTCGACAATCTTTCCACCTGCAAATCTCCCCAGCAGATGTTCGGCGCGGTGGTGAAAACCTACTATGCGCAGAAGATGGGCTGGAATCCAGCCGATATCGTGATGGTTTCCGCCATCCCCTGCACGGCGAAAAAGTTTGAGGTCGGCCGCCCCGACGAATCGGCTGCGGGCGTTCCGGATGTGGACTTTGCTATCACCACCCGCGAGGTCGGCCGCATGATTCAGAAGGCAGGCATCAACTTCCGCGCGCTTGACGACGAGAAGTTCGACGACCCGTTTGCCATCGGCTCGGGCGCCGGCGCCATTTTCGGCGCAACCGGAGGCGTGATGGAGGCCGCGCTGCGCTATGCCGCCGAAATCATTCTCGGCAAAAAGCTCGAAAAGGTGGATTTCACCGAGGTCAGAGGCACCGAGGGCATCAAAACGGCCTCCTACCAGCTTGGAGATATGACCGTCAACGTGGCGGTGGCGTCAAGCACCGGCATGGCCAAAAAGCTGCTGAACATGGTCAAGAACGGCGAGCTGGATGTGCAGTTTATTGAGATTATGGGATGCCCGGGCGGCTGTGTCAACGGCGGCGGACAGCCCATTCAGCCGGCAAAGGTGCGTATGAGCATGGATCTGCGCGCGGTTCGCGCCGCGGTGCTCTACCGCGACGACGCCGATTGCGACTTGCGCAAGTCGCAGGACAATCTGGCCGTGCAGACGCTTTACAAGGAGTTCTTCGGCGAGCCGAACAGCCACAAGGCGCACGAAATCCTGCACACCTCTTATATCAAGCGCGGGCTGTAAAGTCGTTTCCCACCGTTCCGGCCGCCCGATTCGCCGCTGCGTCGCGCGTCGGCCGGAGCCGTGTAGGGCAGGGGACGGAATCCGTGCAGCCTGTGAAAGGCTGCACGCCGCAAATGCGCGCGTCGGACACACGCATGCTGCGCCGCAGACCGCGCAGGCGATTTGCAACTGTTCCCGTCAGCGATGGCCGCGGCTGACAGCCGCGGCAAAGCGCTTTTCCCTGGTCGGCTTTTGCGGCAGGTCAGAGAAGGACTTCCGTTTTTTAGGTGATTTGACGGAAATGCGCTTTGTGCAATTCGCCAAAAATAAAAAAAGTCTGAAAAAAATATTGAAAAATATACGTTTTTATGCTATCATATCAATGAATACTTGGATTGCATGAGTTGTTGGATGCATTCCGGAGTGAAAAAGATTTTGGGAGGGCACGATGATGTCTGAAATATCCGCTCAGTTCGGTAACCAGCTCAACGGTTACAATAAAACAGAGGTCAATCTGTTTTTGAAGAACATCGAAACAGAGCTTCAAAAGAGAGCCGCTACCATCGATTCCTTGCAGCAGCAGATCAACGCAATGCAGGAGCAGCTCGAAAAGGCTGCAATGCCTGAGGCTGCCGAGGCTGCCGAAAAGATTGAGCTTTACGATAAGCTCATGAAGAAGATGGACGGGGACTACAACAATCTGCTGGCTCCCGCTGTTGCAAAAGCAAAGGCCATTCAGGAGCAGGCGGAGCGCGATTACGAGCTTCGCATGGATCAGGCGAGGGCCACGGCCGACGGCATCTATGAGCAGACCGCGGGCCGGATTGCCGCCGTGGTGGACCGGAAGGTTGGCCAGAACATGGACAGACTGTATGCCCTGCTGGATGAGTTCATTTATTCCAAAACCCTGCCCGGCCGTGTGGAGTATTTCTTTAAGGCATGCGGCATTGCCTCCAAAAAGGTCGCATCGGGCGTTGTGAGCGCGGCAAAGCTCCCGGGCAAGGCCTGCTCGGCTGTTTCCTCCAAGGTTCAGGCAAAGGTAGGACAGGTAAAGGGAGCAATCGGTACATATAAGCAGAACAAGGCCGACGCTGCGGACAGAGCATAAGGAGCGCCGGAAAATCAGGGATCGGTCCGGAAAGAGATGGTTCAGAGATGAATATCGGTGAAAAAATTCGTTCGTTGCGGGTGGCAAAGCTGATGACCCAATCCGAGCTGGCCGGTAATCAGATCACGCGGAATATGTTGAGCTGTATCGAAAACGGCTCGGCGCAGCCATCTCTTTCCACCATTTTATATATTGCGGGGCGGCTGAATGTGCCGGTCGGCTTTCTTTTGGCGGAGGAAGGGGACGAAATCGTCTACCAGAAGATGAACAGCCTTGCCAATATCAAACGGGCTTACAGAGCAGGGGATCTGTCAGGGTGCAGAAGTCTCTGCCTTTCTTCATGCCCGGAGCCGGACGACGAGATCCGGCTTTTGCTGGCAAATTGCGATCTCGGCATTGCCGAGGACGCCTTCTGGAAGGGGAGAATCCGCTTTGCGTGCCGCTTTTTTGACGAGGCGCTGCTATACGCAGGTGAAACCCTTTATCCGGCGCCGCATATCCGTGCGCGTGCGGAGGTATATTTCCGCTATATGCAGAGGATTTCCTCCACACTGTATTCGGATGTGCTGGACGACGGCGAGCGCGGAGAGGTGGTTTGCCGCAATGCCTTTTCCGGGTATGTGGAGGCCCTCGAGGCGCTGGACCGGGAGGAGCTTCAGCCGGCCATGAGCTATCCGAGGAGCTTTCCGGATGAGCGCGGCTTTTTCACAACCCATCTGGGCATCCGCCTGCTCATGGGGCAGTCGGCATATCCGGAGGCCAAAAACGAGCTGCTGGCGCTGCTTCAATCCGATACGCCGCTCAATGAAATCAGCCTGTATGCGGTGCTGTGCGACCTGGAGATTTGCTGCCGGGAAACCGAGGACTTCAAGGGAGCATACCGCTATACCAACGAAAAGGTGCAGTTGCTGGAGCAGTTGTTAAAGGACAACTGACCGAGGATGTCTGTTTGTATACCATATATTTTTGGGGGCTGTTCGGTGCGGCAGCCCATTTTTGTTTGCTTTCAGAAATTTCGGTTAATGATTTTATTATTTTACCTATTTTTACAATCGTTATTGGCAAGTTATGTTGACTATCTGATAAACGGCGATTCACTCCCATCCGTTCATGAATCGCCGTTTTTGGTGTGTTGTTATGGTAAAGAAGAGACTTCCGGATCAGCCGGACGCCACTACCGAATGGATGCGGGAATGCATCGGCGAACCCACCGGCAAATCTTACTTCGGAATGTCTCCGTCCGTACAGTGAACGGTATAGTTGCCGGTGCCTTCATCCCATGAGCTGTCTTTGTAAATCATACGCCAATACGCTTTGGTACCTTTATAAAAAATATTTGTTAAGCTACTGCAGCCGGAAAACGTCCAAATCTGGATATACGATGTCAAATACGGCAATGTAATACTCGTTAAACTGGTACAATCCTGAAACGCCCAAGCTCCAATTTGTGTTGCATACTCTGGAATGACGATGCTCTTCAAGCTGCTGCACTTCTTAAACGCTCCATCTCCGATATACATCAAATATTCCGGAAGTGTAATACCTGTCAAGCTGCTGCAATTTTCAAATGCCCAATTCCCGATATACATGACACTATCCGAAATCTGAATGCTCTTCAGATTGTTGCAGCCAGAAAAAGCGCTGTCACAGATCACATTTGTGTAATAATGTATCTCGCAGGTCGTAATGCTTGTATTGATTGCTTTCACAAACAGAACGAACGCATTGTCATGGTTGCCCAAATATAGTCCGTTCTCGTAGCTGTTGTACCGAAGGCGATCACACCGCCAGAATGCCAATTGTCCGACGATTGCCACACTGTCCGGGATTGTGATGCTCGTCAAGTTGACGCATTCCGCAAATGCACTCGCTCCGATGCTATCAATGCCGTCTGGAATCGTGATACTGACCAGATTGCTGAACTTCCGAAAAGCATCCTCACCGATGCTGTTTACGCTTCCGTTATCGGGGATCACACTTGTTTTACAGCCTGCAATTAGCGTACCATTGATGTCAATCAAACAATTTCCCGCAGCATAATAGAATTGATTGTTTTCATCCACGGTAAAACCGTTCAGGCCGGTACAGCCTGCAAAAGCTCCATGATCAATCCACCTTACATTTTCCGGAATCGAAATGCTTGTTAAACCCGAGCACTCGTAAAACGCATAGCTTTTAATTTCTTCCAGACTATGCGGCAGTAAAATACTTGTCAGATGGCTACAATCGTAAAATGCCGAATTTTCAATATTCGTTATCCCTTCAGGTATAACGATTGTTTCCAGTGCGTCCAGTCCGTGGAATGCTTCAACACCGATGCCGGTTACACTTCCGTCATCCGGAATCATACTTGTTGTGCATCCGGAGACCAAAATTTTTTCGGACGAGTCAATCAAACAATTTCCGTCGCTATGGTAATTCGGATTGCCTTCCTCCACCGTAATGCTTTTCAGGCTATCGCAATCTCCGAAAGGAGAAAGCTCAATTTTCATAACACTTGCCGGAATTGTAATACTTTCCAATTTATCACAGTTTATGAAAGAGCAATAGCCGATTTTTGTCACCGAGTAGCCTTGATATTTGCTAGGCAATATGATTTCTGTTGCCTGTTCGATCACGGCGTCGTCTACGGCCGCGGCATATGCCGCCTCATCCACCTCAAAAACGATATAATCCTCCGTACCCCTGATTTTCCCACAGTCGGAGCAAACATTGCTTTCACCAAGAAATACATGTTCGCAATCCGGGTCATGGGGCATTTCATCCGGATTTTCCGTCACCTCACTGAATTCATCCGGCGTACCAGTGTGATGCTCCGGAATTTCCGTTGTCTGTGCTGTGGCCCGCGTGATGCCGTCAGGCGTACCATGATCCGCCCGATTGCATGAGACAAGAGCGAATACCAATGAAAGTACCATTGCCATACACAGGAGACTCGATCCGATTTGTTTCATAATGCTCCCCCTTCACTGTCTTTTACATATTATAAATCTATGATTGCTTGTGTATCTGTGTATCAGGCAGATGTCACTGACTCGTCATCCGCCTCCAGTCCGCCGCGCTTCAACTGACAGAGCCTGCGTTCGCTGCCGGTTTATTTCGGCGGACAGATTCAGTTGGCATGCAGCATCCGGCTGACGCTGTCCGGTATTTTGCGCACCGTATCCGACGCGGTCATGCTGATGGGGTTGCTCTCCTGCTCGGCCAGCTCGCCGGCCAGTCCATTGATATACGCACCGCAGGCAGCGGTCAGCGGAGACATCGGAGAGAAGCCGAGCAGCCCTGCCAGAATGCCGGACAGCACGTCCCCGCTGCCGGCGGTCGCCATTCCGGCGCACCCCCGGTTGACCAGATAGGTTGCCCTGCCGTCGGTCACAACGGTACACGGCCCCTTGAGCAGCAGGCAGACGCCGTTCCGGGCGGCGTATTCTCTGGCCGTTTCCACCGGGTCGGACTGAATCTGTTCCATCGGGTACCCGCTGATGCGCTCAAACTCCTTGCAATGCGGCGTCAGCAGCACCCGCCCGGCGGCAGGGCGCAGTGCGTCCGGCCCAAGCCCGGCCAGCGCGTTCAGTCCGTCCGCATCGATCACAAGCGAGCCGGTATAATGCTCCAGCAGATGCGCCAGAATCGCCTGATTTTCGGGAGAGCGTCCCCAGCCCATGCCGACTGCCAGCGCCCGCAGTCGTCCGGTGAGCATATCCAGCCGCTCGGGGTCATAGCGCATATGCCCGTCACGGTCGGGCAGCAGCGCTAAGGTACTTTCCAGAAGGTACGGGGAAACGCTGGCCTCGAGCGACTGCGGCACCATCAGGGTTGCCACCCCGCAGCCGGCACGCAGCGCCGCGCAGCTCAGATTGGCCAGCTTTGCCGCGCCCGCATATTCCGCGCAGCCGCCGAGCAGGCCGACATAGCCGTAGTTTCCCTTGTGCGAAAGCTGTCTGCGCGGCTGAAGAATGTCGTGAAAATCCCCGGCTTCGGTCAGCCGGCAGCAATCCTCCGGCGGAACCGGAATGCCGATGTCGGCGTTTTGCAGACTCCCAACGGTATCCTTTGCCGCTCCGAGAAAATGTCCGGTTTTATAGGTTCCGACCGAGACGGTGAGCGTCGAGCGCACGGCAGGGGAGCCAAGCCCGCTGTCTCCGTTCAGCCCGCTGTTGATGTCCACCGAGATCACGGGCAGTCCCGCGCGGTTGATCGCCGCAATCACCTCGGCAGTCAGCCCTTCCGCACAGCCGTGAAACCCGGTTCCGAACAGGCAGTCGGCAATTTCCGCGTCACCCGAAAAATCCGGTGCGCCGGTGCACAGGCTCCACGGGATGCCGAGCCGTAGGCACTCTTCAAAATAAAATCGACCGTCTGGGGAAAACCGTTCCTCCAGCAGCAGCAGGCGGCAGGGAATTCCGGCGCGGCGGAGACAGCCCGCCAGCACGTAGCCGTCGCCTGCGTTGTTGCCCGTGCCGCAGACAATCGCGGTTCTGCCATGCCACGGGTAGCTGCAAAAGACCGCCTCCCCGGCCCGGCGCATCAGCTCGCGCGACGGGACGCCTGACGCGATGGCGGCCGCGTCGCAGCGGCGCATCACCGCGGTCGACACCACCGGCTTCATCTGCCGCCTCCCAGCTCGTCGGCCGAAAAGCTGTCGGGCAGCAGCTCGGCCAGCACCCGGCGGCGGGTCTGCCTGCCGTCGGTGGTCAGAACGACAAAATCCTCCCGGCAGAATTCCCGCATCACCTGCCGGCAGACGCCGCACGGCATGCAAAAGCGCGTGACGGGTTCTTTCGCCGGGCCGCCGACCACCGCGATTTTGCAAAAGCGCCGATGTCCTTCGCTCACCGCCCGGCAAAAGGCCGCGCGTTCGGCGCAGCAGGTGGCGGAATAGGACGCGTTCTCCACATTGCACCCCAAAAACACGCTGCCGTCCTCGGCCAGCAGCGCCGCCCCAACCAGAAAACCGGAATATGGCGCGTAAGCCCGCATGCGGCTCCCGGCCGCCGCGGCAATTAATGCTTCATCAGTGATCATACAAAGCGTAACCTCCTGTCGGCAACAATTGCCGGAAATACATCTCGCTGCACGGTCGGCTCCGGAGCTGCCCGGTGTTGCCTTATGGCAATCCCCCAGACTGTAGACCAAAGCACAGGCTTTCGTCAGTTTGGCTAAAGTTTTCGCCCGCCTTTTTCAAAAGGCGGCGCGGTCGAGGGCGCGGAGCCCTCTCTCGCAAGGCACCGAAGGTGCCGGAAATTTTGCTCCGCAAAAGTTTCCGTCTGCAGACGGCGAAATATTCCTTTCGGCGTCTCTTTTGGGCAAATTCTGCAAAGCAGATTTGCGGCGGAGCAACGCGAAGCCTTTACTTCTTTCTCTGCGCCCTCTTCTTGCAGAGAAAAAGTGGCTATGGCATTTGTACACTTTTTATTTCAACTGCCTTTTGTCGACAACCTACGGGGGAGACAATCGGTTGTCTCCCCCGGCACAAAATTCCCGAGTCGGCGTTTCATCGGAATCGGGCACACGTTGGCAAATCCATTTGTTTTTTTCGGTCAGGCTATTGACTTGTCCCTGCAAAACTGGTATAATGAGAACAAAGTAGATACATAGTGGAGGAGCAGGTCATGTTCACAAAGCAGAAGCCCTCGGCGGCGGTGTTGGAGGCCTTTACCCGCAGGCTGGATGAGAAAAAGATTGCGTACAGCGCGGAACCGGAAAAAGGGATTGTGCGGGTGAGATACAACGGAGAATACTTCCGGGCGGTCAGCTTCACCTTCATGTTTGACAGCGACGGCACGTCCTTCGGTCTGCGCGTCTACTCGATTGCGCAGTTTACCCGCGTACAGCTTGAGGACGCATACGAGTTCTGTAACCGGATGAATGAGAAGTTCCGCTGGCTCCGCCTGTTTGTGGACGAGGACAGGGAGCTGACGGCTGCGCTCGATGCGGTCATCACCCCCGCCACGGCCGGGGCGGTCTGCACCGAGCTGCTGCACCGTGCGGTGAACATTGTGGATTCGGTCTGCAAGGAGCTGAACGACTGAAAAACGGGGCCGTGTCATACGCAGTTCAAAAGCGTATGACACGGCCCCGGAGGTTTATCTGTCCGCTTGAGCAGGAATCGGGGTGCCTGCTATTTCAAAGCAAGCCACGGTGCGCCGAAATGCGTCTTGCCGGGAAAATCTGAAATATGCTGTGCGCCGGACACAAAACCACTGGCCCCGTTTTCCCACACCGTCTCACTCTCTGTTCCGGATTTTTGAAAGGGGCACGGAGAAACCTTTTGCAAAAGGCTTCCCCGCAGAACCAATTCTCTCTGTCACCGATTCCCTCATTCCACGGATCGGATTTTGCAAAAGCCCTTGCAATCCCCGCGAAAATCTGTTATAATATCCGCAGGAAACCGACCGGTCGTGCAAAAGCTGCCGGCGTCTGCCTGCGGCGCGCATCACAGAAAGGATACAAACATGAGCAAGAACATTCTGGTTGTTGGAAGCATCAATATGGACTACGTCATTCACACCGCCCGCCTGCCCAAGCTCGGGGAAACCATTACGGGCAGCAATTTTGCCATGAACTATGGCGGCAAGGGAGCCAACCAGGCGGTCGCAGTGGCCAAGCAGGGCTGCCGGACCAAAATGCTGGGCGCGGTGGGAACCGATCTCGCCGGCGGACTGGCCGTGCAGAACCTCGAGAGCTTCGGTGTGGACTGCTCCCCGGTGTTTCACGACGAGGCTCCCACCGGAGCTGCCGTGATTACGGTGTGCGGCGGGGACAATCACATCATCCTCGATGTGGGCGCCAACGCCTGCGTCACCCCGGCGCGCATTGCCGAACGCCGCGACCTCTTCGAATGGGCGGATGCCGTGGTGCTTCAATATGAAATTCCGGTCGAGTCTGTTCTTGCCGCGGCCAAGCTGGCGCGGGAGTGCGGCTGCACCGTGGTCCTCAACCCCGCCCCGGTCAAGGAGGTGGACCCTGCGCTCTACGGGAATGTCGATCTGATCGTGCCCAACGAATTTGAGGCCGCTCTGCTGACCGGGATTGAGGTGACCGACCGCGCCTCCGCTGCCCGTGCGCTGCGTAAGCTGCTGGATATGGGCTGCAAAAACGCGCTGATTACGATGGGCAAGCAGGGCTGCGCCTACATCTGGCAGGGCGAGGTGGGATACGAGGGCATCATCCCGATCAAGGTAGTGGACACCACCGCCGCCGGAGACAGCTTTATCGGCGGGCTTTGCTCCAAGCTCTGCGAGGGCGCCGCCTTCCCGGATGCCGTCCACTATGCCACCGCCGTCTCGACGCTCACGGTCAGCCGCCCGGGAGCCAGCGTATCCATCCCCACCTGCGAGGAGGTAGCGGCCTTTCTCTCTTAAGGCAACACCGCACAATTCTGACTGCGCAAATCTGCCGTCAGATTTTTCGTCAAACAAACCAAATTGACGCAGGCAATAGTAGATCTATTGACAAGGAGATTTGTGCAGTGTGGCGAAAAAGATGCAAAAAGTTGTGCAGTCAAGGCGCGAACCGTGAATTGCGCGGTGTTGCCTTAATTTCGGAGAAAGCGCTTCCCCGCTCAATAACCAAATCCGCCGGGATGGGAAGGGCGCATGTCCACGCTTCGGAAGCGTACATTCCGGTTCTCCTCCGGCCACTCTCCGAATGCAGTGCTCCCGGTACATACCGGCACATATATGTACCTTCCGGAAGGATCGTCAATTCCTTCAGGCAATCAGGACCGCCCTCCGCTCCCCGGCGGGAACAGATACAGTAAAACAGCTCACACCTGAGCCGAAGCCGCGGTGTGAGCTGTTTTGTGTCTGTGGATGAGCGATGCTTATGCCTCGCTGTAGATCACCGTGATATCCGGGTGCAGCTGGAGAATGGACGCCGGGATCTGCGGGGTGATCGGCCCCTCAAAGGCCCGGGTGAGAATCTCCTTTTTGGCCTTGCCGTTGGCGACGAGCAGTATCTTTTTCGCCTGCATAATCGAGATCATACCCATGGTCACCGCCCGGCGGGGCACCTCGTCCGCGCTCTCAAAAAAGCGGGCGTTGGCCTGAATGGTGGATTCATGCAGCTCGACCACATGCGTATTTTTCACAAAGCAATCCCCCGGCTCGTTGAAGCCGATGTGCCCGTCCAGCCCGATGCCGAGGAGCTGCAAATCGATTCCTCCCATACCGGCAATGCGCGCGTCATAGGCCGCGCATTCCAGCCCGAAGTCGGCAGCACAGCCGTCCGGCACATAGGTGTTTTTCGGATCGATGTTGACATGATCAAAGAGATTCTGCTGCATAAAGTACCGATAGCTCTGTGGGTGGTCGCCCTTCAGCCCCACATACTCATCGAGGTTGATCGAGGTCACGCGCGAGAAATCGATATCGCCCTTGCGGTACCAGTCGATGAGCTGGCGGTAAATTCCCACGGGCGAGGAGCCTGTTGCAAGCCCGAGCACGCAGTCCGGCTTGAGTATGACCTGTGCCGAAATGATGTTTGCCGCCTGACGGCTGAGCTTTTCGTATGTATCGGTGGTGATGAATTTCATGATTTCTGCCCTTTCTCACTTGACATTTTGTATTTTTATAGTATAATATGGAATAGACGCCCGCAGACGCACACTTCCCGGCGATACGCCGCACCCGTGCGCTGCGTTTATGCGCTATGTACACGTAAACCGGCCGATATCGGCCGCACAAGCAGCCGCGCTACAAGCGATACTGCCCCGGGGGAACCCCCATGATCCGGCGGAAAACCGTGCTGAAATAGTTCTGGTCGGCAAAGCCCAGCTCGTTTGCCACCTCCCCCACCCGTTTGCCGCTCCGCAGCAGCTCGGCGGCACGGCGCATTTTCATCTCGGTAAAATAGCGGGAGACCCCCATGCCGGCATACTTGGTAAAAATTTTTTTGAGGTTGGAGAGACTCATGCGGCAGAGCACGGCAATCTCCCCGGCGCTGAGCTGCTCGGTCAGGTGCTCCCGCAGGACGCTGACAATTTCGGCATAGCGCAGCGCGCCCGAGCTTTCGGTTACGCCGGCCTCACTGGCGTTGCGCATAACCTGCAGCAGCCAGTGCTCCAGGCGCAGCCTCTGCTCGTTGAGCAGCGCGGCGTCCGACCGGTGCAGCCCGTCCCGCACCTCCATGCTGATTTCGAGAAACTGCTCCTGCAGCCGCAGATCCGGCGCGAGAATTCTGCCCGCGTATTCCGGCATGGCCGAAGCATGAAAGGAAAGATTGAGCACGTGCGGCTCGGTTCCCTTTTCGGACCAGATGCGGTGAAACTCATTCGGCGGGTGAATCAGGCACTGGCCGGCATCCAGCCCATACACCTTTTCCCCGGCGGTGACGCCGATCGACCCGCTCAGTACATACACCAGCTCGTGGAACGGGTGGGTCTCTCCCGAAAACTCGTATTGATCCCCGAAGATGCGGTCCAACGAGAAGTGGAATGAAACAATGTCCGGGCAGCGGGGGACCGGCACGTCGGTCATCGGCTCCCAGGCGGTTTTTCTGTAATAAATATCTTTCTTCAAAGAAATCAGACCCGTTTCCCTATATCTATTTATTTTTGGATAGCTTATAATATAATCATACCACAAGAAAGGAAAAAATGCAAGAGTTTTTTGCATTTTCTGAAAAAAAGTTATGGCAACTACAGTTTCGGCACGCGAGGTACTCCGCCACTTTGATCTCGACCTTCCCACCGATTTGTACGGGAACGGCCATATCAACACCACCTATCTCGTGGAATCCACCCCGCGGTACATCCTCCAGCGCATCAACACCGAGATCTTCAAAAAACCGGATGAGGTGATGGCGAATATTCAGGCCGTCACCGCGCATCTGCGCCGGAAGATTCTGGAGGCCGGCGGAGACCCCAACCGCGAAACCCTGACACTGATTCCCACCGAGGACGGCCTGAGCTATTACGAAGCGCCGGACGGAAGCTGCTTCCGGCTTTACCGCTTCATTGAAAATGCGGTCTCCTACGACGCGGCCGAAACCCCCGAGATGTTTGCGGCCTCGGCACACGCCTTCGGCAAATTCCAGCGAATGCTGGCAGACTTCCCGTCCGACCGGCTATACGAAACCATCCCCCGCTTCCACGACACCGGCGACCGGCTGCGCCAGTTCCGCGAGGCGCTCGCCGAGGACCGGGTAGGCCGCGCCTCCTCCTGTCAACCGGAGATTGATTTTGTGCTCGCTCACGCCGGCGAGGTCCATGTGGTCACCGACGCGATTGCCGACGGCAGCGTGCCGCTGCGGGTTACGCACAATGACACCAAGCTGAACAACGTGATGCTGGACGCCAAGACCGGAGAAGGGGTCTGCGTGATCGATCTGGACACCGTGATGCCCGGCTCTCTGCTCTACGATTACGGCGATTCGCTGCGCTTCGGCGCCTCCACGGGAGCCGAGGACGAGCGGGACCTCTCTAAAATTTCGTTTGACCTGACCTACTTCGAGGCCTATACCGACGCCTTTCTCGCCGAGCTGGGCAGCACCATCACCCCGCGCGAGGTGGAGCTGCTCCCCTTCTCGGCCAAGCTGCTGACACTGGAGTGCGGTATGCGCTTCCTGACCGACCATCTGAACGGGGACACCTACTTCCGGATTCACCGGGAAAACCACAACCTCGACCGCTGCCGCACGCAGTTCAAGCTGATTGCCGACATGGAGGGCAAAATGGACCAGATGGCTGCCATTGTCGCACGCTGCTGCAAAGCGTACGGAATCGGAAAATAACCCCTGCTGCCGGGAGAGGTACTGAGTGGAGGAAAGACCTTGGAGGGGGCACCTCTTGAAAGAGGTCGCCCCCTCCAAGCCTCCCCTCCGAGAACTTTCCCCGCTGCCTCCCACTGTTTATATACATGTATGCGTAGGCATCGGACAGGAGGGCGGCAGCGGGGAAAGCACCTTTCGGGGGTGGCGAATAGAAAAAACCAATACCGGACTGCTGCTTTTCGCGGGATGTCCGGTTTTTTGATATTCAAAAAGACCGACAGACATGACAGAGGCATTCTGCCGGATTCCGGTATGCCCTGACAAGTCCAAAAGCCATGCCTGCCCCGGACGGGGCTTCCCCGGCGCAGGAAAGACCTTGGAGAGGGCACCTCTTGAAAGAGGCCGCCCCCTCCAAGCCTCCCATCCGAGAACTTTCCCCGCTGCCGCCTACTGTTTATATACATGTATGCGTAGACATCGGACAGGAGGGCGGCAGCGGGGAAAGCACCTTTCGGGTGTGGCAAATAGAAAAAACCAATACCGGACTGCCGCTTTCCGCGGTATGCCCGGTTTTTCGATATTCAAAAAGACCGGCAAACATGACAGAGGCATTCTGTCGGATTACAATATGCCCTGACAAGTCCAAAAGCCATGCCTACCCCGGACGGGGCTTCCCCGGCGCAGGCTCCATCCCAGCCCTTAACAGGAGCCTGTGTCGGGGAAAGTTCTCGGAGGTGGGAGGCTCGGAGGGAGGGCGCCTCTTTCAAGAGATGCCCTCCCTTCGAGGTCTTTCCTTTCCCTTCCCTTCCGAAAAATCTGCCGCAGGGCTTGACAACTCCCGCCGGATGTGATATAATAAGCCAAACTGCCACCGGGTAGAAAAATGCGAAACGCATTCGTTTGCACATCGTTAGGTCTTGGAAGATGTGCACGCGAATGCTTCTTTTTTTGGGAGGATACCATGAAAACCATTCAGGCAATACGCAGCTATTTTACCAAAGGAGAGCTTGCGCTCTGGCTCGCGTCGGTTGTGCTCATTGTGGCTTCCTTTTGCCTGTTCGACAGGGAAAATTATCTGACGCTCTCTGCCTCTCTGGTCGGAGCTACCTCCCTGATTCTGAACGCAAAGGGCAATCCGCTGGGGCAGCTTCTGATGATTGTTTTCAGCATTCTGTACGGCATCATTTCGCTGACCTTTGCCTATTACGGAGAGATGATCACCTATCTCGGCATGACCGCGCCGATGGCAGTGGTTGCGCTGGTGTCGTGGCTCCGTCACCCGTTTCAGGGCAACCGGGCACAGGTCAGGGTCAATGAGCTGAAAACATGGGAGTTTGCGTTCATGGCAGCGCTGACAGCCATCGTTACCTTTGCGTTTTATTGGATTCTCAAGGCCTTCCACACGGCCAATCTGATTCCCAGCACCATATCGGTGACCACCAGCTTTCTGGCCGTATACCTGACCTTCCGCAGAAGCGCGTACTTTGCGTTGGCCTACGCCGCGAACGACGTGGTGCTGATTGTGCTGTGGAGCCTGGCAACGGCCACGGACGTCACCTATCTCTCGGTCGTCATCTGCTTTTTCATGTTTCTGGTCAATGATCTGTATGGATTTGTCAATTGGAAGCGGATGCATGCGCGCCAGCGCCAGGCCGCCGCGTCCGGCGAACCGGCGCAGGCAGCAGAGCAGGCGCCCTTGCGGTAACTGCCGATCTTATTACAGAAGCCCGGAAAATGTGCTTGCGAGCGTGCAACTGAATCAAACCAGATGACCGATAAGCCGCATTGCCCGCCGACACGCCGACAACCGCGTGATGCATTGCGGAAATGAAGCAGACAGCCCGAGGAAAGGCGTTATGGAACATCACACCGGCGAAGCTGCCGCAAATGTGGAATTTGCGGCAGCTTCAGTCTGTCAAAAAACGCCCATCAAGCGAGAGCCGAAATGGGCGTTTTGGAATATAAGCGAGTTCAGACGCATCCTTCAAACGATCGCATCATCCGTATACGACTGTTCTTCCTCGTACAGCCCGAAGTCGACGAGGCAATAGCGCGCGTCCCACACGGGCTCCGGGTTCCAGAAGCTGGGCTCCTTTTGAAAGCTGCCGGGCTTGGTGTACTCTGGCTCCTCCCCCAGATGGTGCGGCCCCAGCAGGTTGCGCAGATTGTTGGTCAGCGTCAGCCGCAGGCGGTTCTCTCCGGGCTCTGCCGCCTCTGTCAGATCGACCGCAAACGGCCGCCACAGCACGGGGGCAAACGGCCGCCCGTTCAGCTCTGCCCGGACGCAGTTGACGCCGCGCTTTTCAAAGGCAAACCGGACCGCGCCGCGCCCGTCCCAGTCAAAGGCTTTTTCCACCGTGACGCTGCCGGCAAAAAACGGAAAGCCCTGCCGCTCCAGATGCGAAAGGCTCACCACCTCCGGCGGCCTGACCAGGCAGAAATTACCTGCGGTCAGAAACGAATTCCGCGCCGCCGGGACCCATTCTCCACGGCAGGCAACGCCGAAATGTCCCACCAGATAAAAGGCCTCCAGCTCCCGGTCACAGGTAAACCGGTTTTTTTCGACCTCAAACAGCCAGGCCTTGCGTGCGTTCTCATACACCTGTGGAGACTGCGCAAGGTCAATCTCGGCCTCAATCGCATTTTCTCCGGCGCGGAGCATTCCCGACAGATCCAGCTTCCGGAAGGAGCGGTCAAGGAAAAACCCGCGGTCCGCCGGGCTTACGGCCTGCCCGTTGACGCGGAGCGTGTAGAGCTGCGGGGTTTCAACGACAAGATAAACCGGATCCGGGACAAATTCCGCCCTGACGGCAAACCGCAACCGGACCCGGACCAAGCGCTCCAGGGCCAGCGCTCTTTGCATAATATTCAATATGTATTCGTTTTTCCCCTGCTCCACGCCGTCAAACCAATAGTCGGCGCAGTCCAGGGTCAGCGCGTTTTCGTCGGCCCGCACCATCCGCCATTCCCCGCCCGGGGTGACCGTGCGGAAGCTGCGCGCGGGCGCCGGGCACTCCCAGGCGCTCCCGTCGTCCAGAATCAGCAGGCTGTCGCCGGGGGCAAAGCAAAGCTGCCCGCAAAACGGCACCCGCTCCCCCGTATCCGGCAGAATTCGGACGCCGCCGCCCGAAATGGATGCCCTCTGCCGCTCGGAGGTTGAATTGACGAAATAGCGCAGCGTCTGCCCGTTCAGAAGCCGCTCCGTGTAGGTGATTTTCGGATTGTCGACCACGGGATTGGGCGGGACCTCCCCGGCCGACAGGACCACGCCGCCGTTTGCACGGTATTCCCGCAGCAGCCGCTCGGTATTCTCAAACAGGCGGAGGGTCCGCGGCAGAACAACCCGCGTATAGCGCTGCGTGCCGATCACCAGCGCCGCGCCGTCCACAAATGCGTGCCGTTCCATCAGCGTTTCATCGCCAAGGTGGAAGCAGACATGCTTTTCCTCCAGCGTGCGGATGTCGTTCAGCAGGTCACGCTCCAGCTCGGCCAGCCCCTCGTTCTCCCTGCTGTCAAACAGAATCCACGCGCTGGATTGCGGATGCAGCAGGAGCGTATCGAAGGCAACGTCGCCCTCGCAGAGCAGCTTTCCGATTCCCGACACCGTATCGTTGAAGGCTTTGTAATCGCCCCACCAGGGCTGCTGGTAGTTGAGCGCGGGCGGATAATCCCGCTTGCGCAGTCCGCGCAGGGAATACCCCATCAGGTGCTGGCAGAGCAGATTGACCCCGCGCACCATCTGCCATTCATACAGGGTCTTGAGCTCCTCATGCCCGACATTGTGGCCGCAGCCCGCAAAGGTCTCGGACAGAATCTGCCGCTTTCCGAGCTGCTGCGCCGCGGAGGACACCTGCAGGGGAGTCAGGCATTCCCGCCGGCTTTTCCCGAGCCAGTCCATTCCGGGAATATCAAAATATTCGTAGTGCGGCATGACCGCGCCGTGGCAGAGGATCTGCGACTGCATCGACTCCTCGCAAAGCAGATGCCCCGTGAGCCTCAGCCCATGCGCGTGGCAAAAATCGTGAACCTGCCTCATATAGCTCTCGGAGAACAGGTCCGTAATCAGCCGCCAGAAGCGGAACCGGGTATTGCGGTAATCCCCCACCGGGCAGAACAGCTCGTGCAGGCGCGGCAAAAGCGCCTCCCCCCAGCGGGCGCGGTAGGCCTCCGGGAGGACAAAGCTCCAGGGCATCGCATGGCGCGAGACCTGCGGCTCATCGGTAAAAAAGCCCTCGATCTCGGTTCCGTACCGCTCGGCATACGGACGATAAATCCGGTCCAGAAACAGCCGGACCACCTTCGGGTCCAGCGTGTCGACATAAAACGGGTTGACCTCGTAATACAGGTGATACCCGCCGGCATGACAGACCGTTGTCCCGCACCGGCGGTTCCCCTCCTCTATGCGCAGATATTTCTGCTGGTATTCCACCCCCATGCCGCTCACAAGCCCGCCGCCAAAGCCGCTCGGCCACCCGTCCTCGTCGTAAACCCAGGGGTGCATTCCGTACGCCTTTGCCGCATCGATCGCGGCGCGGACATTGTCGTGCCATTCCTCCCCCATATACGGCGTTTGCAGCCCGCCGCGCGCATGCATGAAAAATCCGCCGATTCCCGCCTCCCCCATCAGGCGCACCTGACGGGCGGTTTCGGCCGTGTCCAGCCGCTCGTTCCAGGACCAGAACGGGTGCGGGCGGAAGCGTGTTTCTATTGCCTTTCCCTTTTGATTCATATCCAATCCTTTTTCCACACGGCTGTGCCGCGGCGCAAATCCGCTCAACGGACAGGCGTGTGATGTTTTATTTTTTTCAGATGCAGAAAGCCGGAAACCGGAACCGTCAGGCAGTGGAGCCCGGGGCGAAGCACCGCCTGTATTTCTTCAACGGGGTCGCCCATGCAGTCGGTGATTCGGATATGGAGCGCCTGCTCCGTATCGGCCCGCAGATAGACCTCCCGGCCTGCGGTGGCGTTGATCACATCCGAACAATCCCGCCCCAGACCGGAGAGTGAGAGGATGTTTTTCGCATACAGGACCGTAATGGATTTTTCTTCGCCAAGCGCCGACAGGGCCGTGTAGCTCTGCTCAAACCCCTCTGCCAGCATGGTTCCGAACAGCAGAATCTCCCGGTTTTCCCTGAAATAGCGCAGGTAATGCGCAAGCATTCTGCGGTGCGGCTCCGTGATGGCGCACAGCCGCAGCGAAATCTGCGGCACCCCGAACAGCGAGTGATTCAGCTGGTAGGCTGCGTATTCCACAGGGTCGTCATAGCTCCAGATCAAGGGATCGCTGTGCACGGCAACCCCCTTTGTTATCATCCGCAGCTCGGCCACGCCCACGCGCAGGGCGGTCCCGTTTCCGGGGCAATCCCCCACGCGGAACATATTTCCGTATTTCTGCATCATGGCGCCGGTATAATGCTGGCGGAACTCCAGCAGCACCTCGGGGTTCCGCTTTTTGAGCGCACGGCTGACCTCTCCGATCAGCGCGTCCACCGCGTCCTCCAGCGACACAAAATCCATTTCGTCATAGTTGACGGGGGATTGCGGGGTGAGCCGGAAGGCGTCGATGAAATCCAGCTTGAAGCCATCCAGATCATATTGCTCCAGAAACCGTTCATAGACCGAGACCAGGTAGTCTCTGACCTCGCGGAAGCGGGGATCCAGCACGTAGGTGTTCAGCGATTCGTTGAAATACAGATACTTCCCGCGGAAGCGCTCGACGCCCGCGGCGTTTTTCCCCATAAACGGGACCGAAAACCACAGCACCAGCTTCATGCCCATCCCGTGCAGCGCATCCGCAAACCGCCTCATATCCCGGATTTTGTTTTTGCAGACCTGCCAGTCGCCGCAAAAGGCATATCCGCCCCCGTTGTCATCGGTCTGCCAGCCGTCGTCCACGATGACCGTTTCCATGCCGAGCTCCCTGGCCCTCCTGCACTCGGCAAGCAGCACCTCATCCGTATAGTTCTGCTGGAACACATACCACGGCGCATACATGGGCAGCGTCGCCGCTTCCGGCAGGCGGGCGGCGGGGTAGCCGTTTTCCTTCCACCAGCAGCAGGCCTCGGCAATGCTCCGGGCGGCAGGGATGCGCCGCATGTCCAGCCGGAGCACCGCCGCGTACCGCTTCATCGGGCCGACGGGCGAGGGGAACCATTCCACGCAGACCGTCATGTCCCGGCCGGCCTCATGGTACCCGGCCTTGAGGCAGCAGGGTGTTTGGCAATCCGACAGGGCAACCGTCAGCCGGTTTCCGTCGTCCTTCCCGACCAGCGCAAGCAGCGGGGCGCCCGACGCGGAGGAGGACGCCGCCCGGACGGGGTTCCAGTCGGGCAGAACGCCCGACACCGACTTCCCGTTCGGCCGGAAGACCGAAAAAATATCCGCCCGCGGAACATGGAAGGTCAGCGAAATTGTTTGCGGGACGCGCTCCTCCTGGAAGCACAGACGGAGCTGCCAGAGCTTCACGCCCGGCTCGCCCTTCAGGGGCAGCAGCGCACAGTCCGCGCCCTGCCCGCCCAGATCGATTTCAAACGCGATTCCGTTCGATTCTGTTCTCATTTCTCCACTCCAAAATCCAATTCTTATCCACTGCCATTGCGGCGGCTCCAACCAAGCCGAAGCGCGAGGCGGCTGTGCCGCAGATTCGGTTCATTCCTGTCCGTAGCCCAGATGCGCAAGCCAGACCAGAACATGCGAGGCGAAGCCATGATTGCAGCTGGCCGTGGGGGTATCGTTTTCCCACAGCGTGCCCGTCTGCTGCGCCATGTATCCGAAATACCCCAGGATGTTTTCCCTCAGCCTGCCGTACTCCCCGGCGCGATCCAGCAGCTCCAGCCGCAGATAGTTGCCGATGAAGGCGTTGGAGGGCCATATCTCCTTCCAGAGTCCGGTCTGTTTCCGCTCGGGGCCGAAGTCCCGGACCAGCGTTTCCCACAGCTCGGCGTCCTCCTGCCGCGTGGCAACGCCGCTGAAAAACGCATAGTACTGCGCGCTCTCGGTGCATTCGCCCGAAAGCGCCGGCGCGCCGTCGCGGAGAACCGCATTGTCGCAGAAGAACAGCCCCATGCGGCTCTGCCGCCGGATGGTTTCCCGCAGCTGCGCGGCCTCCTGTGCCAGCCGCCCGTCCCCATACAGGATCGCGGCCGTGGATTTTGCAAGACAGTACAGCATATTGGTGGGATAGTTGATGTCCTGCACCAGCTCGTTGCTCCGGGACCACTCCACAAACACCCAGCCCTTCAGGCGCTCCAGCAGTCCGTCCGGATTTTCAAACCGGCGCAGAAACTCCATAATCCCGTAGACCGTCCCCTTCGCTTCCCGGATCAATCGTGCGTCCCCGGTCCGGTCCAGATACTCCTTCAGCTCCAGGATCAACCACATGGCCCAGTTGGGAATGTAGGTTCCGTCCGGATGGTCGGCGGGGTAGCACATGGGGATCATTCCTCCCGGCAGAGGCGAAAAATCCTTCGCCATGATGAAATTGGAAAGAAAATTGCGCTCCACCCGGTTCCGGCCGGTCAGCAGGTGCTCCACCCGGCCCGTGAAAAAGCTGTCGCAGAGCCACCCGGCCCGCTCACGCGAGGGGCAGTCCATCAAAACATCCAGCGTGTTCTGCCGGAAGGTCTCCACCGCGGCGTTCCAGATGCGTCCGATTGCCTCGTCCTCCGGGGAAAAGCGCGGGCGCAGAAGAATTTGGGACGGCGGAAAATCGATCCGCACGACCCCCGCCTCCTCGACCCGGACCGCGCCGCCGACCGCCAGCAGATCCAGATATTGCAGGGTGTAGGGTTCGGCCGTCAGCAATTCGTACCGCTCGCCGCCGCGCAGGCGGTACAGAACCACATTGGCGCAGTCCAGACGCAGAAAATCCACCCGTCCGTCGGTCAGCAGCTCGTCAAAGCAGAGGTACAGGTCGCAGTCCGACATGCACTGCACGCAGACGCGGAGCAGGCCGGTTCGGTTCCCCGCCAGCTTCAGGGTGGCAA
Source organism: uncultured Clostridia bacterium (assembly GCA_944391805.1). Classification (GTDB taxonomy): domain Bacteria; phylum Bacillota; class Clostridia; order Oscillospirales; family CAG-272; genus UMGS1865. The sequence continues at coordinate 41,469 of CALXUY010000047.1, forward strand.
ACGAGTTGCCCGGGAGCGTCAGGGGGAGGGACGCCCCGGACCGGCACGGGTTTTCCTGCGAATAGCGCAGCGCATCGCCCACTTGGTTGACCTCCAGCTCCTCGACCGGGAACCCGTCAAACTTTTTTCCGGCTCTGACCAAAAACGCATTCTGACACTGTGGCGCGTCCGCCCGCCAAACAAGATCCCCCGTCTGAACAACGCACCGAACCGGCTCCTCGGCCAGGGAGGGATCGGGCAGATCGCGCTCGATCCACTCCCCGCCCGGCACAACCGCCCATCCGGTCGGCTCGACCCTGCCCGCGCGATGATCGTATGCCTCCGAAAACGGGCGCTGAAAGGAAAAGCGCGGCGTTTTTTGCAATCTTCTGCCGTTACGGAAGACCTGCCAGCCGTATGCGCCGGTTGCCGCAAGAACCGCTCCGCCGCGAATCAGCTCCGCGCACAGGAACGAGGAATGCTTCATCCATTCAAAGCTGCTGCAGCAGTACCCTGTCACCTCAACCGCAACGATATTTTCGCCCTCGTGCAAAAAAACGCCCAGCGGAATTTCATCCACGCGGAAAAAGCCCTTCCCGCTGCGGGCAGGCCCCCAATAGGCAAGCCGCCGATTGACGAAAACGCGGTAGACCGAGGAACCGGTCAGCCGCAGCTCGGCTTCGTCCGCCCCGTCCAGCACCGTCGAAACAATCAGCGAACGGTTCCTCTCGTTCTCCCTGCCTGGCTCCCACACCGGCTTTGCCAAAGCAAATTCTGTTTTCACGTAGCTCATGATACCATTCCTTTCCGAATGCCGGGTCCGCCCCCGACAAGTCTCCAAACGAACGCAAATCAGCCCCGGAGAGGCGAAGGTACGCCCGTTCGGGGTTGATTCCCATTCAGAATGTAAAATCCGAAAAGATCGGAAAATGATCCGACCCTGCCAAAGAAAAGCTGTTCACAACAACCCCGAACACCCGGACCCGCAGCCCCGCAGGCGCGGCGGGAAACAGAATATGGTCGATGGTTTTTGCCGTCTCGTATTCCGCTCCGCCCGTGGGCATACAAAGCCCCAGCTCGGGATCAAACTCGGGGTAAGCGTGGTAAGATTTTTCGGCTGCCGTGTATTCGGTTGCCAGCCCGGAGGCGGCGGGATACCTTGCGGTATCCCGGAAGTAGCGGTATCCACCGTCGAGGTGATGCGAATTGAAATCCCCTCCCATCACAATGGGAAGCCCGTAGCGCCGGCGCAGCTCTTCAAAAAGGCCGCACGCCTCCTCTGCCTGCAGCACACGGAGCTTCTCCACCTGCGTGCACAGATGGGTGGAGGCGGCAAGAAAGCACTCGCCCGTGGCCTTGACTTCGAAAACGCCCCAAGATAGTGATTTGGACGAGACGTCCATCGGGCCGATGGCGTCGGTGGGCTGGTTGACATACCAATGATACCCGCCCTCGATAAAGCGCACTTCAGATTCCCGATAAAAGAGCGGCACGCAGTTGACGTCGTGAAAGCTGTTCTTCACGCCCGAAACCGGCGCCTCCCGGTAGCCGACCCTTGCCATCTGCGCCACAATGTCATTGGAATACAGGCCGACGCGCTTGTATCTGCCGCATTCCTGAAAGCCGACGACCTCCGGGCCAAATTCCCGTACCAAGTCCGCCGCAATCACGTTCCGCTCACCGGGGCAATGCCTGGCGTCTGCATCCCACAGGATGTTGTAATACATCACCCTGTGGCTGCCGCGGCGGCTGAAGGCGTATGCGTTTGCGCCGGGGACTTCCCTGTCCCCGCGTAGCTCGCAGGATTCGGGCCTTCCGGTTTCCAGGACGCGGTCAAAGTAGCGCATTGCGGCGTCCAGAGCAAGAATGCCGCCGACGGTGACTTCGATTACACGGCCGCAGACGGAGATGCGGCAATGCGGGGAAACCGCCGTCTGATCCGCAGTCTCCCTGCGAACCGAAATGCAAGAGCCGCCAAGGATCTCAGCCGCCCGTTCCGAGCGGCTGAGCCTTTCGGAAAGCAGAATTGCAAACCGCTTGGAGTCGTAGCCGTCCTCCTTCCGATAGGAGACACGAATCCCGCTCGCCTCGTTTTCAAAAATGATTTGCATGGTGTGTTACTTCTTTTCTGGTTGGTTTCTGCGGCCGGAATGACCGGTCAATAGCGCTCGGTCCACTCGTTATCCTGTTTTGAGAAATCAATGAAGACCGGCAGGTGATCGGATGCGGACAGGGTAAAATCATCCACAACCACACCGAACAGATCGATGCTGAAATTGGAAAGATCGGACAGCATGATATGGTCAACCGAGCTGGCCGCATCGATAGTAACCATCACGTCGGGCTTCATGATGCCTGCTTCGGTATCGAATTTCGGATACCACTGATTGGTGCGGACGTCGGTTGTCTCGGCTGCGTAATCATGCGCATCAACATACCCCGCGCTCACAAGCGCCTGATAGGTTGCCTCTGCAATGGTGGAATTGTAGTCGCCGCCGATGATGACCGAGCAGCCGTACTCGTCCTGCAAGCCCTTTACAAGGGTCAGCAGCTCACCGACCTGTAGGGCACCGATCTCCTTATCCTGTGTGCAGAAATGAACCGAAGCCACAATGAACCGGGAGCCATCGGCTTCAAACACCCCCCACGTCACGGATTTGGAGAGGTCCTTCTGTATGGGCTGATTCTCAAAAACCCTGAAGCCGCTCTCCAGCAGCGTCACCGAATCCGCACGGTAGAACAGCGGCGTGGAAACGGGCGTTCCGTCGCCCCTGTCTGCAAAATAAATCGCGGTATAGCCAAGCTCCTCAAGCCGGCTTTTGACGGTCCCCTGGGTCGGTCCGTTTTCGGAATACTCCTGCAGGCCGAACACATCGGGCTGATAGATCGCCGCCATGGCCGCGGTCAGTGTGTTGCGCTCGAGGGCGGGAATGTCGTTTTGCGGTCTGCCCTCGCCGCCCGAGCTGCTGCCCCACAGAACGTTGTTGAACATAACGCGGAACGTGCCCGCGCGCTTAAAGGCATAGGCAGTAGAGGCGGTGGTCTCATCCAGGAACATCCCGTAATTGCCCTCATACGCAAAGCCGTCTTCAAAGCTGAAAAACTGTCCGTCCTCAAACTCCTGCTGCAGCCATTCGCGCGCCGCGTAGAAGCCATAGTAATTTGCAAAGGAAACCGTTATGTCGGTTCCGCTGACCGAAATGCGGAAATTGGTGGGAGTCACCTCCGGGTCCACCTTCAGAATCAGGTTCTTTCCGCCGTCCAGCTCGGTATCGGAGACCGGGACGTTCTCGTTGGTAATCGAGGCGATAAATTCCTTCAGCAGCACGCCGTAGCGAACCTGCAGCGCATCGCCGCTGTCATAAACCAGTGTGTAATCCTTGAGCGGAACGCCGATGTAGGGAAGCTCGGCGGAGGTGTAATTTACAGTTATCATATATCCTCTGTTTATATAAAGCTCCGCAAACTCAATGGGTGCGGGAACCCAGGTATCCAGGTCAATCTCGTAATAATCCGAGAAAAAGCGCGCCAGCGCGTCGTGCATGCCGGCGGGAGAGCCTGCCAGAACGACAAAGCGTTCGCCGCTGGAGAAGATGCGATAGCCCATGTTGAAGGAATCGTAATTGGCCTCAAACAGGCTCTCGCGGTTGGTCTTGCCAAAAACGATTTCCTTTTCTACAGGCGACTCGTTGTCGGTCTTGATTTTGATGGTCACGCCGGTCAGGTTTTCAATCGTATCCTTGAAGGTCAGCGCGGCGTTTCTCTCCCAGGTTTTGGCATCCTGGGCAATGACAATGATATAATCGGTGCCGCCGTCCTCAATGACGGTGAGGTTTCCGCCAGGGGTATCCGGTTCACCGGGCCGGTCGGTGTCCCCTGGCTCGGTGCTGCCGTCGGTCTCCCCGGACGAGCCGGCAGGCGGCGCTTCTGTATTGGCGCAGGCCGCCAAAAGCATCGCGCAGAGGAGCAGCAGAACAACCAACAGCCGGCCGAAACGTTTGTTCGGTTTCACGATGATAATTCCTCCTTTTCGGAATCAGAATGGTGGTGTATGGCGGTTGGCCGGCCGCGGCAGTGCCGCCGCAGCCCGCCAGACCGGAAAAGCTCAATTGCGGTTGACAAGCGCCTGATAGGCGGCGTTGATTTCATCCACCGCCTCGCGTAGCTGTCCGTTTGTGACTTGAGAGGCCAGCATGGAGGAAACGGTGTTGTTGCCGGTGGCATAGATGCCGCGGAACACGGTGGTGTTGAACGGCAGGTCGTTATAAATGTTCACAGGGTCCACAACCACGTTGCTGCCGATCATATCCAGCATTTCAACCGATTCGGGGTCGCTGACATACTGGAGCGTCAGCGCTTTTTCATAGAATGCGGGCTTGATGATGCGGTAGCTCTCGGAGGCAAAGCACTCCAGGAACTGCGAAATTTCGGTCAGCCAGTCGCCGGTAAACCAGCTGGAAACACCGAACGTGAAGCACTGGTCCTGCACGTAGGAGTAATAATCCTGCTGCGCTGCGTCCAGCTTCGGCACCGGCACAACACCGTAGCCATAGCCCGGGGTTTGCCCCATTTCCGCAACCGCGGCGTCCTCAAGACCGTACAGACGGGTGGTAATCATGGCGGCGGTGTTGTTTGCAAACTTCGCGTAAACGTCATTCGCACTGAGCGAATCGCCCGAAAGCGTTCCTTCGCCCATCAGCAGCTCCAGAATTTTGTCCATCGCGTCGGAATACCGCTCGGCATTGATGTTCACTTCATAGTAGTTCTCCTCGTTCTTGGTCAGAACATGCAGGTCGCACGCGGACATGAAGGCGTCGGTAAAGCTGCTGTTGTAGCCGGTCATAATCACGTAACCGTACTGGTCGTCCTTGTCCTCCACGCTGTCGCCGTTGAGGTCCCGGTACAGCTCCTGGGTGATCTCATACATCTTGTCAAAGGTCCATTCCCCTTCCCGGACCAGCTCATACGGGAAATCGATATTGTTGTCGTTGAACAGTTTTTTGCTGAACAGGTTGGCCATCAGATAGCGGTAATAGCCCATAGTGAAGGTGCCGGTCAGCAGATATTGCGCGTCGCCCATGGAAAGCGCCTCGTTATAGCCTTGAGAATAGTAATCCTTGCCCAGGTCAATCGAGGGGAGCGCCGCCAGATCGGTCAGAAGGCCTCTGACGGCAAGCGTGCTCATCCGGTAGCTTGCGGTAACCAGAAGCTGATATTCGCCCGAGCCGCTGTTGTTCATCTGCTCCACCTTTGTCAGCATTTCGTCGGTATTGGTGTCGCCCAAGGATTCCACATTCTCGATGACACAGTTCAGGCGATCCTGCACAGCCGTGTTGCGCTGGAACACCGCTTTTTCCAGCTCGCTGCCTTCGGCAACGTCCTCCGCTTCCATCACTGCAAATTCCCCGCCCGCAACCCATTGCGCGATGGAGAAGATGGTAAAGGTCTGGCCGTCAAGGTTCAGGTCGGGCGGGAGGTCGTCCCTGTCGTTGGTATACTCGCCCGTGTCCACGGGGCGCGTTTCGACAGGGGCGGTGTCTGCCTCCGGCGGATCGTTTTTGGAACAGGAGGTCAGGGGAATGATAAGTAAGATCAACGCCAAAAGAAACGTGAAAAGCTGTTTTTTCATTACGATCATCCTTTCATTGGTTTGTTGCGGTTTATCGGTTCACCGCAGAAAGATCTCAGTCATCTCAAACGGGTCGTTGCAGATATCGTCCGGCAGTTCCTCCTGCGAGGTTCTCACAATGTCGGCATTGGTTGAAGCAATGAAGTCAAAAGCGATGGATTCATATGGTTTCATCTCTGCACCTCCTATCTCAAACAGTGGGAAGATAGGATTTCAGCACCGCTCTCTGCTCGTTGGTATACCGGCTGTACTTGCCGTTCTCATCCTGATAGCAGTAAACGGCATCCGCGGTATCCTTCACGTCCTCCAGGGCCTTCTGCGCGACATAGGACATGCTGCGGCTGTGGTCCGCGGCAACATAGTCGCTGCAAACGGTCACCGTATGCCCGTTCTTCACATACCTGATGTAGGAAACGGCCGAGAGCTCCAGATCAAAATTCGCATCACGGATGTTGACCAGCGCGGCGCGCAGGTGGACATTCCCCTCGCCGTCCACGGTGATGCCGTCCTTGGCCACGATGTCAACGTAATCCTTACCCTCCTCCAGACCAAGCATCCGCAGGGTGTTCATGTTCAGATATGCCTGCTCCGCAATCGTGGCGGTGGGGACAATCAGCGTGCCATAGGAAACCTCGGTCCCCTCATCGGCCAGGCCCTCGGCCAGCGCAGTCAGCGCGGCGGGAATCCGGGATTCAAACCGGATGCCCTCGCTGCCGGCAACCAGCCGGACAGACGCACCGGTCAGCGTTTGGGGCAGCGCATCCCATCCGGCGGGGGTGGTCAAACCGCCGTTCTGATTCTGAATACCGTCCTCAACGCCGTCGGCCATATCGGCGGAACCATTCGCAGCATGGATGATCCGGCCGCCGCAAACATTGAGTTTCGCATTGTTGCGAACGGTGAACAGGTCCCCGTCTCCCCTGTTTAAATTTTCAACAACACCGTTGTAAAAATTCATGGTTCCACCCAACACAGTCATAATCCGGTTCCAATGTTTGGCATGAAAATAACCGCCATAAATGTTAACCAGTATTTTGTCACAGAAGTCCGGTTTGCCATATGTCATATCGATAATTACACTTGAAGTTTGATCAACAAACTCCCCGCCGTAGACATCTAATGTACAACCAGTATTCAATTGCGCAATTATGCCGCCGTCTTTCGAAACAAACTTTCCACCGTAAATATCGAACAAAATGCCTTCAGCATCATTGGCGTTACCGGTTGTCAGCACCCTGCCGGAACTGCCGGACGCTGTGTAAGTCCCGCCGTTGAAGATGAAATGCGCGCCGTTGTTCCGGGCGCAGGAGAACATGGCTCCGGTGGAGAGCATGTCGTTGCCCTCCTCCAGTACAACCGTTCCGTAATAGGGCGCCACAATTTCTTTTGCCTCGGCCCTCAGGTTTTTGATGGTCAGGGTCTTAAAGGTCATCTCGTTATTGTTGTTCAGGTTGTCGCCCAGTTGGGTAGCGTCGGTGGCAAAGTCAAACAGCCGGCCAGTGGCGGTCAGCTTGAAGCCGTTGCCGTCGATGGTGATGTTTTCGACAAGAATCACCTGACTCGTCAGCGTCACGTCCTTCAACAGCTTGATGGTATATCCGTCCCATGCTGCCATTTTGGCTGCGGAATCATTCCAACTAACGCACAGATCGGAAAGATTGAGATCGGCAGCCTTTTCGCCGTCCGTATTCAGAACCTCTGCGTCATAAGCGGGCGCATCCTCCGCAAAGACCACGGTGTTGACCGCAAGCAGTGAAAACACCATAACGGTTGCCAAAAGCAATGATAAAAACCTTTTCATTTTGTTTTCTCCTTTAATCATTTGAATGAATTGGGTCGCGGGCTTGCAGGCGTTTTTTCGCTATACCGCCTCCTTTCTGATAACCGCTGTTCGCATATCGTCATATGTAAATCGTTCATCCCCCCTTGCCGTTGAACCGTGACAATATTCCTGAAGTCATTTTTCAACCTACATCGATCATATACTCCGGTGCAGACGCTCCGTTTACCAGATAGTCGCCCAGCTCCGCTAAGCCCCTCAGCGTCGTGCAGCCGGCCGGCTACCGTTCTCCCGGCTCATCGGTCGTGGGGAGCGTTTCCTCGGCGGAGCCCCCAGTCTGTGTGCTGTCGGCCGACGTCCCGTCGTTGCCTCCGCACGCGTTAGCAGCGGGAGCAGGCCGCACATACAAATGGGCAGGATTGTTTTCAGTTTCATTTTGTTCTCTCCTTTGATATGGAATGGGAATTACAGAATTGCTTTTTTTCGGTTCCGTCGCCTTCTTTCTGATGATTGCGGTTTGATCTGCCCCGATCTGTGAGCATCCGTTTCTCTTGCATCCAACCGCGACAACATCTTCAAAGTTCATTTTTCAAACACGATGGAAGCATACATCCCAAAAACTCCCCTGTGTACCGCTTCATCGCTGTCAAATCACACAAAACTATCGAGAAATTTATTTTTTTCGCACAAATACTTGCATTTCACATATCGATCGTGTTATAATAATTATATCAACCGTGTCAGAATTAGTCAATATCGTAATTTTTGAGTTTATGTTCTGTTTTGAACATGGAGGAACAGCATGACGCACATGGAATACTGCGCAGAACGTGTTCTGCAAAACGGCCTGTTTCTGGAACGCTGCGACGACCACTCGTCCACCCCGCAGCATAGCCACAACTATTTTGAGTTTGTTTACGTTTTGCATGGGCGGGCAATTCATTACGCCGAGAACAAAAAAGCAATGATCATTGAGGGCGACTATTTTCTGATTGACATCAATCATTCACACAGCTACCAGACCGCAACTCCGAATGAGAATTTTACCCTCATCAACTGTATGTTTATGCCAAGCTATCTCGACAGAACGCTGGCAAACACCCACCGCTTCAACGATCTGATCAATCGCTATCTGCTCACCATCAACAGCAACAGCCTTGAACGCGAGCCAACCCAAAACATCTACCATGACACCGACAAAAAGATTCTTTTTCTGATGCAGCAGATGCTATACGAGCAAAACGATGATCTACGTGAGCGCGCCGAGATCCTCCGCTCCTATCTTTCCTGCGCCCTGATTTACCTCATTCGGAACGAAATTTCCGGCAACGATAACCAGGACATCGTGAGCTTTATCAAAAATTACGTGATCACAAACTACTCGCGTCAGATTTCCCTTTCCGAAATCTGCAAAAATGTCAATTACAGTCTTTCCAACGTCAGCGTACTTTTCTCCAAGCACGTGGGAATGAGCTTCCGCGACTATCTGAAGCGGGTACGAATTAAAAAAGCCTGTGAGCTTCTTGAAAAAAGCGCAAAAAGCATCACGGAGATCGCCAACCTCGTCGGGTATGTAGATCCGGCGTTTTTCTACCGTATTTTCAAAGAAATCATGCAAGTCACGCCAAAGGAATACCGGCAGAACCTGCGGGCGCCGCAGGGAAAGACATAAGCCGAAAATAATTCCTTGTTTATTAGAAAAGAGCACCACTAAAACAGGAATTGTCTCGATGAAAAAAGAAAGGTTGTATCGGAATCCCCTTTTGCAAAAAAATCAGGACAATACCGTAAAGCAGGCATTCATTGCTTCCGCAAATGTACAGCTATGCGCTCCGACCCGTTCTTCCATACAACAGCAGGTTTGCAGCGCGCATTTTCCTTTCGTCTGGTACAGACAATATTGGCATCGACAGGCAGCTTTTGTATATGGAAACTTTTTTGCCCGTTCCGCTTTCTGTCCGACTGCGTTTAACAGCTCGGTTAAGGTCATCCCTTCTCTGTTCTTTTCCTCGTACATAAAATCCTCCTTTTCAAACAAAAAAGCCGGCTATATTTCCGCTTTCAAGCGGTTATATAGTCGGCTGTATTTCTTCAATATTGAATAGAATCCAGTTCATCAAGCAT
>CALXUY010000048.1 GCA_944391805.1 uncultured Clostridia bacterium
ATCTTTTCCGCCAAACTTCACAAATTTCCTTGTCAATAGAGCCACTATTGCCTGCGTCAATTTGGTTTGTTTGACGAAAAATCTGACGGCAGATTTGCGCAGTCAGAATTGTGCGGTGTTGCCTTAACCGGAGTCAAGGCATACGCCCGGCAGCGCCTCAAGGTATTCTTTGCTCCTATCATTTTGAATTGCGATCAAACGACAGTGTCATGCTTCCGTCACAGGACGAGCGGATCCCGGCACAGTAAAACTGCCGCATGGCCCGGATGAGATGTCCGGTATCGGCCGTTCCGGCCGTTTCATAGGATGCGTGCATGGCAAGCTGCGCCATTCCGATGTCCACTGTGCAAAGCGGCACCAGCGTATTGGAAATGCTGCCCAGCGTGGAGCCGCCAGGCTGATCGCTGCGGTTGGCAAAGTGCTGCACCGGCACATCGGCCTGCCGGCAGATCTCGGCAAACAGCGCGGCGGAAATCCCGTCCGTGGTATATTTCTGCGCCGCATTGGATTTGATGACCACACCGCCGTTCATATGCGGGGCATTCTGCGCGTCGCTCAGCTCGGGGTGGTTGGGATGGCGTGCATGCCCGTTATCGGCCGACACCATCAGGGAGGAGGCCAACAGACGGCGGCGATCCACCCCCAGCGCCTCACAAATGCGGTTGAGCACATCCGACAGAAATACCGAGCCGGCCCCCTGCTTGGTGGCGCTTCCGGTTTCCTCATTGTCGGCCGCAAAATACAGATTCAGCGAATCCTCCCGCGGAACCGCCTCGGCAAAGGCACGCAGGGTTCCGTAAGCGCACATCAGATTATCGATGCGTGGAGAGGAGAAGAACTCGTTTCCCGCCCCCCAGATGCTGCCCGGCATCCGGTTGTAGAGATAGAGATCGGTACCGGCGATCTCCTCCGGCCGGCAGCTCAGCGCCTCTGCGAGCAGCTCTTCCAGCGAAGGGCTTCCCTCCGCCGCAGAAAAAAGCGGCAGCAGATCCACTGCCGGGTTATAGGCATAGCCGGAATTGACCGTGCGGTTCATGTGAATGGCTACGCTCGGAATCAGCAGCAGGTCGCGGTCAAGCACCACGCTCCTGGCCTCAAAGCGCCCTGCCCGGTTCAGGATAACCCGACCTGCCAATGACAGTGGGCGATCCATCCAGCTCGAAAAAATCGTGCCGCCGTATACCTCGGTGTTCAGGCGCAGATAGGTGCCAAAGGCCGGGGCAAGGCTGTTTGCCTTCAGCTTGAACATGGGAGAGTCGGTGTGACTGGCAGCAAGCAGCAGCTGCGCCGGTGCGCCCTGCGGGACCCGGAAGCCAATGACCGAGGACTGATTGCGCGTGACATAATAGCTGCCTCCCGGCGTCAGCCTCCACTCCTGCCCCTCCTCCAGCCGCGAAAAGCCGGCGGCATCCATTATGCGGGCAATTTCCGCGGCTGCCTGAAACGCGGTCGGACTGTTGCGGATAAAGGTTAGCAGCGCCTCTGTGGTATCTATATCCGCTTGCTTGATTTTCATTTCCGTTCTTTCTCCTTGCCATTCGGTCATAAAATATTCTGCAATTATTATACCACAAAACGCCTCAAATGGCAATGCCAAATCCGGATTTCCGATCGATTTTTTTCAGACCGGACGCCAACCGGTCCACTGCCCGGCGGGCAGTCGATATCCTGTTGTGGATGCGCTTTGGGGTGACTTTCTTGTAAATCGGGGTGTATTTTTCCAAAATGAACGATCTCTATTGAAAAAACCGTCATCCTCCTTTATAATGTAAGCAACTTCCCCCATCCGGAGGCAGATTTTGCCGGTACCATACCGCACAGGCAAACGGCCTGCCGCCGTGGATGACAGGGCAAGCCCCATACTTGCATGGGGAATTCACAAACAGGAGGACTACACAATGATGACGCAAGCAGAACGCTACCGCGCGGCAAAAGAGCGCTACGCAGAAATCGGCGTGGATACCGAAGCCGCCATTGCAAAGCTCAAGAGCGTGCCGATTTCCATGCACTGCTGGCAGGGCGACGATGTAAAGGGATTTGAAAACACCGGCGCGCTGACCGGTGGAATTCAGACAACCGGCAACTATCCGGGAGCAGCCCGCACACCGGAGGAGCTGATGCAAGATATGGACAAGGCCTTCTCGCTGATCCCCGGCAAACACCGCATCAATGTTCACGCATCCTATGGTATATATGAGGACGGCACACCGGTGGGACGCGACCGGATCCGCCCGGAGCACTTCCGCAAATGGGCGGAGTATGCAAAGGAGCGGGGCCTGGGAATCGATTTCAATCCCACCTACTTCTCTCATCCGCTGGCCGAAAACGGCACTCTGACCAACCCGGATGAGGAGATCCGCGCCTTCTGGATCCGCCACGGCATTGCCTGCATCCGTATATCGGAATACTTCGCCGAGCAAACCGGCACACCCTGCCTGATGAACATCTGGATTCCGGACGGAATGAAGGACGTCCCGGCCGACCGCCTCGGCCCGAGAATGCGCTACCTCGATTCGCTCGACCAGATTTTGGGCTGCGGCTACAACAAGGAGCGGGTGCTGGTGACGCTGGAATCCAAGGTGTTCGGCATCGGGCTGGAGTCCTACACCGCAGGCTCGGCCGAGTTTGCGCTCTCCTATGCCACCACGCGCGGAATTCTGCCCCTGATGGACAACGGACACTACCACCCCACCGAAATGGTTTCGGATAAAATTTCCGCGCTGCTCTGCTTCCATCCCAGAATCGCACTCCATGTGACGCGCGGGGTACGCTGGGACTCCGACCATGTGGTGCGATATGACGATGAAACGCAGGAAATGATGAAGGAAGTGGTACGCAACAACGCACTCGACCGAGTGATTCTGGCGACCGACTATTTCGACGCCTCGATCAACCGCATTGCGGCATGGGTCATCGGGATGCGCTCCGTGCAGAAGGCCCTGCTCTCCGCACTGCTGACGCCGAACGAAGCCCTGACCGCCCTGCAGAACAGCGGAAACTTCACCGAGCTGATGATGCGGCAGGAGGAGCTGAAGTTCTATCCCGTGGGGGATGTGTGGGAGGAATTCTGCACCCGCAACGGAGTGATCGGCGACGAAAGCTGGTTCCGCAAAATTCAGGAATACGAAACAGAGGTTCTTTCCAAGAGAGTCTGAACAACACGCAGAACAGCCCGCCATCCATCACGGATGGCGGGCTGTTCTGACTGTAGACCAAAGCAACAGCTTTCGTCAGTTTGATGAAAGTTTTGATCAAACTTTTTCAAAAGTTTGCGGGGTCAAGGGCGAGTAGCCCTTTGGTCGCAAGGCGGTAAACCGCCGGAAATTTTGCTTCGCAAAAGTTTCCCTCTGCAGAGGGCGAAACGTCCCTATATGGCGGCGAACTCGCGAAGCGATTCGCGGATTTGGAACAAATCCTTTTCTTCTTTGGCAAACTCTGCGAAGCAGATTTGCGGCTGAGCCACGCGAAGCCTTTGCTTCTTTCTTTGCGCCTACACGCTCAAAGAAAAAGCGGACGAACGCTTTTGTGCAATCTTTATTTGATGTGCCTTTTGTCTACAACCTGAACAGCCCGCCATCCATCACGGATGGCGGGCTGTTTGTTACCATTTCCAGATATCCACCTCGTCGTCGGCGGGCTTGGGGGCCGGCCGGCGGACAGGAGGCGCTGCCGGCTTTTTAACCGGCGGCGCAGACGCCCCTGCCGGTGCCTTTGGGGCATTCGGCGTACCGGGAACAGGCCTTTTCGGAGCGGCGGCCGCGGCTGCGGGGCCGGACGGCTGTGCCGGGCGGGCTGCCGGAGCTGCTGCCTCCTTGCGGAACGGAGACTCCGGATTGGTTTTGACCTTGTTAAAGGTGCGCATCGCATCCTCTGGCTTCTTTTCAAAGCCGGTGGCAATGATGGTCACACGCATCTCATCCTCCAGCGTGGGATCAAACGCAACGCCCCAAATGACGTTTGCATCCGAATTGGCCTCCTTCGTAATCAGGGCGGAAGCCAGATCCACATCGTCGAGGCTGACGTCGGGGGAGACCGACATACTGATCAGAATGCCCTTTGCTCCCTTAATCGAGGTTTCCAGCAGCGGACTGGAGATGGCCTCCATCGCGGCCTCCTGCGCCTTATCCTTCCCCGTAGCGGAGCCGACGCCCATATGCGCATAGCCCGCATTGGCCATCACACTGGTCACGTCCGCAAAATCGAGGTTGATAAAGCCGGGAACATTGATCAGATCCGAAATGCTCTGCACGCCGCGGCGCAGAACGTCGTCGGCAATGCCGAAGGCATTGGAAAGCGAAATTTTGGCCGAAGAGATCTGCTTGAGCCGCTCGTTCGGAATCACCACCAGCGAATCGACATACTGCGCCAGCTCGGCTATGCCGGCCTCGGCCTGCTCCATACGCTTTTTGCCCTCAAAAGCAAAGGGCTTGGTGACAATGCCGATCGTGAGGATGTCCATTTCCCGCGCCATGCGGGCCACAATCGGTGCGGCTCCGGTTCCGGTGCCGCCCCCCATACCGGCGGTGATAAACACCATGTCGGTCCCCTCGAGAACCGAACGGATGTCCTCGATGGATTCCTCGGCAGCCCGTGCGCCGATCTGCGGGTTTGCTCCGGCGCCGTAGCCCTTTGTGATCTTCTCTCCGATCACAATCTTATTGGGAACCTCGGACTTTTTGAAGGCCAGCTTGTCGGTATTCAGAGCATAGATCTCCACCCCCTGAACATTGGCGGCAACCATCCGGTTGACGGCATTGCCTCCGCCACCTCCCACGCCGATGATTTTAATGTTTACACCGCAGTCGGATACGGTGTCGTCATGCTCGAATATCATGTGTTCAGCCACGTTTTTGACTGGCAAAAACTTCCTTTCTTAAAAAATATGCTTACGGGTTCTTTTTTCTGGTGTTTTTCAGCATATCCAGCATATCGTCCAGATCATCATCGTAAGACGAAGGCTTGGGCGCCGGACGCGGAGCCGGCTTTGCGGCCGGACGGGGCGCCGGTTTGGCACCCGGCGCAGGCGCTCCCGGTTTTCCGGCAACGCCGGGTCTGGGTGCCGGACGGCCGGCGGCAGGTGCTGCCCCACCGGGCGCCATGGTGGAAGCCGGTGCGGCCGGTGCAGGCTTGGCCGCTTCCTTTTTGAAGGGAGACTCCGGATTGGTTTTGACAGATGTACCGCCTCGCATCGCATCCTCGGGCTTTTTCTCAAAGCCGGTGGCGATGATGGTGATCTTCATTCCGTCCTCCAGCTCGGGGTCAAACGCAACACCCCAGATGACATTGGCGTCGGGGTTGGCCTCCTGCGAGATCAGTGAGGCCGCAATATCCACGTCCTCCAGGCCCACATCCTCCGAGATCGCCATGCTGATCAGAATGCCCTTTGCCCCCTTGATGGAGGTTTCCAGCAGCGGGCTGGAGATGGCCTCACGCGCGGCCTGCTCGGCCTTGTCCTTGCCGGTGGCAGAGCCAACGCCCATATGCGCATAGCCCGCGTTTGCCATCACGCTGGTCACATCGGCAAAATCGAGATTGATAAAGCCGGGGACATTGATCAGGTCGGAGATACTCTGCACGCCGCGGCGCAGAACATCGTCTGCAATGCCAAAGGCATTCGAGAGTGAAATTTTCGCATTGGAAACCTGCTTGAGACGCTCGTTCGGAATCACCACCAGCGAATCGACATACTGCGCCAGCTCGGCTATGCCGACCTCGGCCTGCGCCATCCGCTTGCTGCCCTCAAAGGCAAAGGGCTTGGTAACGATGCCGATTGTGAGAATATCCATCTCCCGCGCCACGCGCGCGACCACAGGAGCAGCTCCGGTTCCGGTTCCGCCTCCCATACCGGCAGTGACAAATACCATATCGGTGCCCTCGAGAATCGCGCGGATGTCCTCGATCGACTCCTCGGCAGCGCGGGCGCCGATTTGCGGATTTGCCCCGGCCCCGAAACCCTTGGTGATCTTTTCTCCGATAACGAGCTGATTGGGAGCCTCGGATTTGCGGAGTGCCTGGCGGTCTGTATTGACGGAAACAAACTCCACGCCGCGGATATTGGTGGTAATCATGCGGTTCACTGCATTGTTTCCGCCGCCTCCGACACCGATCACCTTGATATTCACGCCGCATTCCAAGCTATCGTCGTGTTCAAACGTCATAGTTCTAAACCTCCCAAACTTTTGTATACCGCTGTTTTTGCACAGTCCGGTCCCCATGGCGGGGCATTTACGATTCCTCTATATATATTACTATTTTTTCGGGATTTTTTCAAGATGTTTTCTCAATTTTTTTTGAAAATTTACATTTTATTTTTCAGCACGCTTGTCCGACCGGCTGCCTTTTCCGGGTTTTGCGTCATTTTTCGCCAAAGCCCGGAAAAAAATCGGCCCGGCAGCTCTCTGCCGGACGATGCATGGTCATCCCGCCAAAAGCAGTTCAAAGGAATCCATGGGACGGTAGGTTGACCTTTTGAGGTCGGAGACATCCACCACCGCATAATCGGCGCTGCCCTCCCGTGCGGCAAGCATCTTCTCGGCCAGCTCCAGCTTGACCTCCAGATCGCTCACCTTGCCCAGCACAATCCGCGTGCTGCCGTCCACCACATAAGAGACATTGAATTTTTGTGATACATCCAGCAAATCCACCCGATCGGTCAGCTCCAGCGCCTCAAACAACTCGAACATGGTCTGGATATAGGTGCGGTCGGTTTCGGTATCCATAAAGGTGACAGGCGATCCGACCGACAGGCCGGAGATGTCCGGGAGCTTGATTCTGAGCAGCCCGGCATACTTCTCCTCGCTCTCGCTCACATCCAGCACCCGGAAATCGCGATCCAGCGAAAACCACTTTCCCCCATACTCCATGTAGGCTACAGCATGCTGCTCCACCTTGATTTTGATGGAAAACGGCGTGGGGCTGACCGTGAATGACTGATTGGGGAAAGCCGATTCCAGCCGAGAGAGCACAGCGTGCAGATCCATACCGATGATCTCGTCTCCAAGCTGCACGCCGGAGGCCTCTATGATCTGCTGCTCGGTCACGATGCCGAGATCTCCGCTCACCACAATCTTTTTCACCTTAAAGCTGGGCAGCAGCAACAGAAGAATGCCCAAAAGCAGCACCGCGCATCCGATAAGCAGCATCAATCCGCGCAAAAGCCGGAGGCGCGCATCGTTCTTTTTGGCCCACGCTGCCCGTTCGGGTCTCCCCACCGGTACGGAGGAACGGCCGTTTCCTGCGGTACTTCTCGGTTGATTGACTTCCTGATTCATGTTTTTTTCCTATCCTTATTTCAGATTTCCTGCGGTTTTCTGCCGGCTGTCAGCTCCAGGATCTGCTCCCAGATTCTGCGGTTTGCGTCCGGTCCGGCAAACGCGCCGATCGCGGACTCCATGCTTTTTCTCTGCTCCGCATCCGTGAGCAGCGTCTCCACCGCGTCGATCAGCGCGCCGCCGGGCAAAGCCGATTCCTCAATCAAAACCGCGGCACCGGCGTCGGCCATGGCCTTGGCATTGTGATACTGGTGGTTGTCTGCAACATACGGAGACGGAATGAGGATGCAGGCTTTGTTCATACGCGCCAGCTCCGAGAGCGTCATGGCTCCGGCGCGGGAGATCACCAGATCGGCCGCCGCCATGCGCAGCGGCATATCATAGATATAATCGGTCAGGGTACAGCCGGCGGCCTTCTCCAGCCCGCGGGAGCGGAAGCCCGCAAGTGTGATTTCATAATCCCGCTTTCCCGAAGCGTGCCAGAAAACACAATCCGGCCGCGCGCCGGACAGCCGCTGCATCAGATCCAGCACCGCAAGATTGACATGCTCGGCGCCAAGGCTCCCTCCGAACGAAAGGATGCAGGTCTGCCCCGCGCGAAGCCCCAGTCTTTTGCGGGCCTCCTCATGGGAAATCACACCGAAGCCGCCGCGCAGCGGGTTGCCCACCTGCACCACCGAGTCATGCACCCGGAGCAGCTCCGCCGTTCTGGAAAAGTTGATCCAGATGCGGTCCACCTTTTTCTGCAGCTTGCGCACCGCCAGCCCCGGCAGCGCGTTGGACTCGTGCAGTGCGGTGGGAATTTTCCTGCGCACCGCCGCAGCCATAATCGGCCAGCAGGCGTAGCCGCCGGTACCGATGACGATATCCGGCCGGAACGCATCCAGAATACCGGTGGTCTGCCTCGAATATGGAGAGGTCAGCGCCAGCCAGCAGGCCTTGATGTTGGCAGGAGAGAGCGACCGCCGGATTCCCATCGAGCGCACATAATGCAGTGCATAGCCCTCCCGCGGAACGAGATCCTCCTCCTTGCCTCCCCGGATTCCCACAAAGGCAATCTCCGAGCCGGGAGCATTGCGCCGGACAATATCGGCAATGGCAAGCGCCGGGTTGATATGCCCCGCCGTTCCTCCGCCTGTGAGCAGCACTCTCATAAGCTCACCGCCGTCCCGGGCACCTGCCAGAGCATGGCAGCCCCCACCAGAAACACCACCGTGAGCAGCGCGGAAATGGAATACCAGCGGCGATCACCGCGAAAATAAGGCAGAAAGCAAAAGGCAAGAAAGCTCAGGGTCGCCAGTGCCAGCACCGCAAACACCGCCCCCGTGACGCCGCCGAAATGCGCCGGTGCCAGCCGGCGCCCGAACAGCACAAACCACCCGAGAAACAGCGCGGAAAAGCCGAGCGACGCATATAGCGCATAACGGAAATAACGGGTGCGGCGTGCTTTCATGATAGGAATTCCTTTCTGAATATGTTGTGTTGCCGTAGCGGCGGAAAGGTCAGATTTTGCGATGTGTGGCATAGCGGGAGATGGAAAGAATGATTCCGACCTCGATGAGCTGCAAAATCAGCGAGGTGCCCCCGTAGCTGAAAAACGGCAGTGAGATACCGGTATTCGGCATGGAATTGGTGACAACCGCGAGATTGAGAACCACCTGCAGCCCCACCTTGAAGGTCAAACCATACACCACCAACGCACTGAAGGAATTGGTGGTATGTCTTGCGATGTAAAAGCCCCGCCAGACAAACAGGGCGAACAGCGCCACCACAAGAAAAGCGCCGAAAAAGCCAAGCTCCTCACAGACAATGGTAAAAATAAAGTCGTTCTGCGGCTGGGAGACATACCCGAACTTCTGCGTACTGTTGCCCAGCCCCTTTCCGAACAGCCCCCCCGAGCCGATGGCCATCAGGCCCTGCAGGGTCTGCCAGGCGCTGCCCAAGGGGTCGGCCTGATCGATATGCAGCCAGGTATCCACGCGCGCCTGCGCATACTCCGATACCAGCACCAAAAGACACCCGGCGCAGATCACCACCCCGGCAATTGTGAATATCCAGCGCAGTTTGGTGCCTCCCATAAACATGATGGAAATGCCAATCATGCCGATGATCATCAGTCCCGAGATATGCTTTTCTGCCGCAACCAGCGCGGCAATCAGACCGATCATCAGGCCAGGGTACACCACGCCGTAGAGAAAGCTTCCTCCGAAGCGGTGAGTGGAACGGATCTGCTTTTCATGCACCGTCATGAATTTTGCCATCGCCAGCACCAGCCCGAGCTTGGCGACCTCGGAGGGCTGCACGGTAAAGAAGCCGAAGTTGAGCCATCGCTTGGCGCCGCTGCCGAGATCGTCTCCGATCACCAGAACCAGCAGCAGCAAAACAACCGAAATTCCGAAGATGATCCAACTGAAGTCCTCCCAGAACACAGGCGTACAGTATTTGACCAGAATTGCGGTTGCGGCCACTCCGATGAGCAGAAACACGATATGCCGTACGATGAAATAGGTGCTGTCGTCATGATACTGCTCGGCGTAAATTGCCGAGGCGCTGTACACCATCACACAGCCGAACAGCACGAGAATCGTGGTGATCAGCAGCATGGGAATGTCGGGACTCCCCTTGACGACCGCATCGGGCGCATCGGTCCCGCCCCTGCTGCCTGATCTTGCCTTGCGGGGCAGCAGCCCCCGTTTTTCCGGAGCAGACGGTTGTTTTTCAGCATTCATTTCGATGATTCCTTTCTCTCCGGAAGCATTTCAGATCAAAGCGCAAACCACGCCAGCAGGCAAAACAGCACTGCCGCAAGCGAGAACACCGCCACGATCCGGTACTCGCTCCAGCCGCATTTTTCAAAGTGATGGTGAACAGGAGCCATTTTGAACAGCCGCTTTCCGTGTGTCAGACGGAAATACAGCACCTGCAGCAGACTGGAAAGCATTTCGAGAATAAAGACCGCCGTAAAGATCAGTCCGACGATGGGCTGCTGCATCATAAACGCGCTGCCGATTGCCAGAGAGCCGAAGAACAGCGACCCGGTATCTCCCATAAACACCTTGGCGGGGTGAAAATTGTAAACCAGAAAGCCAAGCGACGCCCCCAGCAGCACGGCAGCAACCACCGAAAGCTGCTCCTCCCGGGCCGAAAAAGCCCAGATTGCCAGAAAGCCCCCGATGACAAAGGTCACAGAGGAGCACAGCCCGTCAATCCCGTCCGTGATATTTCCGCCGTTGACCACACCGGCCAGAACCGCCACGGCAATGACATAATAGCCCCAGCCCAGCTCGATTGTGCGGTCGGTAAAGGGCAGACGGAGAGCGGTGTCCATATATCCGGTATAGCTCATCACGCAGACATAGGCGGCCGCCAGAACCAATTGCAGCAGCAGCTTCTGCTTCCACGTCAGGCCCTGATTTTCCTTTTTCAGCAATTTACAGTAATCATCTACAAATCCGATGGCCCCGTTCCCCACCGCGTAGGTGAGAGTCAGAGCCAGCGGGATATAGTCCGCAGAGGTACCCTGCACCGCACGGACGATAAAGAAGCCGGCCATGACCAGCATGGAGGCCAATATAAAACCGATGCCCCCCATGGTAGGGGTTCCCTCTTTGTCCTTATGCCAGCGCGGTCCGATTTCAAGGATGGTCTGCCCCAGCTTGTGCGAGCGCAGGATCGGAATCAGAATCCGCTCGGCCACCACGGTCAGCAGAAAAACCGCCACCGCGATGACCGTGAAGGTCATGCTAAACTCATTCATGCTTCAGAACGCTCCGATTGATTTTCGTTCATATGCTTCAGAGCGGCAATGATCCGCTCCTCTCCAACCGCACGGCTGGCCTTGAACAGCACCACGTCTCCGGGCTGTAGAATGCCGGCGAGAATCCGGGCGATCTTCTCCGGCTCCTCCGGATCGCTGCAGCGGGTAATGCAATCGGTCTTCATTCCCATCTGCCTGGCTCCCAGCGCAATCTGCGCGCCGCCCTTGCCCACGGTCAGCAGCCGTTCCACACCGAGATAGGCCAAATGCGCACCCACTCTGCGGTGCATCGAGCCGCTTTCGCTCCCCAGCTCCAGCATATCGCCGAGCACCGCAACGCCCCGGCGTCCGGTGCGACGGCAATAGTCGTGCAGCACCTCGATCGAAGCGTCCATGGACTCGGGGGAGGCGTTGTAGCAATCCTCCATCAGCTCCCATTCGCCGCAGGTCGTCATGCGCTGACGAAGCCCCTCCGGCTCAAAGGCCAGCAGCCCCTCACGGATCTCATCCGGCTCCATGCCGCCGAGAATCCCGACTGCGAACGCAAACAGCGCGGCGTAAACATTGTGCCGCCCCATGACACGCACGCAAAGATCCTGCGCAGAGCCGTCCTTCCATGCAATGTCGAACAGTGTGCGGTTGTTCTCTACCCGTATATTCTTTGCAAAAAAGTCGGCATTTTCTCGTTGAATCGAC
Source organism: uncultured Clostridia bacterium (assembly GCA_944391805.1). Lineage (GTDB taxonomy): Bacteria > Bacillota > Clostridia > Oscillospirales > CAG-272 > UMGS1865. The sequence continues at coordinate 11,725 of CALXUY010000048.1, forward strand.
ACATACATTGTGCGGTAACTTTTGCCACCGATATTGGCAAGCAGCGGCTCGTCGCCATTGAGCAGCAGCGTGCCTCCGGTGCGCAGACCGCAGAGCACCTCCAGCTTGGCGCGGCAGATATTTTCACGGGAACCGAGCGCTTCCATATGCGCGGTTCCGATGTTGGTGATGATGGCGATATCCGGCTCGGCAGCCACCGCGAGGCGCTCAATTTCCCCGAAGCCGCTCATGCCCATTTCCAGAATGGCCCATGACGTATCCGCCGGGATCTCGGTCATTGCCAGCGGCATTCCGACCAGACTGTTGTGATTCCCCGGCGTTTTGAAGGTGCGGTGGCGAACCGAGAGCACCGAGGCCAGCAGATCCTTGGTGGTGGTTTTCCCCACACTGCCGGTCACCGCCACCGTCCGGCAGGTCAGCGCATGGCGGCAGGCGTTGGCAAAGCGCGAAAGCGCCAGCTCGGTATCCTTAACCACAACGGCCGCAATTCCCGCCTCCTCAATCTCCTCGCTGGTCTGCTCGCACAGCACACAGCGGCAGCCCGACGCAATGGCGCCTGCAATAAAATCGTGTCCGTCAACTCTCTGTCCGCGCAGCGCGCAGAACACCGTATATTTATCTGCCTCCCGCGAATCCGTGCAAATGCCCCAGACACGGGTATCGGCTCCCCTGCTGTCGCGCAGGTCTCCTCCGCACATTTCGGCAAAGGTCGCGGCGCTCACGGCGCCCATACTGAATTGCGTTTTCATACGATCAGACCATATCCTTCCGTCGCTGCCCGATTATGGGTCTGTGGTGTCCCTGCCGGCGCTCCCCCGGCTGCGTTTTTCTTCAAATGCCTGCATTGCAATCTCCCGTTCGGAGAAGCGTGCTCTCCCCGACCGGTTGATTTCATATTCCTCGTGTCCCTTCCCGGCAAGCAGGATCAGGTCGCCCGGCCGCGCATGCAGAATGGCATAGCGAATGGCCTCTCTGCGGTCTGGGATCACCGTGACGTCCTCCCGATTCATGCCGGTCAGAATCTCCTCAATAATTGCCTGCGGGTCCTCGCTGCGGCTGTTGTCCGACGTGACGATGACCGCATCGGCATAGCGCGCGGCTACCGCCCCCATCATCGGGCGTTTGCTGCGGTCGCGATCCCCGCCGCAGCCGAACAGTACCACCACACGCTGCCCTTCGGTACAGGAATCCTTCGCCGTGCGAAGCAGCTTTTCCAGCGCATCCGGCGTGTGTGCGTAATCAATGATGACGCTGAAATCGGCTTCCACACCCAGGCGCAGCCGCTCCATACGCCCCCGGATGCCGGCCAGCGCGCCGAGCGCGATTTTCACCGCCGAGGCGCCGAACCCAAGCTCCAGCGCGCAAACGGCTGCCTGCATGGAGTTCATCACGGTGAACCGCCCCGGAACCGGGCAATGGATGTGCAGCCGGGAGCGCCCGGAGTGCAGCTCGTAGTCCACACCGGTCTGTCCGATCACACGTACCGCCTCGGCCTTATAATCCGCACCGGCATCGGTCTCGGCACAGGTAATCGCCCGGCCCGACGCGGCAGCCAGCATCCGCCCGGCATAATCGGCGTCGAGGTTGACGACCGACAGCTTGCTTTTGCGGAACAGCTTTGCCTTTGCGTCGGCGTAGGCGTCCATCGTTCCGTGAAAATCGAGGTGCTCCGGCGTGAGGTTGGTGAAAATGCCGGCCTCAAATGAGATCGGCTCGAGCTTTCCCAGCGCCAGCGCATGGGAGGTAACCTCCATGAGCACGTATTCCACACCGTCCTCGGCCATCTCCGCCAGCATCCGGTAGAGCTCGGGCGGGTCCGGCGTGGTCATGTTTGCCAGACGGTTCTGCATCCGGTTTTCGAGATGCCTTCCGGCAGACTCGCACCCGACCGTGCCGATCAGCCCGCAGCGGCAAAGAGACGCTTCGAGTATGGCGCGCAGCATATGTGTGACCGTGGTCTTGCCGTTGGTTCCGGTCACTCCGATGAACTTCAGCCGCGCACACGGGTCGCCGTAATAGGCGTTGTAAAGCAGCGCCGACGCGCTTCGGGTATTCTCCGCGGCCAATCGACAGACGCCGGCAGGCACATCGGCCGGAGCGCCGGCCTGCACCAGCACACAGCATGCCCCGCGGCGCACGGCCTCTCCGATATAAGTATGCCCGTCGGTATGCAGGCCGTCAATGCAGATAAACAGACTGCCGGGGCACGCAAGCCGGGAGTCGGTGACGATTTCAGAAATTTCCATTCCGGCGTGTTCCGGCGGGCAGAAAAGCCCCGCCGATGTACACAGAATTCCGAGCTTCATGTTTGCTGTCCTCCTCCGAAAAATGTACCTTCTTTGCACATCCCGGCGGAGAACGCCGATTTTTGAATCTGCTGTTTTTGCCTTGGGCGGGCGGCGCTAACTCACCGGCTCCACCACGCCCATATCCTCATCCTCGAGTGACAGGAAATAGACCTCAACCACGGTACCCCGCGGCACCTCCGTCCATTTGGGAATGGACTGCGACACCACGGTGACACCGGTCCCGGTGAGGTAATTCTTGGTGCCCTGAATGCGTACGTTCAGCCCGGCGTTGATCAGCGCCTGATTGGCTGCCTTTGCGCTCATTCCGGTCACATCCGGTACCTTGACGGTTTCCACCGTGATATCCGAGGCGCTGCTCCCGGTATAGAGAATCAGCGTTCCCGAGCTTTTTTCCATCACGGTTCCCTTTTCCGGATACTGCTTGTAAACCACGTCGTTTTCGTCTCCCACCACAATCACCTTGAGATCGTACGGGCTTTGCTCGTAAATCTTTTTCGCGTAGCTGCCGGTCCAGCCGATGCAGCCGGGGGTGGTGACAGTGAGAAGCTCGAGCTCCTCCTCGGAGTAAACGGCCTCCACGCCGAGATAGGGCAGGATGGTTTCCATCACATTTCCCACGTACGGTGCGGCTACGGTGCTTCCGTAAAGCGACCCCTTTGTGGGCTCGTCGACAATGATGACCACTGCGTACTGCGGGTTATCCGCCGGGGCGTAGGCCACGGTGGAGCAGACATACCGGCCGATGCTGCCGGCATTCTTTTTTTCGGAGGTACCGGTCTTGGCGGCGATGCGGTAGCCCGGAACATATGCGTTCTTGGCGCCGCCGTCCCCTGACACGCCCTCCTCGAGAATCTGTGAAATGACCTTGCAAACCTCGCTGCTCACCACCTGACGGCGGACATTGGTATCCATGGACTGGATCACATTGCCCTCCTCGTCGGTGACGGACGAGAGCAGGTGGGGCTGCACCAGATACCCGCCGTTGGCAATGGCGGCGGCGGCGGTGATCTGCTGAATCAGCGTAACGTTGAAGTTCTGCCCGAAGGAATAAATGGCCAGGTCCAGCTCGGTGAAATTTTCCTCGGCCGCCACAAGGCTGTTTCCCTCGCCCGGCAGATCGATGCCGGTTTTTTCGCGGTAGCCGAAGGCACTGAGGTAGCTGTAAAATTTCTCGGCCCCCACTCTCCTGCCCACCGTCATCAGCACGGGGTTGCAGGATTGCTGAATGCCCTGTGTAAAGGTCAGGGTACCGTGCCCTGCCGTTTTGTGGCAGTGTATTCTGTGACCGGCCACAACCAGATAGCCGGGACAGGAGAAGGTATCTGTGGTTTCGACCACGTCCTCCTCGAGCGCCATGGCTGCGGTGATCATTTTGAAGGTGGAGCCAGGGATGTAGGATTCGGTAATGGCCTTGTTCGACCACATATTCAGCAGCAGCTCCTGCCGCGCCTTGGAGTACTCCTCGCTTTGCGGGTCAAGCTGAAGGGAATCCAGCTTGGCTTGCGACTCCGCGTCGAGTGTCCAAGGGGAGTTCAGATCAAAATCGGGGTAGACCGCCATACCGAGAATCGCCCCGGTATTGACGTCCATCACAATGCCCGCCGCGCGGTTTTGCCCTCCCGACTCGGTGTAGGCCGTGCGGATCTGCTCCTCCAGCGCCGCCTGCACATAAACATCCAGCGTGGTGGTCAGATGATAGCCGTCCTCGGCCTCGATGTACTCCTCATATTCATACGGCATCTCATTGCCCTGTGCATCCCGCGCCGTGATATAGCGGCCGTTGGTGCCTGCCAGCAGCTCGTTATAGGAATACTCCAGACCGTAAAGGCCGTCGCCGTCGCTTCCGGTAAAGCCCAGAACATGAGAGGCCAGTGTGGAATACGGATAATAGCGGGTATTGGTCGGCTCAAGATAGATCATTCTCACCAGGCCGTATTCGTCGATAAACGCACGCACCTCATCCGCCTTTTCCTCCGAGACCCCTTTTTTGATCGTGCGGTCCAGATAGCGGGTGCGTTCGGTTTCGGCCATGACGAAATCATAGGAAACATTCAGCAGCTCGGAGAGCTTGGAGGCAATCATTTCGTCGAGCCGGATGTTTTCCCCGTTCTGATCCTTTTCTCTCTGCTCGTCTGCAATAGAGGACGGGGAGATGAACACACGGTAGGTTGTGATGTTGGTAGCCAAAGGCACGCCGTTGATGTCATAAATGTTTCCGCGGTCGGCCAGCACCTCGGACTGTGTGGTGAGCTGATCGATCACCTTTTTTTGATAACGGTCATACCCCGCCGTTTGCAGCAGCAGGATACGCAGCAGCAGCAGCGAGAACAAAATGGCAACCGCAATCAGCAGGATGGCCGAGCGATGGATGATGCCGGTGCTGACCGGCTCCTCCGCCAACGGCTCGGCATTGGATGGTTCTTTCGATTTTTTTCGCAACGCTTCTTCCTCCCTTTCCGTAAATTCCCGATGGAAAGGCGGAGGAAGATCCTCCGCTTTGCCTGCTGTCGATATTTATTGTATGGAGCAAATGGCAAGGTTATGACATTCGCCTCATTTTTTCAGGCCGATGGCACTCAAAATTGCCGAAAGCCCCACGTTTTTGTTTTGCTGATCCTCAAAAATTTCCACCGCTTCAGAGGAATCCAGCGAAATATAATCCATTTTCAGGTAATCCTGCTCCACCATACCGTACTCCTCGATGGCGATCTGACGGATGGCCATCAGATCCACATTCGATTCCAGGTCCGAACGCAGGTCACTGACCTGATCGTTCAGGTCGGCGATTTCGGAATTGAGCCGGCTGATCTGGGTTTCGGCACGGGTCACCATCAATGCGCTTGAAACGATCAGCATCATGGAAACCGCAATGGCGGCGATGGCGGCAAAGGCCGAGAGCGGGAATTTGCGCCGTTCGGACGAGGTGTCTGCCCGCTGCGGGTTGAACCAAAGCGGAAATTTCTGCCTGACCACCGCGGCCGTGCGGCCGGGCAGCTCGCGCAGGCGTACAGGCGCATTTTTCAGACCGCTCAATGCGGTTGGCTGCTTCTGCGCCGGCTCCAGCGCGGTGGCTTCAGCGGTTTCGTATACCGAGGGAAAATCCGAAAAATCCTTCCCGGCACGATCCATTCTCCGCCCTTCCTCCACATACCGGAGCAGATCCTCTCCGGTCATCACATCCTTACCCCGGCGATAGGTACCGCGCACGGCAGCCTCCGGGAGCAGCGACATCCGGTAGGCGCGGGGCGCCAGCTCCCGCGTTTTCTCTTCGGACGCGATTTGTTCCTTCGCCCCCTGCAGAACCGATTGTACCAGTCCGCGCGAGGCAAATTTTTCGGAAAGCGCCGACAGGCATACTTCCGCTTGGCTTGTGAGCTCTTGATTCATGGCGCTTCCTCCTTCTAAATCTCAATGCTACATTATAATAAATCAGAATAATCCATTTGACGGAAAAGGCCTTGAGGCTCTGCCTCAAGCTCCTCTATCTTCCAACAAAAGCCAAAAAATGTTTCGTCTTACGGGCACAGTCTACCGGCACGCGGATGTTCCGTTTGGGTACAAATGCTTGTCCCGGGTTACGGGTTCTTCCGTGCTCCCGGCGATTCCGGCAGTGCTTCCTCCAGCTTTTCCGCCACGCGCAGCTTGGCGCTGCGGGCGCGCGGGTTACTCTTGACCTCCTCCGCGGTCGGCGGAATCGGCTTCCGGGTGAGAATCCGGAGCTGCGGATGCCTGCCGCAAACGCAAACCGGCAAGCGCTTCGGGCAGGTACAGCCCGAGGCAAGATCGGCAAATGTTCGTTTGACAACGCGATCCTCAAGGGAATGAAAGGAAATGACGGCAATTCTCCCGCCCGGCCGGAGCAAACCGGCAGCGGTGCGGATGGTAGGTTCCAGCACGTCAAGCTCTGCATTGACTTCGATGCGCAGAGCCTGAAACGTGCGCTTGGCCGGGTGATGTCCGCCGTCCCTCGCGGACGCAGGAATGGCCTGTTTGACGATTTGAACCAGTTCCCCTGTGGTCCGAATCGGCTGCTTTCTGCGCGCTTGGATGATGGCGGCGGCAATGCGGCTTGAAAACCGCTCCTCCCCGTAATCGAAAAGAATCCGCCGAAGTGCGTCCTCCGTATATTCGTTGACAATGTGCTCCGCCGTAAGCGGACTTCTCTGATCCATCCGCATATCCAGCGGCGCATCCTTCTGGTATGCAAAGCCGCGGCTCCCCTCCGTCAACTGATAGGAGGATACGCCGAGATCCAGAAGCAATCCGTCGATTGCCTCTATGCCCAGGCTCCGGCATACACGTCCCAGCTCCCGGAAATTGCTCCGGACAACCGTGACACGGCCGCCAAACGGCCGCAGCCGTTCGGTCGCCACCCGAATCGCGTCGCCGTCCTGATCCAAACCGATCAGGCGGCCCGTGGTCAGGCGGGCGGCAATCTGCATGCTATGGCCTGCGCCACCGAGGGTTCCGTCCACATAAATGCCGTCCGGGCGAATGGAAAGCGCATCCAGACACTCCCGCAGCAAAACGGGCGTGTGTGAAAATTGAATTTCTTCTTCCATAGTTGTATGGCTCCCTTCCCGTCGGCTCCCCGGTTTTACAATCCCAATGCCTCCAGCTCTGCGAGCAGCGCGGAAACATCCTCTTTCGACTTCATTTCCTCATACCGGCTTTCGGACCAGATTTCAGCATAATCACAGCATCCGACCACCACTGCCGTACCTTCCTTCATTTCCGCGTGATCCACCAATTCCTGGGGCAGTGTGACGCGCCCCTGATTATCCGGCTTGACCTGCGCCATGGTGGAGTGCAGATAACGGAGGATCTGCTCCGACAGTCTGCGGTTCTGCTGCCGCAGGGGGGCAATGTACTCCTGCCAGCCCGCGAGCGAATAAACCTTGATGCATTTTTCGCGTATATCCTTGGCAACAACAAAGGGTTCGCCCAGCTCCTCGCGCAGCTTTGCAGGAATCAGAATCCGGTTTTTGGGATCCAGATTTTGTCTGTATTCTCCACCGAGCATCGCGGCGCCCCCCTTTCGCTTCAAATCGGCTGATCCTTGGTGGGTGTGTCATTTCCGATTCACCACCAATCACCTATTTTCACCTCTGATTGCCTCAGATGCTTATATTATATATGATTTTTCAGAATTGTGCAAGGGGTTTTGCAAATTTTCTTTCAAAAATTTTTTTGAATTTTTTTGTCGAAGTGGAAATTTTATACTTTGCATCCTATTATTGTAAAATATTTCCTGATTTTTTTGTGAGAAAGAAAAAAACCGAAAAGTTTCGGCCGGAAGTTATCAAAACCGCTTGACGAGGTTTTCAAATTATGATATACTTATGGCAAGTACATTTTGCTCCAACGCCATAGAAAGAAGGACATTCATGGAACAGAATCTGAACACCGCCGCAGAGCAATTGCGGCAGCAGCTCATCGCGCTGCGGAACGATCTGAAAAAGCAGGAAAAAAAGCGCATCTGCGGCGATGACTCGATTGACGAGATGGTTCGTCTGATGCCCAGAAAGGCCTCGGATTTTTACAGCATTCCGGGAGTGGGGCCTGCGTTTGTGGAAAACTATGCCGAGCGCTTTCTTGAGGTTCTCAAGGGCAGCGAGGCCGCCCGGCTGGTGGGAGAACCGACGATGGTGACTCTGCGGGAGCTCTCCAAAAAGCTCATCAACATCACCCGCAACAACCGGATGCTGTTTCTCCCCCGGCTCTCGGCCAAATACGCGGTGGATCTGTTCGACTCCACCGGTCGTTACAACCCGTTGGATATTCTCTTCAACGCCTCCACTCCCCAGATCATCGCCGACGTCTCGGACCAGGATCTGCCCCGCACCTCCCCGATCCGGGACCGCTACCGCCAGTTGGTCAGCCTGATCCGGGAGACCATCAAGGATCTGCGCGACAAGGGCCAGAACGATCTGTATATCGGCTACCCGTTTGTGCAGGGGTGCCTGGTCAACGGGGAGTTCGGCGTGCGTGCGCCGCTCTGCCTCTTTCCGGTCACACTCGACCGCAGTACCGCCAATATCACCGTGAGCGCAGACCCCACGCGGGACATCATCTTCAACAGCACGCTGATTCTGGCGCACGACAAATTCAACTCGATCACCACGCCCCTGCCCGACTGCACGTTGGAGGAGGCGGAGCCGGAAACCTTCCTGCAAACCGTGCTGGACTTTTATGCCGAAAACGACATCCGGATCGAGCGCGGGACCTCGGAAAGCCTCAAAAAGTTTACCGAATACGTCGGCGAATCCTTCCCTCACTACACCAGAGGAACGCTGAAGCTGGTGCAGAACATCGTCATCGGCAAATTCCCCGCCTACTCCAGCTCGATTCAGAGAGATTTTGACGAAATTCTCGACAAGGGGCTGGTCAACCGGCTGGTCACCGATCTGGTCAGCGACTATGGCGAAACCGATTTCTATTCGGACGACACCAGCGTGGAGGAGCTGAACCACCCGGACAAGCCGCTGCGCATCCGGGAGGAATCCCTTGTGTATATCAATGCGCTCAACAGCGCGCAGGAGGCGGTGCTCTACTCGGCAGAGACGCAGGACGAGCTGGTGGTAGAGGGACCTCCGGGTACCGGAAAATCCCAAACTATCACCAGCCTGATCACCCAGTTCATCGACGAGGGCAAAACCGTGCTGATGGTTTCCGAGAAAAAGACCGCACTGGACGTGGTCTACTCCCGGCTCGGCACACTCTCGCGCTACGCGATGATGCTGGATGACGCCACCAATAAAAATCTGTTTTACGGGCAGCTCGAGCGGCTGCTGTTCAGCACCGACACCAACGCGCCGCTCAACGCCCCTGACCTCACTGCCATTTCCGCCCAGATCGACGCCAACGTCTCCACGCTTGAGACCATTGCCGACAAGCTGTTTCAGCCCAACGAGTTCGGCGTGGAGCCCTACCGGCTTTACATGGAGAGCCGCCGCATCAATCTGCAGAACCGCGAGCAGATCAAAACCTACAAGACCATTCGCGGCATGATGACGCCCGAGCTGCTGGAGCTTCCCTACGATGAGGTCTCTGCCATTCACAAAAAGTTTGCCAACGGGCAGCTCACCGACAGCCTTGACCACTACCAGCTCACCATTGAGCGCTACCCGTGGTTCCTCAAAATGCGGGACGACCTCTCCAACTACGACCTGATTCTGTTCTCGGACGCCATCGACGAGATGATACTCAAGGTGGACGAGTGGCGCAACCTTCCATTTTTCAAGCGCCAGTCCGCCCGCAACCGGCTCATCAAGGATATTCAGCAGAGCACCAAGGACTACTTCCCCCGCGGTGGCGGCTCCTATGTGGTGCGCCTGATGATGGAGCAGCCCGAGGCCGTCAAGCAGAGCCTGAAGGAATTCACGGCCGGGTATGCCAACCTCAAGCCGGTGGTTACCAGCCTGACAAACAACGAAAATATTTACCTCGCGGCACTGCGCAAAATTCACAAGATCTGCGGCGGTACCGTGACCGAATGGAACGACGAGCTCTACAATACGCTGCTCTTCGAGCACATCCAGCGCTTTGAGATGGAAAACCGCACGCTGATGCCGCAGGTGGATTCCTTTGAAAAAATCATCAAGGAGATGGAGCGCGATATTGACGAGAAGCAGCGCATCACCCGCCAGCGGATTGCAGGCGTGCTGGCAGACGATGTGAAGTACCTCACCACCTCCAAGCGCAAGGGGGACATCAACCGTGCCATTGAGAGCCGCCGCCGTTGGAGCGTCTCCAAATTCGTCAAGAAATTTGATTTCGAGCTGTTCAAGGCCATCAAAATCTGGCTGATGACGCCGGATTCGGTCTCCGAGGTACTGCCTCAGCAGAACGACCTGTTCGACCTGCTGATCTTTGACGAAGCGTCCCAGCTCTATGTGGAAAAGAGCATCCCCTCGATTGTCCGTGCCAAAAAGGTGGTGATTGCGGGCGACCACAAGCAGCTCCGCCCCTCCAGCCTTGGAGACGGCCGGATTGAGATGAACGAGGACCTAATCGACGAGGACGCCGAGATCTCCGCAGCGCTTGAGGAGGAGAGCCTGCTCGACCTGGCCCGGTTCCGCTACCCCGACATTCTGCTCAACACGCACTACCGTTCCAAATATGAGGAGCTGATCGACTTTTCCAACTATGCCTTCTACAAGGGGCGCCTGTTTGTGGCGCCGAACACCGACATGCCGGAAAAACCGCCGATTGAGGTGCATCTGGTGGAAGGGGCGTCTTGGGTCAATCGTGCCAACCGCAAGGAGGCCGAACGGATTGTTGCGCTGATTAAGGAATTTTTCCGCACGCGCAAAAACAATGAAACCATCGGCGTGATCGCCTTCAACGCCTCCCAGCGGGATATGATTTATGATGTGATTGACGAGGAGTCGCTCGCAGACCCCGCATTCGGCTCGCAGATCCGCGCCGAAATGTCCCGCAAGGACAATGGGGAGGACACCGGACTATTTGTCAAGAACATTGAAAGCGTGCAGGGAGACGAGCGCGATGTGGTGATGTTCTCAATCGGTTATGCCAAAAACGCCAACGGGCGTTTGTTGCACAACTTTGGCTGGCTGAACCAGAAGGGGGGCGAAAACCGCCTGAACGTTGCCATCAGCCGTGCCAAGCAGAAAATTCACATTGTCACCTCCTTCCGCCCGTCCGAGCTGACACTGGACGACGCCAAAAACGAAGGCCCGGTGATTCTCAAGCGTTACCTCGAATATGCGTTCGCCATCAGCAACGGGGACCGCGAGGATGCGGAACGCATTCTTCGCTCCTTCGGCGAAACCTATGGCATTGTGCCTGCCGCGGTGGAAACCGAATACGCGCAAAAGGTGGCGGCCGCACTGCGTGAGCGCGGCTATGAGATTGACACACAGGTGGGTATCGGAGGCTACCGCATCGACATTGCGGTGCGCAGAAACGGCAAATATGTGCTGGGCATTGAGTGTGACGGCAAACTCTACAGCATCTCACGCTCTGCCCGTGAGCGCGATTACCACCGCCAGAAATACCTCGAGTCCCGCGGATGGCACATCAAGCGCATCTGGAGCATGGACTGGTGGCGCGACCCCGAGCGCGAAATTGATGAGATCTGCGCGCTGGTGGACAGCCTTTGAGGCAATTTCAGAAGAAAGATAAGACCTCGAAGGGAGGGCGCCTCTTGAAAGAGGCCCCCCCCTCCGAGCCTCCCTCCTCCGAGAACTTCCCCGGCACAGGTCCCGCTTTTGTATACGTAATATATACAATCGGCAGTTGCGGGGCCTGTGCCGGGGAAAACCCTGTCGGGTTCGGATGGTTTCCCAGATGTACACAGACAGTGCGCGGTATAAGGACGGATACCAGGGATCCAACCGGGAGCCGAGGAATTTTCCGGGCACCGGAAAAGATGCCCGAGAGCCGGTTTTGCCGGACGCAGCAGGAATTTGGAAATCAGAAAAGCCGGATATGCCGCGGAAATCGGCAATCCGGCTTCTGTTTTTATGGTGGGGCGGCGTTCCGGCCGCCCGCGCGCAGGATTTTCTGTGGAATCTGTTTTCTGTGGAATGCCTGTTGCTCTCAGCGATTTTGCGGCATCGGCAGTCCCGACGATGCCGCAGGACAGCAATTCCCGCCTTTCGTTTCCCCACTGCCCTTCACCTTCCATCCGTTTCTCCCATTTTTCGGCCTCTCGACAGAAACGGGAATTTCCCCGCTGCCGCCCGACTGCCCGCTGATTTCTCATGTTCGTATAGTTTGAAGCAGTCGGGCGGCGGCGGGGAAAGTTCTCGGAGGAGGGAGGCTTGGAGGGAGGGCGCCTCTTTCAAGAGGTGCCCTCCCTCCAAGGTCCTTCCATATCATCCGAATCTCAACGGACGAGTGACCGGAAATTCCGGATGCGATGAAAGGTGATGTAGTTGTTGTCGTGATAGCTTTGCGCACCGTTGACCGCGGTGCGGGAGAGATACAGAATATCGTCGCCGTCAAACAGGAAGGAGACATACTGGAAGCCCACATAGCGGGGATCCTCCCCGGTTGCATCCAGCAGATCGGTCACGGTCTCCCAGCGCTCCAGATCGGGCGAGCGAACCAGCGACAGCAGATTGCGCGCGCCGGGCTGCTCGGGATTGTAGATACGGCTGACGATGGCATAGTAATGCCGGCTGACAGCATCAAACAGAATATCGAATTTGGAGAGATTGCCCGGGAAGGATACATATTTTTCAAACGTCAGCATCTGCTCGGGCTGCGCGCAGCTCCCCCGCAGAATCGGAATCAGCCCATAGGACGGCGTCCCCTTGTTTGTACTGTAGCGGAGCACATTTCCGATCTCCCCGTCCGGCAGAACCACGGCATTGCCCTCGAGGAAGCCGCGCTCATCGCCGGATACCGATCCCTCCCATGACGGATTGTAGCACAGCGGCTCGGTTACCAGCCAGCTTTGCGGGTCGGTCAGATCGGCGTCGGCGTCGGCCGAGAGCAGGCAGCTTGCGTGCCCGCCCGCCGCGTGGGCACCGTAATCAATTCCCGTCCACAAACGCCCCTTGTGCTCAATGACCGGCATAGCGCTCTTGTGCCACCCCGGCGTTTGCCAGTGGCAGGAGCCGCGCAGCAGCACCGCAGGGGTCTGGAAGGTTTTTCCGCCGTCGGTGGACCTTCCGATCAGCAGATCTCCGTATTCGGTGGAGGTCGCCAGCATATACACCTCCCCGCGATGGAGAAACAGCTTTCCCCAAAAACAGGGGAACAGCTCGGTGTAGTGATACCAGCTCTGCCCGTCGTCATCCGAACGGAAGATCAGGGTCAGATTCTGCGGTGCGCGGCCGTCAAACACATCCATCGAGGCCAGCAGATACCCGTCCGGGTGTTTGAGAATCGAGGGGGTGCAGAGGTGACGACCCGAAAAGCCGTATTTGGGATCGTCCGGGTGCAGATAGTTGACCACAACCCCCGGGGCCTCCCCGGTTCTCGCATAGCCCTCGGCACTGCGGGCATCCCCGCAGGTCACGTAAAACACATAGTCCACACCGCTGCGCAGCTGCGCAAGCTCGGCCGCATCCGCCGCGGTGGTGATCTGTTTCCACTCGGTCTCCCCTTCTCTTTCCCGGTAATATACGATGCGTTCTCCGGGGGCGACGGTTTTCCATACCAAGGCAATCGAATCCGGCTTCGGTATGATCTGACAGATGTAAATTTCGTCCGCATCATGCACGGCAGGTCTGTACCGGTCGTAGTTCCAGGCTTTCACAGGCTTCATCTGTTCCATTCCTCCAGGCTTTTCAGCCAATTGATATTCATAAAATTGCAGCAAAACGGCCCGCAGCATTTCCGGCAATCGCCCTGTGGAATCCATCCAACGAAAGCTCCGGGCACAGGCGCCCGCCTGCACGGGCCGCAAGGATCGCACCACAGGAAGCAAAGCGGCCATGCCACAGTACTCTATGGAGCTACCCACCTATTTTACCATAAAAATTCCAGAAAGTCCACTGATTTTGAAAAAAATATCATTTTTTATCTCATGGCCCCACCGGCAAGGCAAGCCGACCGCCGGGCAAGTCAGGCGCCCGGCAGTCGGTTGTGTCAATTCAATCTTTCAGATATGCTTCTGAATGAGCTCTGCGTAGTTTTCCAGCGTATACATGGTGATATACTTTCCGTCGTGATAATGGTAGGTTTCCCCGGTCGCCTCCCGGACGATGAGCCGAAGATCGTCACCCGAAAAATCAAAATCGACATACTGATACGCATGGGAAAAGCGGGAAACCGCATCGGTCACCATGGCGCGGTCCACAAACAGAACGTCAACCACGGTCCAGTTGACCAGATCCTTGGAGACCACCAATGCCGCCACATTTCTCGCACGGCAGGACCAAAAGGTGGTATTGGAGGTGGGCGAGATGTTGGTGATGCTGATATAACACTGCGTTTTTTCATCGTAGCGGACGCTGAATTTGGATTGCGTGGAGGGGAACCGGACCACACTGCCGTTGCCCTCGAGCTTCCGCAGGGTTCTGCCGTCCTCGGAAACCTCCAGAATCACGGCATAGTCGCACTGCGGCGCGGCATTGACGCGGAACATAGCGTAGATCTTTCCCTCCGGGGAGACCACCACATTTCCCTCTCCAATGTGGAAATTCCCGTAGTCGCGAATGGCGTTCCCGACCGTGGTGCCGCTCATGGAAATGAACTCCTCCATCGACAGCACGTCGTTGGCATTGCTGCTGACCGTCCAACTGGACGCCTGGAACAGGTCGGCGTCCACAGGCGCGCTGGTGACGCATTCGGTGGCGCGCCAGACTCTTCCATTGGCAACCACCACCGCGCAGGGCGCGCCGTTCCCAAGGCTGATTTCCAGCTTTTTGCTCTCAAAAATACCGGCGTCCGGCGTATACCGTGCAACCATGGCGTTGCCGCCGGTGAGCGCCGTGCCAATGACATAAATCACCCCGTTCAGTTCAAAAACGGTTCCCCAACGCATCCCCGGGACCGATCCGAGCAGCGCCCAGCTCTCTCCGCCGTCGGTGCTGCGCTTGAGATAGGTGATGTTATCGTATTCGGTCCCCATCTGAATGGCCATGCAGGATTCATAGGTCACATAGATCACCTCGCCGCCATTCTCCTCGGTCACGCAAATTCCGGGAGAATAGTAGGTCAGGTGCCCCTGAATGGTATAGTCATAAATGCTGTCCGGATCGTATGGCGCTTCCTCAATGACCACACGGCTCTGCTCCGTGTTGTTCTCCGGCTCAGGACGCATCGGATTGTTCAGAAAGGCAGCCATCCGCGCCACGTACTCGCGATTGCGGTAGCCGTTGACCCCGGTGTTGTCGCGCTCGAAGGATTCCGCACCGGCCGGAAGCACAATGGCAACCCCGTAGTTCTCCTTGAAGCAGAGCGTATAGTCCGAACGGGCGGCAATGACGTCGGTCAGATTGACAAAGCCGTCGGCATCGGTCGGCAGCTCGGCATCAAAGAAGCCGTTGAGGAACTCGGCGGCCACCATCACCTCACCGTCGGCCGACAGATACGTCTTTTTGGAGTAGTCCTGTGAATCGAGCTTGACAAGATTGCCGTCATAGAGTGCGCTGGAGCTGCCGATTCCAATCGCAAACCCACCCTCAAGGCGCTCAATCAAAAGCTCCACCAGCTCCTGGTCCCGCTTGTCTGTCTCCGACATTTCGGCCATCTGCCGCTCCACATAAGTGGCAAAGGTGCCGTAGGTGGAGCGATAAAAGGCGTTGACATCGGCAATCTCCAACGGATAGCGCCCTTCGCCAAAGGAGGAAAGAATGGTATCTGACTCATAGAGCGTCCCGTTATTGGCGTTGAGCATGGAAGCAAAGGTGTAGAGCGCACGGAGACGGTCGATTTTCTCATAGCCGTTGATCACAGCCTTGCCGCTGGAGGAAATTCCCACCAGCCAGTCTCCCGCTTTCTCCATTTCCGCAATACTCCGGATCTCGGAACGGCTGCAGCTGCCGAACAGAATCTCGTTTTGGTAGCTTCCGCTGTCCGGTCCTGCGGAAACATCAATCCCCGTCAGCTCTCCCAGCTTCTGGGCAAATGCAGCGGCAACGCCGCCCTCATTCTCCTGCTCACTGTAGACCAGCGTATAGGAAACCGACCCGTCGGTGGCGAAAGAGGCGGAGGCACCGTAGCGCTGCCCTTCAATATGATCGCGGCTGTAAAGATAGTCAATCTGATCGTTCATATACAGAAACTCCCCTTCCGGCTGCAAATATAAGCTGCGGAGCAGCACATCCAGCAGCAGATACTGCTCCTCTCCCGTTGCATAGAGGCAGATCTCCTGCCCGCTCGTGCGGATGGCGAGATCCTGCTCGCCGGCCTGCGCAAGCCAATCGTTCATATCCGGGTCGCCGACATCCCCTACCAGAATGCGGTTTGGGGAATCCCCCATCGAATCCACATCCCGCAGGGCAATCTGCACGCCATAGGTATTGATCAGATGGGATTGCAGTCTTTGGGCAAATTCCTTCGCGGTCAGGTCGGTCACATCGCAGAAGATCATAAAGTCACTTTTTCCGCCCTCCGCTATGCAGATACGGTCAGGCGTTTCGCCCTCCGGCGGCGGATTTGTGCCGCTCTCACTGCCTCCGTCCGTGCCGTTCCGGCAGGCCGAGAGAAGCAAGGCAAGAATCAGCAGGGCCGATACAAAAAGACGGTGTTTTTTCATGGGTTATCTCCTGTTTGCAAACGCTCACCGGGCACAAGGCCCGGTGAGCCGGATTCCGATCGTCAGGCATACCCGTACAACCGGAATGTGTCCGGGGCGCCTGACATTCCTGTTTACTTCGGTCAGATCTGGTAGTCGCCGATTTCACCGAAGCCGTCATTCCCGTCGGAAAGCGTGAGCAGATCGGCAGCGCCAACCGGCTCCACACGCAGCTCGGGGATGCAATAGTGCTTGCGCTTCATGATGATATGCCTCCTTCATCCGTGCCCGTCAGGCTCGCATAGCCGTCAAACGTCAGCTCAAAGGTATCTCCATACACCCGTTCTCCGTTCACGGTGACAAAGGCGCGAACCGTGAAGGTGTCGGCGGTGTCCTGCGGAATATTTGCAAGTGTATAGGCCGTAAAATAGCTGCCGTCCGGCGCTTTGTACTCCACAATTCCGTCATCCTCGGTTTGCCCGAGCAGAGTGGAATACACCACCCCGGTGTTTTGTGTGCTCCAGGTTTTCCCCTTGGCCAGGCTGGTGATCTCAAGCCCCGCACCCTCATAAGCCAGAGACGCAACCGAACCGATCAGACGAATTGAGAAGGTGCTTCCCTCGGTAAGCGCGCCCGAAACCTGATAGCCGATATATGATGCCTCCGGCGTCCTGACCCCAAAGCGGGCGTTCTCCTGCCGGAGCGTCGTCTCCCCCACCGTGTAGTTCACAGTGGCGGCAAGCGATTCCCCGGGTGTGAAAACGACATCGGTCAGCGCCACCGCTACGGGGGAGCAGTTCAACTGCCGCTCCAGCTCACGGATGACCGCAGCCTTTGCCAGTCCCTCGGTTGAGGCAGTAACCGTGATGCCGTCCGCAACCGCACGCATGCAGTAGCCAACCTGAATCTCCTGAATCTGTTCCTGCGTCAGCGCGGCATCGTAAACACGGAAATCGTCAATTTCAATATCCATATTCCACTTCGCTGCGGGATCACTCCCCTGCAGCTTGCCCAGCGTGAGCGTCATACCGGAGGTGAAATCACCGTTCTTTTCAAAGCCGGTAGGGGACATTGCGTCGCCCGCAAAGCCGGCGGCAATTTCCGCGTTCTCAAAATCCACCACAACGGCTACGGTATTCCAGCCAGAGGCATAATCCAGAAACACCTTGTTTTTCCAATACCCGCAGGCACGCACCTGCAGCTCGGTCTTGGTGGTAAGGATTCCCTGGCAAAGCCCGGGAAGTTGGAACAGGTCGGTCCAGTCCTTGTTTTCACCGTCCAAGGTCCGGAAGCGGATGAGGATGGTATAGGCACCCTTCTGCTCGGAAAAATCGCCGGTTCCGTCGGTCACAGCCTGCAGATAGGTGGAAACCGTGCCGGGAATATAAGCTACACCGTCGGCAATTTCAATGTTTTCTCCGACAGGCGTGAGATTCTCGGCGCTGTTCCCGGCTTTGTCGGACAGGCGTTCCTCGGGCGTATCGCCTTCAAAATCATAGTGAAGGATCAGATTCTCTTCATCTGCCGCACCGGTCGGAAATACCGCCGCGGCGAACAGCAGGATACATGCCGCCAGAAAAGCAAATACACGAACAGTTCGTCTCATGTCAATTTCTCCTTTTTCTGTTCACGACCACTTCGGCCACTGAAGCGGCTGCCACCACAGCAAGGACACCGGAGAGACCAAGGACAGAGCCGCAGCCGCCATCCCCTCCGGCAGCCGGTGCCTGCGTACCGGCGCTCGACTCGCTGTTCGCCGGGGTATCGGTGGTCTGCTCGTCCCACGTCGGCTCGTCCGTGTCGTTCCCGTCGGTATTGTCGGTCGGCGGAGCATCGGTCTCATCCTCGTCGGTGGTTCCGGAGGTCTCATCCCCTTCTTCGTCCGGCTCCACTCCGGTGATGGACTGGATCTGTGCCTCGTTCAGGGCGCTGTTGTAAATGCGGAAATCGTAGAGGTCGAAGCTGTACCCGCGGTTGTTGGTATCCCTGACGTCAAACAGCTTGCCCAGCGTGATTCTGCCGCAGCCTGTGGAATAAAACGCCTCAATATCGTTCCAGCTCTTTTCCAGCAGCTCATAATTTTCACCGTTGTCATAGGAGGTATAAACCGAAACGCCAACGGTTTTGGCGGCTGCGTCGGTGGTAACGGCAATGGCAAGGCAGACAATGTCGCCCTCTCCGCTGCCATCCTCGCAGAAGAATGACTGACCGAGCGCATTGGTGTCCAGCCGTCCGCTGCTGTTGCAGGCTTCGCCCAAGCGGACACGGAGGTCAAACGCACCGTTTGTGGTGGTTGGTACAAAGCAGCGCACAAGATTGTCCACATGGAAGATGTCCGCCCACTGGCTGCCGGACCCGTTGGCGCTGAACTGTATAAACACCGTCAGGTCGTTCAGCCCCTGCAGGTCGGCGCCCATGGATGTGTCGGCGGAAAAGTCGGAGAGCAGATAGTTGCCCTCTGCCATATCGACATGCGCCTTGCCATCCTGAATGTAGGTCAGATTTTCACCGTTCTCATCCTGTGTGGAAGCGAGAATCAGCGTTTCCTTGGAGGTGCCGGCAGTGGCCTTGTCTGCAAGCTGCTGCTCGGGGGTTTCGCCCTCAAAGTCGTAGTGCACAACCAATTGGTCGTCGATACCGGCCGGCTCCTCAGCGGAAAGCCCCAGACTTCCCAACAGCGTGGAAGCCACAAGTGCGCCGGTCAACAAAGCAAGCATTCTTTTTTTCATGATGATTGTCTCCTTTATGTAGATTTTTTGGGGGAACAAACGCAAAAGACTGTCAGACTACGAATCACTCTTGGAAATGAGGTTCTGAATGTCGTTCTCCACACTTCCGGCGGCTCTTTCAATCAGCGTGGTGAATCTGCCCAGATTGCTCGCCGCCAACCGGTCGTTGATGATGGTTCTCGTGCCTCCGAAGTCAAAAATCAGATTCATGTCAAAATAGAGCGTATCGAAGATGAGATCCAGCATCCGGTTGGTGTCCGCGTTCTGCGCAAGCTGATAGCTGACAATCGTGCCGAACTTGGCGGGCTTGACATAGATCTCGGAGAGATGGCAATACGCCTCAAGCATCAGGCCGCTAAAGCCCCGGTCATTTTCAGAAAGTCCGCCCTGAATGGCAACACAATAGTTGCTGTTGGGCCATGCACAGGTCACGTACTCCTGCTCCTCGGTAAACTTCGGACAAGGGATGATATTGTAATCAATCGGGGAGGAGGGCAGATGATCGATCATATAGCCCGAGGTGTTGTAGAGGAACAGGCTGCGCCCCGCGGTAAACAGGTTGGAGGCGTCGATCTGTGCCTTGGACATCAGGCAGAGATCGGGATTGTAGAGCTTGACCAGCTCCTCCAGCACATGGATGGAAGCATCGGTGGCCAGATCGACCGTGATGTCTCCGGCCTCGTCGAACGTCGAAAAGTTCTGCCCGCAGCTGGCGTAAACACCGTAAATCGTAGAGGTATAGACCGCTACGGCATATTGGTCGTTCGCATCCATTACTCCGTCGCCGTTGTCGGCAACAACACCGTAATCGGTGCAGAGCTTGTACATTTCCTCAAGCGTCCAGCTTCCGTCATCCACCATATCAATGATGTCGGGCATCTCATACCGCGCTACAATATCATTGTTGTAAGCAAGACAGAGCGCCGCATGGTAGAACAGCTCCGAAAACGGCCCCGCCGCCACAAATTGCGCTCCCTGATACTCGCAGTTCTCGTTGAGCGCCTGGCACCACCACGGATTTTCAAGATTGAGATTTTCCACATTCTTCAGGTTCTCGGTGCGCCCCTCCATGGCCAGCCGCACAAGATTCTGCGCCGTTGTGATAAATGCGTGGTGAATATAACCTCCGTCCATCGCAAGTGTGATGGCGCTGATGGCCTCGCTGGACTCCAGACCGAAATAATCGTACTGAATGACAATGTCGAAATAATCCTGCATTTTTTCGTCACGGGTGAACAGCGCCTTGTCCACAACGCTGCCGTTCACATTCAGATTTTCATACTGTCCTTCAATGGTCATCACGCTATAGGTGTCGTTGTCGTAGAGCGTGTTGTCATAAATATCGAGATAGTCTGTTTCCGCTCCGCTCTGGTCCCCGGTGTCGGTGCCGGTATTCTCTCCGTTGTCTTTTTTGCAGGCTGCAAATACCCCGAGCAGCAAACAGAGCGAGAGAAGAAACGTGATCGTTTTGATACAACGCTTCATAAATGGAGTCTCCTTTGATTCAAAATTCCGGGCTCACCGCCAGGAAACGCAGGTACATCCGAGCGGGAGCGGTTCGGTGGTATCATTATATCATCACCGGCGGATGAATACAATTCAAAAGCAGGACAACCTTGTTGCACTTTTAAGACATTCTGAATCATGCAGTTTACACATGAATTTATGTGTTTTACAGATGTGAATTTCAGTTTATTACAATAAAAACGCTCGAAAACAGGAAGAATAATTCACAAATTGAAGAAAATCCATTGCAAAATCGGAACGGGTGTGCTATAATAAAATTGACAAATTGAACCGCTCCAGAAAGGCTTTTGTTATGGATTCCGATCGCATTCAAAAATTTCTGAACGACCATAAATTTGACCGCTACCAGAACATTTTTCTGCCAAAATTTCACACCGACTATCCGATCACACTCAATCGCATTTGCATTCAGCACATCGAAGCTCCCCCTGCCGATTTCAAATCCAACTTTCATGCACACTCCTATTATGAGCTGCACTTTCTGCTCTCAGGCTGTGCAAGCTATCTGTTTGATCCGGATGGGAGTGTCCGGCTCATCCCCGGCTATTGGCTGCTGATTCCCTGCCATGTCACGCATAAAATTCTGCAGTACACCGCAAATACACTGCTCGTCACCTTTCAGTTCTGCATTGCGGGCGAGGACACCGCGTATGTGCATCTGTTCAAGGACATCCTCCACCGGACAAGCGTTCTCACAGAGCAGATCACCGAGGAACAGCTCCAAGCCCTCTTTGAGATTTTTGAAGCCTCAACCGCGCCGCTCTCCCTGCTCACCACACAGAACACCGCTCTGAACCTGGTCATCAACCTGATGAAAAGCATCGAAAGGCATATTCTGCCCTCGGATGACAATCAGAATATCCGGAACCGCGACGCACGCTACCAGATGGCCCTGGAATACATCGGCGACAACATCTGCCGAAAAATCGGCGCGGAGGATGTGGCAAGCAATGTCTATCTGAGCGTTCGCCACCTGAACCGGATTTTTCAAAAGAAAATCGGGAAAACGGTGTCGGAATACATCCTGCTCAAAAAAGCAGACAGGTCAAAGGAAGTTCTGCAAATCAGCGATCTCCCGCTGCATGACATTGCCACCGAGCTGGGCTTCCGCGACGAATATTATTTCAGCCGATTTTTCAAAAAAGCCTGGGGAATCTCCCCGCACCAATACCGGCTGTGGTACCGCCGGCAATACGGAAACCAGATTCAGGAGCCACCGCAAAGCAATCGATAAACGAGCGGAACGCCATTGCCGAAGGGCAACAGCGTTCCGCTCGTTCCATATTCCAAAGCCAGGTACCGGTCCGATCCTCATCCAAATCCAAGCAGTCTCCAGACGGTTATGAATCCTTTGTAATCCGCTCAAACACGGTTTCCGCCATCAGCGCATAGCCGGCGTCGGTCAGATGCAGAGAATCGGACAGGAGGTATTCCTCATGAAGATTGGTCGGCGTATAGAAATCGATCAGCTCCAGGCCGTTTTCCTGCGCCGCCTGCCGAATCAGCGGCATGACCCGTCGTTCGAGAACCCGGATATATGCCGAATTGCTGTTATAAGGCGGCAGGCACAGGTAAATCTCGGAGGCGCCAGCCGAACGATAGGCTTCGACAAGATTTCTGGCACTCTTGAGAAAATTCTGCTTCCCTTCCTCTGAACTGACGTCACACTTCGCAGCGTCGTTTGTTCCGAGGCAGATCACCACAATGTCCGCACCGAATTGCAGGCTCTCCTGATAGGTACTGGTGAGGTTGTAGGAACGATCCCATGTCGCTTCCCGATAGCCCTCGCTCATCACACGGCCGCTCGCCCCAAAGTTGCCGACCAGGTAGCCGTCGGTTCCCAGCAGCTCCTGCAAAACCTTTGGGTACGGGTTGGCAGACTGCGTGTTGTTCAGAGCCTGTCCCCACGTCAGGCTATCCCCCACACAGGCGATTTTTACAAGCGGTGCGGGAGTATGATCGGAGGTGTCCGCCGCTGTCTCCGGCAATTCGGATCCCGCATGGCTCTCACTTTGCTGCGGCTCCCCGCCCGTGCCGGCCCCCTCCGTACGTCCGGTATCGCGATTCCCACCGCTGCAGCCGCCAAGCACCGCAGGAAGCAAAACACAAAGTACACAAAGCCAAACCCGGAATTTGCATGACGCACGCACGCGATTCATACCCGATCCCTCCGACATTCCTTTTTTCTCTATTTTAACACGGGTTTCCACAAACATCAATGCAAAAACAGGACATTTGCATTGCACGATGCAGACAAAAATCGTTACAGCCGCCGGCACGATCCGCCCGCAAGCAAAAAGCAGCACCGGAGGCTCCGATACTGCTTGTCATCATGATTCGTATTTTTGAGACGCCGGTCAGCTTGGCGGATCGTCCTCGTCCGCATCATCAGGCTGACGGAGCTGCGCCGCAAGCATCATGTCCTTGACCTTCATCAGGCGGGTGGTATTGCCGCGCTCGTTTTCCTCCAGGCGCATGCGGATGGTACGGATGATTTCGAGATACTGCGGCATCAGAATATACTCCAGCGCGTTGACGCGGCGGCGGGTGCGCTCGATTTCCTCGGCCAGAAGCTGCGCGGTCTTCTCCAGCTCCGCCATGCGCAGCAGATCTGTGAGAATCCCGTTCAGCGCCGCCACCGCCACATCCAGCTCGCCCGAGGTAAAGGCCAAGCCATAGTTATAGTGCTCGGTGTTTCCGTCGGTATGAATCTGCAGATTGAATACCGGAACGTTGACGCTCATCAGGTTGCGGAAGCCGACCGAAAGCTCGCCCTCGGTTTTGGGACAGATCAGCGCTTCCCCCAGCATTTGCGGACTGCTGACCGCTCCCGCCACCGAAAAACCGGCATAAACGTCGGCCAGCGCGGCCTCCACCCGCTCGCGAAGCACTCTGTCCTCCCGCACCACGTCAAGAAAGAGCCGCATCAGCTCATCCCGTTTGTCCTTGAGCAGCTTGTGCCCCCGCCGCGCGGTCTGATAGCGCGCCTGATACCGTTTCATTTCCATGCGGGTGGGGTTGACCCGGATTTCCGCCATTGCTCTCCTCCTCTCCGTGGGACCGGCAGCAGACGCTCACTCTGCGCTTCCCTTTTTCATCCAGTATTGTTCCAGCAGCGCAGGCTTGATGCGCTTCATCTCGCTCTTCGGCAATATCGAGAGCAGCCGCCAGCCGAGATCCAGCGTTTGCGCAATGGACCGGTTCTCATAAAAGCCCTGATTGATATACTGCGCCTCAAACGCATCGGCGAATTTGGCGTACAGACGATCCACCGGAGAGAGTGCGGCCTCTCCCAGAACCACCATCAGCTCGCGGGCCTCTTTTCCCCGCGCATAGGCCGAGAACAACTGGTTCATGGTGTCGGCGTGATCCTCCCGGGTTTTCCCCGCGCCGATGCCCTTGTCCTTCAGGCGCGAGAGCGACGGCAGAACATCCACCGGCGGCAGATACCCTTTGCGGTAAAGCTCGCGGGACAGGATGATCTGCCCCTCGGTGATATACCCGGTCAGGTCGGGGATGGGATGGGTTTTGTCATCCTCCGGCATGGAGAGAATCGGCATCAGGGTAATGGAGCCGCCGGAGCCGATTTTTCTGCCTGCCCGCTCATAAAGCGTTGCAAGGTCGGTATAAAGATACCCCGGATAACCGCGGCGGCCGGGCACCTCCTTGCGGGCAGCCGAAACCTCACGCAGCGCCTCGGCGTAATTGGTCATATCGGTCATAATGACCAGCACGTGCATGTCGCAGGAAAATGCAAGATACTCGGCGGCCGTCAGCGCCATGCGGGGGGTGTTGATGCGCTCAATCGCCGCGTCCGAGGCCAGATTGATGAAGAGCACCGTGCGGTCCAGCGCGCCGGTTTTGCGGAATTCCGAGATGAAGAAGTCGGATTCCTCAAAGGTGATGCCGATCGCGGCGAACACCACGGCAAATTTCTCATCGCTCCCCGGTACCTTGGCCTGCCGGGCGATCTGCGCGGCGAGATTGGCATGCGGCAGCCCCGACCCCGAGAAGATGGGCAGCTTTTGCCCACGCACCAGCGTGTTCAGCCCGTCAATGCTCGAAACGCCGGTCTGAATGAACTCGGAGGGATAGAGCCGTGCCGCCGGATTGATGGGAGTGCCGTTGATATTCAGGCACTGTTCGGGGATCAGACGCGCGCCGCCGTCGATCGGCTCTCCCATGCCGTTGAACACCCGCCCCAGCATATTGCGGGAGACCGGAAGCTCCACGCCATGCCCGGTAAAGCGGACCTTGCTGCTGGACAGATTGAGGCCGGCGGCCGACTCAAACAACTGCACCAGCACGTTTCTGCCGTCCACCTCCAGCACACGGCAGCGGCGCAGCTCCCCGTTCTCCAGTTCGATCTCGCCCAGCTCGTCATACTTGACCCCCTCCACGCGGCGGACCAGCATCAGGGGGCCGGCAACTTCCTCTATGGTTTTGTATTCTCTGATCATCACGCACGCTCCTCGCCGGCCTGTTCGATCAGCCGGTTCATCTGTCTGGTAATCTCGTCGGCAATCTCCTCAAACTCCTGCTGCCACCGATCCTCGGGAACGGTTTTGGCGCGGGCAATGCGCTCATGCACCGATGTGCCGCAAACCCGTTCGGCGTCGGCCCCGCCCTGCACCGCACGCAGCGCCTCATCGGCATAGTGGAAAATCAGGTTGAGCATGCCGTGCTGCTTCCCGAGCGAGGTGTACCAGTCCACCTCAAGAAAGGCGTTCTGCTGCAGAAAGTCCTCCCGGATGGACTGCGCCACATCCAGCTTGATCCGGTCCTCGGGGGACAGCGCATCCATACCCACCAGCTTGACAATCTCCTGCAGATCGGCCTCCTCCTGAAGGACACGCAGGCAGCGCCCCACCACCTCGTTCCAATTCTTTGAGACATGCTCCGCAAACCAATCCGAAAGGCGGTCGCGGTAAAGCGAATAGGAGTTGAGCCAGTTGATGGCCGGAAAATGCCGGCGGTAGGCCAGAGAGGAATCCAGTCCCCAAAACACCTTGACAATGCGCAGGGTTGCCTGGGTGACCGGCTCGGAAATGTCGCCGCCCTGCGGAGAAACCGCGCCGATGGCCGAGAGCGCGCCGATGCGCTCCCCCTCGCCAAGACACACCACCTTGCCGGCGCGCTCGTAAAACTGCGCCAGCCGGGAGGTCAGATAGGCGGGGTATCCCTCCTCGCCCGGCATCTCCTCAAGCCGGCCGGACATCTCGCGCAGCGCCTCGGCCCAGCGGGAGGTGGAGTCGGCAATCACCGCCACCGAATACCCCATATCCCGGAAATACTCGGCAATCGTAATGCCTGTGTAAATCGAGGCCTCGCGCGCGGCCACCGGCATATCCGAGGTATTGGCAATGAGCACGGTGCGCTTCATCAAAGACTTTCCGGTTTTGGGGTCGACCAGCTCAGGAAACTCCCGCAGCACATCGGTCATCTCGTTGCCGCGCTCGCCGCAGCCGATATACACCACCAGATCCACGTCGCTCCATTTGGCAAGCTGATGCTGCACCACGGTTTTGCCCGAACCGAAGGGACCGGGCACGCAGGCCGTTCCCCCCTTTGCAATCGGAAAGAGGGTGTCCACCGAGCGCTGACCCGTAATCATCGGCTCCTCCGGCGGCAGCTTCCGCCGGCAGGGGCGCGCCACGCGCACCGGCCACCGCTGCATCAGTGAAATATCCGTGATGCTGCCGTCAGCCAGCTTGACGCGGCCGATGCGGTCGGTGATCCGGAAGTCTCCCGAGCGCAGCTCCACCACGGTTCCGCTCACTTTGGGTGGAACCATGATTTTGTGCAGAATCACATCGTTTTCCTGCACCGTTCCGTAAATATCACCCGGCTCCACGCGGTCTCCGGCCTTCCTCAGCGCCTCAAAATGCCACCTCCGCTCCCGATCCAGCGACGGCTCATCCACGCCGCGGATGAGGTTTGCCCCCACCTTGACGCGCATGGCCTCCAGCGGGCGCTGTATGCCGTCGAAGATGTTGGAGAGCAGACCTGGCCCCAGCTCCACAGAAAGCGGCGCGCCGGTGGACGCCACCGGATCCCCCCGCCCCAGACCCGCGGTCTCCTCATAGACCTGAATGGAGGCGCAGTCTCCGTGCATTTCGATGATCTCCCCGATCAGGCGATTGGCGCCGACCCGCACAACATCAAACAGATTTGCCTCCCGCATTCCCTCTGCAATGACCAGAGGGCCAGATACCTTCCGTATTCTTCCTTCCACCATTTCGGTCGGTTCCTTTCCAAGATTGATTCCAGCTCAGCCCTTCCGCTCCTCCGGCAGATCCTGAAACAGAATATCCGCCCCCACCGCGCGTTCCACCGCGCGGCGCAGGCTGTTCATGCCATATCCTGTTGCGCCCTCCTGCCCCGGCAAAGAGACAATGGCCGGGACAGGCAGGCTGCGATAGCGCGCCAGCTCCTCCTCGAGCTGCGCGGCGTAGCGCTCGATCAGATAAATAACCGCAAACTCTCCCGAGCGCACCATGGCGTGCAGCTCACGCGCGGCCTGCTCCGCGTCGCCCGCTTCATGCACCGCAAAACCCAGCGCCATAAAGCCCTGCACCGCGTCGCGGTTCCCGATGATTCCGATTTTATACATAGCTTTCCCGGATCCTTTCCCGAACGGTCTGCGCCGGCAGACCCGCCTCGACGCCCGCCATCACAATGCGCAGATTGCGCACCTCGTACTCGCTCCCCAACAGATAGCCGATCAAAGGCGGCGCTCCGTAGGGGATCAGCCGTGCCTCACGGATGCGCTGCATCCAATGGTTGTCGGCCGCGGTTTCGGCTGCGGTCAGGCTGCCGCCCGCCTCCCCGGTCCGCAGTGCAAAGCTCCGGTATTCCGAATATGCAAGGCGCTCCCAAAAAGCCGTCTCTCCCCCCTCGTAAAGATCGGTCAGGTAGCCCGGCGGGAGCGTTCCTCCCTCGAGCAGGGCGTTCTCCAGCATTCCGCGGCCGGCCTCCCCCTCCCCCATGCGGAGCAGACGCAGGCAGATCATCAGATTGGTCAGGTCCATCTTTTCCCGTACCAGCCGGACGGCGAAATCCACGCCGCTCTGTTCGGCCGCATACAGCATGGCGCGGTAGCAGGCGCGGTCGAGAATCAGATCCACCCACTGCGGGTTGGCGGTGCGCGCAAAGGCCTCGGACGCCTCGGCCGCCGCCTCACGAAACGGAGACGGCAGCTCTGAAAAATCGTCATGCCCGACCATGTGAAGGAGCCGCTCGGCCTCCACGGTTCCAAAATCAAACAGCAGCTCGCGCGCATCCACCCCCCGGCGGAAGCATTTGATTGCCGCTTTGATGTTGTTGCAGTCATACGGATACAGCCAGAGCTTGAGAAAATCCGCATCCTCGGCAGCCGAAAGCGCTTCCCGGTATGCCGCACGCAGGCGATTGACCAATGTCGGCTCCCGCAGGAATGCGCCGGTCTCGGGTTGTGTGATCACCTCCACGCCAAGCTCCCGAAGCACACCGACACAGCGTGCCATCGTCCCGGCCTCGAGCAGCCGCTCCAGCCCCGCCTTTCCCACCAGTCGGTTTTCGAGCGCGCGGATGCGGATGCTGCCGTAAATCCAGCCTTCAGACTGCCCGCTCATATCCTCTGCCCTCTCGATTCAAACAGTGCGCGGCCGACCTCTCCCTCCAGCTCCCGGCGCAGCTGGGAGAACAGCAGCCCGAAGGTACAGTTGCACGAGATGTCTCCCCAACGGAGCACGGCGCCCCCGTCGGCAGCAAGCGTTTCCTCCGAGAGCACCAGCCGGGATAATACATCCTCAGGCAGCTTGCCGGCCAATTTTTTGCGCACGGCGGCAACCACCGCTTCGCCGCAGCGGCTGCGGTCCTTTTTGCCAAGGCATACCTCGTAATCTGCCTGAACCGGTTCCTCCTCATCCCCGTAAACCGCACGGTTATGCGCCTCGGTGTTCACCAGCTCCATGAGCGCCGCGGACAAAAGCCCCGCGAGCAGCTCGGTGTATTTTTCACCGTCCAGCGAGAGAACCCACTCCTGCGCACCGGCAAACACACCGTCAATCAGATCGCTCCGCTGCTGCAAAAGGAGGTTGCGCTCCTGCATCGCGGCGGCAGCCTTTGCACGCGCAATCATGTCCTCGGCCTTTTCCTCGGCCTGCGCGGTCAGCTTTTCCCGGATGCCGTCGGCGCGGGAAGCGTAATCGGCGGCAATACGGGCACAATCCTCCCGGGCCTCGGACAGAATCCGTTCGGCCTCGGCCCGCGCATCGCCCAGAATCCGCTCGGTGATTTTATTCAGCCCGTTTACAGACATCGGTTGTTCCTCCCGCTGCCGATCACCGGAACAGAATCAGCAGCAGCGACACCAGCACCGCAAGAATGGCATAGGTCTCCACCAGAGCCGTGGAAGTGATGGCTCTGCCGGCCTGTTCGGGACGCTTGGCCACCACCGCAACGCCGGCGGCCGCCACCTCCCCCTGCTTGATGCCGGAATAGTAGCCCACAATGGCAATGGGGAGCGAGGCCATGAGATAAAAGCCCCCGTCCGCAGTGGTCAGATTTGCCGTGCCGTTGAGAAAGCCTGCCTTGAGCAGAATGATAAAGCCGGTCACAAACCCGTAAAAGCCCTGCGTCATGGGCAGTGCCTGCAGAGCGAAGGTTTTGCCGAACTTGGACGGGTCCTCACTGAGCAGCCCGTCCGAAGCCTTGGCCACCAGATTGACCCCCTTGGCCGACCCCATGCCGGCCAGCAGTGTTGCCAGAGCCGCCCCCAGCACCGCCAGATTGTTGCCGGTGAATACCGTTGCAAAAAAATCCCCCATTGTCATTGTTCCACTCTCCTTTTTTGATATAAATTGTGATATATTTGGTCGCGGCATTTGCCGCCGATAACATGTGTCCGGCACCGGATATCCGGATCGGGCGCCGGGGCGCCGCCGATTTTGCCGAGCCTTGCGCCCCCACAAAACCGCAGACAGCGCACAATCAGAATTGCGCGGTGGTGCCTTAAAACCGGACCTGCTCGGTGTATTGATCGGCCGGAACAGCCGGATCAAACGGCTCTCCGCCCTCCTCATAGAACTTGCCGAAGAACTCCAGATATTGCAGCCGCGCGGTATGAACGAAGGCACCCAGCACATTGATGGCGAGATTGAGCAGATGTCCCGCAATCAGAATCACCACCATCGCCAGCATTCCGATCACCCCGGTGGCCCCCAGCATGGTGCTGATGTTGACCACCTTTGCGATCACCGCAGCCACCAGGCAAAGCGCCAGGATGCGGCAATAGGACAGCAGATCCGAAGCGTAGCTGACCAGACCGTACAGTCCACCCAAGCCCTTGAGCAGCCTTTTGAAGGGATTGCGCACACCGTAGCCGTTGAGCAGCAGAATGAGCACACCGCCCGCAATGCTGACGATCATGCCTGCGGTTTGATCAAAGATCAATGTCGCCAGGCCCCCGAACAGCACCCAATAGGGCGCAATGGTGCAGATCGCCTCCCCTGCTTTTCCGTCTCTGCACAGAATGACAAACCGGATTACCATACCGGTAATCAGATGCAAGCCTCCAACCGCTAAGGACAGGATCAGGAAGGTCATCGGATCGTCCAGCGGGTTGAACCACAGCCCGGAGCCGAAGAAATGCCCCACCGACGTGTCAACCGACGCGCCGAACAGATTCTCCATCATCGCAATGGGCAGATCGCCGAACCAACCGCCGAACAGAACCCCCATCAGCGTGGCGGATACCCCGCAATAGGCAAACATGGTGAGCATCCGTCGCAAGCCCGGACGCGGGTGCATCAGCCGGATGCCTGCCACGCACCCGATCACCAGCAGCAGGCCGTACCCCACATCGGCAAACATCAGACCGAAAATGATAAAATAGAAAATACTCATGATAAAGGTGGGGTCATATCGTCCGTACTTGGGGTAAGCGTACATACCGACCACCCATTCGAAATTCATGGCAAATTGATTGTTGCGCAGCAGAACCGGCGGCTCCTCGCCCGGCAAGGGCTCGTCCAGCTCAAAGGCACATTCAAATTGATTCAGCTTCTCCTCAACCGCATCCTGCGTAAAGCCGGGAACCCAGCCCTCCAGCACGGTACAGCGGTCGGTTTGCGCCAAGCGCTGGCGCAAAAGCGCAACGGTCCGGTTGGTCTCCTCCACATCACACAGAATCTCCACAAGCTCCAGCGATTCCGCCAGCTCACGCAGCTTCTCCTGGGTGGTTTCCAGCTCCTGCTCCAAACGCCCCCGTTCCTCGCTCGCCTTTGCGTATGCAGCCTCCGGCGGCAGGCTTACCTCACCGAAATCCGCCGGAACAAATCCGGCTGCCGCCAGCTCGGCGCTCACTCTTTCTCGCTCCTCCCGCAAAAAGGTGACACAGAGATAGCTCGCGGTGCGGTCGGCGGAAACCAGCTCACAGCATACCGCCCCCTCCTCCAGTCTGTTCTGCAGCAAAGCGATATCCGCCCCCGGAGGGCAGGAGCCGAACAGCGTGGAAGTCCGTTTGGTTTCGGCGTCATTCATCGGCGCATCGTAATCCATCCATGGAATCAGCGACTGCATCAGTGCCGAGAGCCGTGCCAGCTCGGCGTTCACCTGCCGCAGCTCCTGCTCGTACTCCAACGTCCGCCGCACCGTCTCCCGCGCCTTTTGCTCGCTTCCGTCCCGCCCAAACACCTCAGGATCAAACTGGTGTACGATTCGGCCAAGCCTGCTCCGACGGGTGCTGTATCGGTTCAAGAGAGGTATTGCCGACCGGATATCGGAGAGCTGCTGCTCGATGCGGGGCAGCATGTCCTCATCCTGCAAACGGCGGAGCGCCGGCTCGGCTTCGGACAGCTCCAGCTTCCGGACCTCCACACAGCGCAGATTCATCAGCGCTCTGAGAATCCGGTCGGAATCCGCACGGAAGGCAAACACGGTGAGCCGCTTCATACTGCTTACCGACATTTGGAATCCAACCCCCTGATGACAATTTTTTCGGCGCTCTTGCGGTTCAGGCGGGCCGTAGCCGCCACCGCCTCGGCACGCGCTCTGGTTTCCTCCATCATATGCTCCGACATCTCCTCGGTTTTCTGACGGATCTGCTCCAGCATTTCAGCCAGCTCGGCGGAAACCGCTTCCTCGGTGCTGCGGCAGCGCTCCCGCCCTTCCGCTTCGGTCTGCTCCCGCATGGCGCGCGCCTGCGCCTCGGCTGCGGCAACAATGCGTGCCGCTTCGGCTTCGGTTTCTCTGATTTTCTGAACGGTTTCCTTCGACATCCTCATCCTCCCACAGCAATCAAAGCGTCCGGCAATGGAGACCCAGCGGAGACAGGCATTCCCGAAAGCCTGCTTCTCTCCGGCTCTGTACAAAATAGATGTTTTATATTATACCACAATTTTACTGCAAATGCAAGCGGTTTTCCGCTATAATTTTCAAGGAATATCATTTCGCAGCCCGGGCAGCAGGAGCCGCGGGCAAAATTTATTCATAGGATGCCCGGAACTCGCGAATCGGATTCCCAAAAGCCGCATTTTGAAAGAAAACCAGCTCGTTCCCCTGCGGATAAACGCCGTCCGGGCGGAACGGCGGATGCTTTTTTCTTCCGCGCAGGCGGCACAGATGCAGAATCTGTCCGGTCGGAAGCAGTGTTTGCTCCCGCAGGTTCCACACCTGCGACATCCGGCGGACAAACGGCTCCCCATTCTGCCCGCGCAGCTCGGACTGGCAGACCCATGCGGCATGATCACCGTTTTCCCACACCGGACGGCACTCCAACCGGTAGGTCGCCGCACGGAACCGGGACCTCTCCCGATTGCTTTCCAGTGCCAGATATGCGGCCCGCAGCCTCCCGCCTTCGGCTTCCTCCGCCCACTTCAGGCAAGCCGTTCCGGTTCGCTCATAATAGGCAGCAATCCGCTCCGACTCCTCCGGAAGGCAAAGCACGGCGTCCGCTCGCAGCAAAATCTGAAAGCCCTCCCGCACAATCAAATGCCTTGTTTCCACTCGGGTATTCAGCATGGCGTCACCTCCTGTTCGATTGATTTGACTGAGCTTTCGATAATCCGGGTATTGACAAAAATCCGATTTCGTACTATAATAGTAAGAGTATGTACTTC
Organism: uncultured Clostridia bacterium; assembly: GCA_944391805.1. GTDB lineage: Bacteria > Bacillota > Clostridia > Oscillospirales > CAG-272 > UMGS1865. Next base: position 44,549 of record CALXUY010000048.1, read on the forward strand.
ACCCGAAGGAAAGGAGGGTATCTATGAAAAGCAATCATCCGAGCATGTGTCCGCCGAATACGGCGGCAGCCGAAGCAAAGCCGTATCTGCGGCAGGATCCCCCCACCGACGGGCAGGCGTACATGCTCTGGGACATGGCACCTCGGTAGCGGCAGTATTCAAAACACAGTCATTACCATTTTACTCAACAGCGCGTTCAAATGTTCCACATCAACCGATGTGTCATGCAGGCGCATCGGGTTTACGCGGTAAAATATCAAAAAGGTGGAACCATGAGCGTATATACACGTCCGTGTGACGTCCAAACAGAGCCGGAACACCGTGCAGCCCGACATAGCCGTAGCTGCAAAGCCATGCGCCCGGAGCGCGATGGCAAGGCATCCGCTGCCAAACTTGGGAATTGCGCGTTGCTTCCGATTTTCAGGAAACGAGGTTTATCATGTCAAAGCAAATCCGTCCGGAAGGCTCCGGATTCCTTCGCAGGCTGGGCGCCCTGCTGCCCCGGCTGCGACTGACCAACTGCCTGCTGGCACTGGCCGGCAGCGCCATTCTTGCCTTTGGGCTTTACCATATTCACTCCTTTTCCGGCGTGACTGAGGGCGGCGTTCTGGGGATGACCCTGCTGCTGCAGCATTGGTTTTCGGTCTCGCCAGCCATCTCGGGCTTGGTGATGAATATTCTTTGCTATCTGCTGGGCTGGCGGCTGCTCGGCAAGGAGTTTATCGGTTACTCGGTCATCGCCGGGGGTGGATTTTCCCTGTTCTATGCCATTGTCGAACAGTTCCCGCCCCTGTTTCCCGGACTGGCGGAGCACCCGCTGATCGCTTCGGTTGCAGGTGCGCTGTTTGTCGGTGTAGGCGTAGGACTGAGCGTGCGCGCGGGTGGCGCGCCGGGGGGAGACGACGCGCTGGCCATGAGCCTTTCGCACGTCACCCACATCAACATCCGTTGGATCTATCTGATCACCGATCTTGTTGTTCTGCTGCTCTCGATCACTTATATTCCGCTCACCCGAATCGGGTATTCCCTCTTGACCGTTCTGCTCTCGGGACAACTGATCGGTCTGCTGCAATACCGGCGAAAAAAGCAAGGCCAGGAGCCGGTCAAGGACTCTTCCCCGCAACAGGATGCCTGAGCCGAATCCAACCAAAGCAAGCACAAACCCCGGGGTGCCGGCATGAAAATGCCGGCACCCCGGGCAGGTTGTAGACAAGAGGCGCATCAAATAAAAATTGCACAAAAGCGTTTGTCCGCTTTTTCTTTGAGCGTGTAGGCGCAAAGAAAGAAGCAGAGGCTCCGCGTAGCTCCGCCGCAAATCTGCTTCGCAGAGTTTGCCAAAAAGAAACGCCGTATAGGGATTTCGCCGCCTGCGGGCGGCGACCAACGCCCCACGGCGTTGGATCCGTGCCGCCTTTTGAAAAAGGCGGGCGAAAACTTTAGCTAAGCTGACGGAAGCCGCTCCCCGGGGTGCCGGCATGAAAATGCCGGCACCCCGGGGCCGTTTCATCATAGCAATCATGTTCCTCCGTTTATCAAATCTTTACCGTTTCCTTTACCGCTTTCTTTACCCGCATGCACTATAATATAGCAGACAACGCCGCGCGGAACGGAGAGGTGAAAACGCCCCGGCAGGCAAATGCGCAAAGCCGCATACGGCACGGTGCTGCCACCCGCTTGTCAAGGAGGAACTATGCCAACGCCCATCCCACAATTGCAATGTGCCGTGACCATACTTGGTCTGTTTCTGATGCTTCTCTATGCATACAGAGCCGTTTTCGTTCTGATCGGGTGCTTTCGTACCCGCAGCTTTCCCACCGCCCTTCACAAGCACCGTTACGGGATTGTGGTTGCGGCGCGAAACGAGCAGGCCGTCATCGGCGCGCTGCTCGAAAGCATCCGCCGGCAGGATTACCCGGCAGAGCTGCTCACCGTGTTTGTGGTTGCCGACAACTGCACCGATCGCACAGCATCCATTGCCCGTGCGCACGGCGCGATCTGTTACGAACGCCATGACGAGAGGCACCGCACCAAAGGCTATGCCCTGCAATATCTGTTCCGATGCATGGAACGCGATTACGGAACCGCACAATTTGACGGATTTTTTGTGCTGGACGCGGATAATCTGCTCGCACCCGATTATATTTCCCGCATGAACGACGCCTTTGACGCGGGCGAGCGCATTGTAACCTCCTACCGGAACACCAAAAATTTCGGGGAAAACTGGATCTCCTGCTCCTATGGTCTGCACTGGCTGGGAACCGTGCGGACCGAGCACCGCGCCCGGTCGGTGCTGCGCCTCTCCACCCGCCTGCAGGGCACCGGATATTTGTTTGACAGTGAGCTGGTACGGCAGGGCTGGAGCTACACCTCGCTGACCGAGGACCGAGAGCTGACCGCCGACGCAGTCCGCATGGGATGGCGAATCTCCTATCAGGATGCAGCCGAGTTTTACGACGAGCAGCCCACAGAGCTGCGTGTCGCCCTGCGGCAGAGGCTGCGGTGGTCACGCGGACATCTGGAAATTTTCCGAAAAACCGGAGGCGTATTTCTGCGCGAGTGGATGCGCAGATGCTTTTTGCCGCGTCACAGGCAGGCCGCTCCCGAGGATTTTCACCGGTTCCGGGACAGCTTTATTTGCTACGATACACTCATGACCGTCCTGCCGGATGCCCTGCTGTTCGCCGCACAGAAGCTGCTTGCCTTTGGAATCGGGCTTGCTGCGCTGGCTGCATCCGGCTTCTCTTCCGCAAATATACTACACTGGCTGTGTGGTCTTGGCCGTTCTCTGGTGCTCAGCTATCTGACCACGCTTGCGCTCCCGCTCTATGTGATCCTCTGCGAACGCAGCCGGATTCCGGCAATGCCCGTCTCTGCAAAAATATGGGGAGTCCTGCTCTGGCCGCTCTTTCCGCTGATCGGAACCATTACGACGGTCATGGCACTGTTTTGCCGGGTGGAATGGAAGCCGATTCCACACCATCATTACATCCCGAGCAAGCCGGGCAGAACACCCAGCAGAACCGCTCCGGCCGAGCAAAGCAAGCCGGACCGACCGAACCGTCCGGCCGCATTCGCAGCGCAAAGCGCGCTCGACAAGACAGCTCCGGACCGTGCAATCGCATCCATGGCCGGTCAATTATCTGAAAAATAAATGTGTTTGTTCCCGTTCTGCATGTTACGGGCCGGAGGGCCCTGATTTTCTCCCACCGCCCTGCCGGGTCGGGACCGGGAATCATCAACGGTCATTCCGCATCAGCCGGAGAGCGTCCCCTGCTCACGGTTCACCGCCACAGACAGTGCGGCATAATCCCCGATGCGCTCCCCCAGCCCTGCGGGAAGAATTTCGCACACCGACAAGGCATTCGGGAGAGCCTCCCGGCCAAGCGTGCGCCGCATTCCCTCACAGAGTAGCTCGGCCGAACGCATATAGATTCCGCCAAGAAGAATGCGCTCGGGATTCAGAAGATCCACCAGAATTGCAAGCGTCTCTCCCAGCATTTCCCCGCACCGATGATATATTTCCTGACAAAAGCGGTCACCCTGTCCGGCAAGCTCCGCGATTGCTCTCGCCTGAATACCGTTCATCCCTCCGCACAGCCGCAGCAGGGGCGCGGCTCCCTCCGGGTCACGCCTCGCTGCCAGCCTTGCCTGCCTTGCCAAGCCGGCGCCGCTGCAAAAGCCCTCCGCAGATCCATGCTTTCCAAAGACAAGAGGACCGTTCCGGCGCAGGCGAAGATGCCCGATCTCTCCCGCGTTCCCGTTGGCTCCCTGATAAAGCGCCCCGTTGAGAATCAATCCCGCTCCAAGCCCGGTGCCGAAGGTGAGAAAGACCATATTTTCCTTTCCCCTTCCCGCCCCGTATTTCCATTCCGCAACTGCACAGGCGTTCGCATCATTCTCCAGATATGCCGGAGCTCCGGTTATATTTGAAAAATAATCGGTGACATGAATGCCATCCCACCCCGGAAGATTGGGGGGAGACTGCACAATGCCCCGTGCGGAATCCAACGGTCCTCCGCAGCTGATTCCCACGGCCTTCAAATCCCCCTCATTCAGCTTCTGTTCATGCAGAAGCCGTTTCAGCTCCTCCGCCAAACGCTCCAGAATATCCGTCGGGGTTCCATGTGTGGCAAACTGCGCCTTTGCCAACAGCTTCATTTCCCCGTCCGGCCGCTCCCTTCCCAGCGTCACGGCACATTTGGTGCCGCCAATGTCAATTCCGGCATACATATGTATTTTCCTCTCTGTCATCCGAAAAATTCGTTTTCCGCAATCAGACAGAGCGTATGATATACGGGTAAATGCAGCTCCTGAACCCGGTAGGTTTCGGTTTCCGGAACGGCGATCAAACATTCCGAGCAGTTTGCAAGGCGGCTCTCACCCGCCCCGGTCAGTGCAACCGTCCGAAGGCCCATTGCGCGCGCAACCTTTGCCGCCAAAACCACATTCCGGGAATTGCCGGATGTGGAAATCCCCAAAAATACATCCCCCGGTCTGCCAAGCCCGAACACCTGCTGGGCATAGATGAGATCGGGGGCAACATCGTTGCCATAGGCGGTTTGCAGGGCGGTTTCATTTCCCAGCGAGATGGCCGGAAGTGCCATTTGCAGGTGGGTACTGAGATATTCCCCGTCCGCACCCCCGGCAGCCTCCAGCCTCGCACGAAGCACACCATCGGGGGGTCGCGGGAGCATAAAGCTCTTCATCAGCTCTCCCACCATGTGCAGCGCATCCGAGGCACTGCCCCCGTTTCCGCATATCAAAAGTTTTCCATGAGCCTTCCAGCTCTCGCACATCTGCTCCGCAGCCTGCAGAATATCCGGCAAAAGCGGACGCAACACGGGATAACGCTCTCCCAGCTCCTGCAATATCTTTTCTCCTGATGCTTTCATGATTGTCCTCTCAATCGGTTTCTGATGTGTTCTCATCCGGCGTTTGTGCCAAAAAGAAGTCTGTAAAATATCCGGCGCGCCGCATCCAGCCAAGATAGGTATCCAACCGCAGAAACCGATCCATTCCGCTGATATAATGATTGCTGCCGCGCTTCAGCTCGCCGTTCAGCCAATATTCCCATTCCATCAGATAGCAGCGCGGATCCCCTCCGTGGTACGGGATTTTTTCAAGACAAAGCCGCGCATTGTCCCCTGCCTGCGCGCTTCCCTTCAGCAGCTCGCTTCCATCGGTCAGCTCGCACACGCGATAGGTCAGATCAACCGGGATCTGCAGATCATTCACCACATACAGGGGAATTTCCCCATCTTCCGGTTCTCCGCAGATCAACACCACCGGTGCCTGCGAACGGCGGATGTAGAAATATGCCAGTTTCTTCTTGCCGTAATAATCCACGACGGCATCCGAGAATTGCGGCCAGCCATCCGCCAGGTTCCACCAGAGAATGCCGCCCCGGCGTGGGCTTGCAATCCGGAAATGTTCAATGAAAAATTTGTCTGCCTCGGCTTGGGAAATCTGACTTTCGGCTGCAAAAGCCTCCAATGTATCAGGCTCCGTCCCGAATAACCGCCGTACCTGCTTCGCCATCAGCGGAATCCGATAGGCATACTGGCAGGATACATCCGCCTCCACGCAGGCTGCATGTGCCAGCCACTCGTCATTTGCACCGGCTCCGGAGGGATTGCGCCACCCCCATAGCCCTTCCCGCGACAGGAAGCGGCAGAGTGAGGACGGCTCCGGGCAGCCATGATAACCGATTTCGCTGGCAAAGCTGCAGGACGCGCCCGAGTAATACACTCCCTTGAAATCGTCCCTCGGTCCCCAGAGATGGTCCTCCGCCGGCGCAAGGCCGGTACGGTACACGGTTTCATCCAGGAAAGGGGATGATGGCAGATACGGTCTGGTGAGATCCAAGCGGCGGAGTACCTCAGGAAGCACCTGACGGGTCAGACGGTTTTGATTGGGATCGCGTCCGACGCCGCTCCAACTGCATGCCAGATCACATTCATTGTCCCCCGCCCAGAGCGCCAGTGCGGGATGGTTACGGTACTTGCGCACAATCTGCTCGGCCTCCCGTCGGATTTCATCCGCAAAAGCATCATCCTGCGGATAAACCGCACAGCCCATTGCGAAATCCTGCCATATCAGAATGCCGTTTTCATCACAGAAATCAAAAAAGTCCTCATGCTCGTATACATTCCCGCCCCAGCAGCGTACCATATTGCAGCCCAAATTGTTCAGCAAGGGCAACAGCTCCGGCAGCCGTTTCCGATCACGGGAGTGAAAGGCATCCGCCGGAACCCAGTTGGTTCCCATGGCAAAAATACGCTTTCCGTTGACACGGAATGCAAACATCCCGCTTCCGTCCGAGGCAGCAACGGAGGTCCGTTCCAGCTCCACCGTCCGCACACCGAGCCGGAATCCGACCGCATCGGCAAGCTCCCCCCGATACCGCAGCTCCGCCCGGATTTCATACAATGCCGGCTCCCCGTAATTGCGGGGCATCCAGAATTGCGCATCCTGTAAATCCACGGTAAAGCGACCGCAGGTATGCCATAAAGCGCCGCCGCAGGAAAAACGGCTTTCTCCACAAACACCCTTCACAACCAGTGACCAATCCCGCAACAGATCGGTGTGCAGATCCACTGCGAAGGAAAAGCCCAGCCTTGCGGTACGCTCCGACGGGTCCGCAGTAAGCGTATATCCAAACAGATCCGCAATCCGGTTTTCGGGCTGACGAATCAGCGTAACGCTGCGCCAGATACCACCGCCCACGGTGCGCGGCATAATATCCCACCCAAAACTGCTTGCAGCCTTCCGCAGGCGGAGGCTCTCATAGTTATAGGGCAAAGCAAACGTCATGTCTGCATCGGCAAACTGTCTGGCGTAAATGGACGCCGGCTTGATATGCACAACCAGCTCGTTTTCCCCGTGCCGCAGAAATCCGTCAACTTTCACGCGATGCTCCAGAAACATATTCGCACAGGTCAGAATGCATCTCCCATTGAGAAAAACCTCGGCAGCAGTGTCGATTCCCTCAAAGCACAGAAGCATACGGCTGGTCTCCCCGGCCCATTCAAAACGTCGGAGATAATACTGGTGTGTTCCCTCCAGCTCCTGCAAACGAAGAATATTGGTCCCGTAAAAGGGATCCTCTATTTTCCCTGCCCGGTACAGCTCCCACTCAAAATTGCCGGGGACCTGCGCAGGGATGCATGCATACCCGGCGTTCCGGAGCGCTGCCGAAGTATGCAGCGCAGGCGTGGAAAGCGACCGGTCCTCCGGATTCAAATATCCATCCTGCTGCAAACGGCTGTTTTGCACAACATAGAGCTGCCATAAGCCGTCCAAAGAAGTTACCGAATTGCACAGCCGCTTCATTCCTCCGCCTCCTTCCAATCCGTGCCGTCATCATACTTTGCCGGAAGCCATGCCGCAGCCTCGGATTCCCGGCTCCAGAGTCTGCCGGCGGAAGCATAATCCGTGAGCAGCAGGCTTTCCTGCGGAAGCTGTACACGGAACGCTGCCATGCAGATGATCATGGCTCTGTTCGAGCAATTCCTCATCCGTATGATCCGGCAAAACCGGAAAGAAGCCAATCAGCGTCAGGAAAACGCCGGCAAAAAGCCCAGTCTGCCTGTGAACGAGGTGATCAACTATCTCAAGCTGCATTTCCGGGAGTCCGTTTCGCTCGGAGACTGTGCACGCAAGGTTTATCTCACACCCAATTATCTCGGAGAGCTGTTTCATCGCTCCACAAACATGTCCTTTAATGAGTATCTCAAGCATCTCCGTTTGGATTATGCGGTAAATCTGCTCAATCTCTCCCCCATTTCTGTGGAGCAGATCAGCGCGCTTTCCGGCTTTCACTCGGTATCCTATTTTATTTCACTCTTCCGAAAGCAATTCGGCATGACTCCAGCCCAATACCGCAGGCTGGAAGAACGGGAACGAAACGCACTCATGCGGGAAAAGCTCAAGCAGATTCATGCGGAGCCTGAACGGTGAGCCGTGACAAACGCGCCCGGACCGCTGTGCGTCTCTCCGTGTCCCGTGCTTCAGGAATGCCGCTTCTCCTGCCGGCATGATTTCCTTCCGTGCAGGCCAAAGCCAGCAAGCGTCATCACCGATCCCGCCGCCCAAAAGCCAATGCCAACGGTACTCTTACAGCCGGCCGGAGACTCTCCTCCATCCGTAGTAGCCGATGCTTCAGGGGCAGTTTCATCATCGGATGGTACCGGCAGCGCTGCGATCGTTTCTTCCTCAAGCAGTTCATTGCAAACCGTACAGCTTCTGTGTCGATGCCCTTCAACCCCCTCTGCCGCAGGGGTATCCACCACCCAGCTCCCGGGCTTGTGCCCTGCCGCTGTAATTTCTTCCTGATCAATATCGGCCCCGCAAACCGAACAAGCCCGATGACGGCTCCCTGACTCGGTGCAGGTCGCTTCCCGGTCCACAATCCACTCTCCCGGAGTATGCCCAACAGCCGGAAGGACTTCCTCAACACGCTCCCCGCAGACCGTGCAGAGCGCGTGCCGCTTTCCTTGCTCGGTGCAGGTCGCCTCCTTGTCAAGCGTCCACTCTGCCGGGATATGCGCACCGGCTCCGGCCGGAATTTTCTCGGTTCGGATCACCGCTCCACAAATGGCGCAAGTCAACGTGCGGGAGCCTGCATCCGTACAGTTCGGCTTTTTGGTAACCGTCCAAACTCCCTCCACATGTGTATCCGCGGTACAGTCTGCGTTTTTGGGCGCGATGGTCAGTTGATCGATGAAAAAGCATGCGTTATTCTCATTTCCGGGAAATTCACAGAGACCAAGGTAGTTCATACTGTTTTTTTCGGTCGTCGGTATGGTGACAGTCAGCGATACATGCGTCCATTCCCCTGCTTTTGCTGTGACAGTTCCAAGATTTTTGCTGACCGAGCTGTCCTCAAACAGCGTAAAGTCCTGATAAACGCTGTAAACCGCAATTTGCGTGTCCCTCACATCGCCTCCGCCGTACTGACCATAAGCCATGACATCAAAGGAAATGACATAGGTATTTCCCTTTGTGAAGCAATACGGAGCGATCACCTTGTTGTACGCCTGACCACCGGTCAGTGCCTCCCAACGGAGCGCGTTGGTTTCCACACCGTTTTTCTCCACGGTATCAACCGAAAGCGCAACGCGGTTGGAGTACAGCGCATTGAAGAAAAAGGGATTTTCGTCCTCAAAGTCAAGACGAAGAACCGAATCCACATTCCCGGTGCGACGCGGCATTTCAGAAGGATACGAATCGGCTTGTGAGAGCGCAAAGTTGTCAATCAGAATGTTGCCGTATACGTCGTCCGGGCACAGAACAAAATAGCCGGCATCAGCGGTGGCGGTCAATATCAGCTCCACATGCTTCCAAACGCCATTTTCAAGTGTCACGGAATCCGATTCGCCGGAGGTAAATTTCTGGAGTGCGGCAGCTTCATCCGCCCCGTCCTTCGTGGCGGACGCTGCGGCAAAAACAGCAACGGGCTCGGAAGCAGCGGTGGAAATATCAAGGCTCAAGCGGTAGGTTTCGCCCTTCCGGAATGCAAACGGGATGTACAGGTTTGCCTCGGAAGCATCCTTATGCTTCCAGGTCAGTACGCTGTCACCGCGCAGTGTTACGGCAAGATTCCCTGCGGTATCGGCAACCGAACGAAGCGCCGGATATCTGGTACTGTTGAAATCGGATACCACCTTGTCGTAGCCCACGCTCGGATTGTCCGTGCGCGGAGTCACGCCGCTCGGATAAGCACGATTGAACGCGCTCTGCTCCATGATCACCAGATTGTCAATCACAAAACAGGACGCGGCACTCTGGCTTCCATTATCCTCCCAAAAGCCGATGGAATCCGGCTCCCACCACATGCCGGACGAGCCGGGAATCGAGACGGTTGCAACCACATGGTTCCATTTCCCGGGAACCACCGTGGCACTGCTTCCATCTGCGTAAGTCACCACTCTCTGAATGTTGCTGAAATTGTTGCTGCCGGAGGCCTCCGAGGAGTAAACCGAGCTGCAAACCACAACGTTCAGCGCAGCGTCGCTCAACGCATCCCGTCCAAGCTGCTCGGTCACGGCAACATCGTAGGAGATGACATATGTTTTTTGGCGCTCAAAGGGGAACGGCATTGTCACATGATTCCAGCTTCCGTTCTTTCCCTTCAGCGGGTAAATGGTCAAAGCGGGATTGTCATTGATGGAGGTAACCGCCGTGGATACCGTGCTGTATTTATCCGCGGCGGGAGCAAATGGGTTCTTCCAGTCGTCAAAGGTCAGCGCCGCGCTCGATTGCTGCTCCTCGGCAGACACAGAAGCTACAGTCGAAAGCATAAGCGAGACAAACATTCCAAGCATCAGAATTATGGAAATGCATTTTTTCATGACACAAAATCCTTTCCTGTTTATATGTATTTTTTGCATCACCGGAACGGTATTTGGGCGTGCTTTTCCTTACTGATCAATGAATATTTGTTCAGAAAAGCCAAATCCGCTCTGCTTTTTGCCTCTCTATTATATATTTTTGAGATGCTTTTGACAAGTCCCCTATTAACGGCATTTCTATTAAAAATCACGGATCATCATCGCCGGCAACAGCTCTGCCGCTTGAATTGGTGGCAGATCAGAATTCTCCGTTTGGAGCTCAAAGAAAAATGACCAACATCGTTTTTCAACTGTTGTTGGTCATTTTTATTGTAATAATAACTGATTCTGCAGCACAACGCTTTCACACAATGGTTTTGCCAGAAAAAATGCAGATTGCGCAGGCATTGCGGATGCGTACCATACCGGCAAACTGCATCCCTTCAGACTCCGTTGTGAGGGCTGCGATGCGGAAACCGGCCTGTTTCAAGCATATGCTGAATTGCAAGTCAGGCCATACACTTGGATATCAGTAATTCGGGGTCCAGTTGTCGTCCTCAAGATCATCGGATGGAACAAAGCTCTCCTCCGGCTCATCGCTTTCCGGCATTTGTGTGCTCTCCGGGTCAGAGGACGCCGGCGTGGAAGCGACGGTCTGTTGGCTTTCTTCCGCACTTTCTCCCGATTCGGATTCCGGGCGGGTGCAGGCACACAGCAGAACAGCCAGCAGCCCAAGCAGCAGAACGGCAGTTCGGATCTGTTTTTTCATCAAAGTCTCCTTTCTGTCTCCCCGGCCGGGAATTCCGGCCGGGGAGCGTCATTGCCCGATCTCATTTCTCAAAGCGCACTCCGGGAACGGCAAAGTATGTCTCCGCATCCGGGGCAGTGACAATCTCACAGCATGTGCGGTCTGTCCGGCAGATCCTTAAGGCAACACCGCGCAATTCACGGTTCGCACCTTGACTGCACAACTTTTTGCATCTTTTTCGCCAAACTTCACAAATCTCCTTGTCAATAGATCCACTATTGCCTGCGTCAATTTGGTTTGTTT
>CALXUY010000049.1 GCA_944391805.1 uncultured Clostridia bacterium
GAAACGGCTTTCGTCAGTTTGATGAAAGTTTTGATCAAACTTTTTCAAAAGTTTGCGGGGTGGAGGGCGCGAAGCCCTCCTCGACGCCCGCAGGCGGCGAAATTTCCTTACCGGCGTCTCTTTTTGCAAACTTTTTCTCTGCGCCTACTTCTTGCAGAGAAAAAGTGGCTATGGCTTTTGTGCAATTTTTATTTGATGCGCCTTTTGTCTACAACTTGAGGAACTTTTTTGCAAAAAAGTTTCATCAAAAAACTTTGAGGCCATGTCGGGGACCTCGCTCTGTCGGCCGGCGGCTTGCGGCCTTCGCGGCCGCCGGCACCGGGGAATGATCAATTTATGGCCCGCAAAGGGGGTTCCGCAGAAAAAATTCCCGCTATGTGTTGACAAGCGCGGGAAATTGTGGTATACTAATTCTGTATTCAGAAACGCAGTGAAAAAGAGGAGTAGGTTTTCCGGAACGCGCAGAGAGGGGGCGGTTGGTGCGAGCCTCCGGGGAAGGGAAGCCGAAGTGGCTTTTGAGCGGTGCGGGGGAAGGCCGGAGCTTCCGGAGGAGTAACCCGCAACGGTTCCGCCGTTATCGGAACAGAGGGTGCGGAGCGCCGGGAGAGGCGCGCCGTAAAATCAGGTGGTACCGCGTGCTCCACGTCCTGATGAGGGATGTGGGGCTTTTATTTTTCAACGGTGATGCAGGAGGAAATTATGAACGGAAATTACGAGCTGCCGAAAACCTATCGCCCGGCAGATTTTGAGGATCGCATCTATCAGAGCTGGTGCGATAAGGGCTATTTCACGCCAAACCCGGAAAACCGGGCGGAGCATTTTTCGGTGGTGATTCCGCCGCCGAACGTCACCGGGCAGCTCCACATGGGGCACGCGCTGGACGAAACCCTGCAGGATATTCTCGTGCGCTACAAGCGGATGCAGGGCTATGACACGCTGTGGGTGCCGGGAACCGACCACGCCGGTATTGCCACTCAGATCAAGGTGGAGGAGCGCCTGCGCGAGGAGGAGGGGCTGACCCGCTATGACCTGGGGCGGGAGAAATTCCTCGAGCGGGTCTGGCAGTGGAAGGACAAGTACGAGGCGCGCATCACGGGGCAGCTCAAAAAGCTGGGCGCCTCCTGCGACTGGACCCGCCAGCGCTTCACCTTTGACGAGGGCTGCTCCCGGGCCGTGCGCGAGGTGTTTGTCAATCTCTATGAAAAGGGACTGATCTATCGCGGCAACCGCATCATCAACTGGTGCCCGCACTGCCTCACGGCGCTCTCGGACACCGAGGTGATCTATTCCGAGCAGGCCGGCAGCTTCTGGCATGTGCGCTATCCGATCAAGGGAGAGGAGGGCGCGTATGTGGAGGTGGCCACCACCCGGCCCGAGACCATGTTCGGCGATACCGCGGTGGCGGTCAACCCGAACGATGAGAAGAACCGGCATCTCATTGGCAAAACCGTGATTTTGCCGATTGTGAACCGGGAGATTCCGGTCATCGGCGATGACTACGTGGAAATCGGCTTCGGAACCGGATGCGTCAAGATCACTCCGGCGCATGACCCCAACGACTTTTTGGTCGGCCAGCGGCACAATCTGCCCATGATCAAGGTGATGAACGACGACGCCACCATCAACCGCTGGGGCGGCAAATACGAGGGGATGGACCGCTACGCCGCGCGGCGGGCGCTGGTGGCCGATCTGGAGGCAGAGGGGTATCTCGTCAGCGTGGAGCCGCACAGCCACAATGTGGGCACCTGCTACCGCTGCCACACCACCGTGGAGCCTCTGATCTCGGACCAATGGTTTGTCAGAATGGAGCCGCTGGCCGGTCCGGCACTCCGTGTGGTCCGGGAGGGGAAGGTCCGGTTTGAGCCTGAGCGCTTCTCCAAAATCTATATCAATTGGCTGGAAAACGTGCACGACTGGTGCATCTCCCGCCAGCTTTGGTGGGGGCACCGGATTCCCGCCTTCTATTGCCGGGACTGCGGCGAGATGACGGTCTCACGCGAGGACGTCAGGGTCTGCCCCAAATGCGGCAGCAGCCATGTCGAGCAGGACAGCGACGTGCTGGACACCTGGTTTTCCTCGGCGCTCTGGCCCTTCTCCACGCTCGGCTGGCCCGAAAAAACCGCCGACCTTGCCCGCTATTATCCCACCAGCGTGCTGGTGACCGGGTATGACATCATCTTCTTCTGGGTGGCCCGCATGATCTTCTCGGGGCTGGAGCAGATGGGGGAGGTTCCGTTCCATACCGTCTTTATGCACGGCCTTGTGCGGGACGCGCAGGGGCGCAAAATGTCCAAATCGCTGGGCAACGGCATCGATCCGCTTGAGGTTATCGAACAATACGGCGCGGACGCGCTGCGCTTTGCGCTCTCCACCGGCAATTCCCCCGGAAACGACATGCGCTTTTCGGAGGAAAAGATGGAGGCCGCGCGCAATTTTGCGAACAAGCTCTGGAACGCTTCCCGCTTTGTCCGCATGAATCTGACCATTGCGCACGCGGAACTGCCCGAGTCCGGGCGCCTTGCCGCGGAGGACCGATGGATTCTCACCGAGTACAACAAAACCGTGGCCTCGGTGGTCAGCGCGCTGGACAGCTTTGAGGTCGGCGTGGCGCTCTCGGCCATTTACGATTTTGTCTGGGATGTGTTCTGCGATTGGTATATCGAGCTGACCAAGAGCCGGCTTGCCGAAAAGGGAACCGAGGGCAATCTGACCGCCCAGAATGTGCTGTGCTGGGTGCTCACCGGCATCCTGCGCCTGCTGCACCCCTTTATGCCCTTCATCACCGAGGAGATCTACCAGGCGCTGCCGCACGATCCGGCGGTGGAAAGCATTATGATCGCCGAATATCCGAAGGCCGATGCGGCGCTGGATTTCTCCGAGGACGCACTCGCGTTTTCCCGCGTGATTACGGCCATCAGGGCCATTCGGATGCGCCGGAATGAGATGAACGTGCAGCCCTCCCGCCGGGCGAAGGTGTATCTGGAGACAAAGTATCCCGCCTCCTTCGGGCCGGCAACCCATGCGTTTTTTGTCCGGCTGGCGTCCGCCTCGGGCGTGGAGGTGGCCGAGCGCTTCTCACCCGAGGTGATCTCTGCCGATAATGCCGTGCAGATCATCACCGATTCCGCCGCAATTTACCTGCCCATGGCGGATCTGGTGGATACCGAAAAGGAGCGTGCCCGCCTGCTGACCGAGGAGAAAAAGCTCTCGGATGAAATTGAGCGGCTGAACAAAAAGCTGGCCAACGAAGGGTTTGTTTCCAAGGCGCCGGCCGCGATTGTGGAGGGAGAACGCGCCAAGCTCGCCCGTTACTGTGAGAATCTCGAGGGGGTTCGCGCCGCGCTGGCCAAGCTGGGGTAAACCGTTCCGCACCGGTGTTCCCGCCCGCCGCCAATGCTTCCATGCTTTCGCGGCCGATGTTCCAGTGTCCCCGCCGCCAAACGGCGGCGGGGACACTGGCGGCCGAAAGGACAGCCGGCAGGCCCGGATCGCGGCAACCGGACGGAGCCGCGCGCGCAAATGATGACCACGGGGCAGCAATGGTTGTGTGCCCGTGGTTGGCGTCTGTGCGGGTGCACCTGTGGGGGGCTATCTATCCTTCATTGTGTGCAGGACGCCTGTGATTGGGCCGGAATGTCCCCCGGCGGTGCGAGGGAAACGGATGATTGACCGGTGGTAAGCCCTGCCGCTTGACCGGCGGGGAGAAAATTTTGCAAAAATTCCGAAATCACTCTTGACAGAACGCCCTTTTTGTATTATAATATAAGCGTTCCTATGCAGATGTAACTCAATGGCAGAGTGTCCGCTTCCCAAGCCGAATACGCGGGTTCGATTCCCGTCATCTGCTCCATTTCAGAGTCCGGTTTCATGGTCGTGGCAGAAGGATTGTCTTTTTTCCACAATGAAAGTCGGGTACAGTAAAACAGCAGACAGTGCGCATCTGTCTGCTGTTTTTTTGAAATCGTTTTTCCTGTATGAACAGCCGTGAGCAAATCCCAGAGCGATGTCCGGGAGATCTGCTCACGGCTGTTTTCGGCGTCTGTCAGTGCGAGCGCTTCATCCGGCAGGGACCGGGGGGCTGCTGCTCCCGATCTCCGTTGCTGCTGCATCCGCCGCAGGCGGACGGAAACCAGTCGCACCGGATACAGCTTTTGCCGCAGGGGGAGGGCTGCACATACTCATCCTTCCAGTACCACCAGCGGCATTTTTCCGGATCCGGCTGATCGGTGTTCACGAAGTACACCACGGCGCGCAGCAGGTAGAGCTGGCAGCGGTCCAGCACAAAGCCGCGCAGCGCGCATTCCGCGGCGTACAGTTCTTCCGCCGGTATACCGCGCAGCGACTCCATTGTGGTGTACCCCATCGCAATCAGATCCGCCTCGGTGCGCTTGCCCACATTGGGAATCTGTTTCAGCTCGCTCATAGCATCTCTCCGTTCATCTGGTTGATAAGCTGCTGTACCTTCTCAAAGAATTGCGAGAGGTGAAAGCCGTCCACCGTCACGTGGAGGATGTTCATGGTCAGCGGCATGCCCCAGTCGTAACGGAACTCCTCCTGCAGATTGACGGTTTTTGAAACCACCCACATCATGGTGGGGGAAAATTTCAGATTTTTCCGGTCAATCAGCTCCAGCAGAGGGGTCATGTCGATATCGACCGTCAGACTCATGACAATGCGCAGCCGGTCGATATCGTATCGGAACAGCTCAGTGCGGTTCCGGACGCTCATATCGATTTCGGTGAAATTCATACTGGATTCTCCTGTAGGTCGGATTGGCGGACGGCGTGCCGTTTGATCCCGTCACCGCTTTTTTTTGCCCGGCAGAATGCCGGAGGGCTTGCCGGTGCCGGACGGTCTTTGCAGCGGGCGGTTCCTGCGCGGCACCGACGACTGCTGTTTGGTTTGTCCGGCCTTCGGTGCGGCGCCCCGGGGGGAGGCGCTGTTGGTATCGCGTCCGGGTTTGCCGGACGGTGCGCCGCCGCGGCTGTTCCGGCGGGCAACATCCCCGGACGATGAGCGGGAACGGCCGGTATCGTCCGACTGCTTTGCGGGATGATGCGTGCGTGCGCGGGAACGAACCGTGCCTGCCGACGGGGGCGTCGAACGGCGAGCCGCCGCATCGGTGTATGCTGTATTGGCGTGTGCCGCGGCCGGGCGGACAAGGCACTCTTTTCCGTACCCGATCAGATCCTCCCGGCCTGCTCTGACCAGCGCTTCCCGCACAAGAGCGGCGTTTTGCGGGCGGTTGTATTGCAGCAGCGCGCGCTGCAATTGCTTTTCGTGGTAGTCGGTCGCCACATAGACCGGCTTCATGGTCAGCGGATGAATGCCTGTGTAATACATCACCGTGGAGGCTGTGCCCGGGGTTGGGTAAAAGTCCTGCACCTGCTCGGGCGCGTAGCCGTTGCGCTTCAGGTAAAGCGCCAGCTCCACCGCGTCCCGCAGTGTGGAGCCCGGATGGCTGGACATCAGATAAGGGACCAGATACTGCTCCTTACCCACGCTCTCGGTGATGGCAAAAAAGCGTTTGCGGAAGCGCTCGTACACCTCAAACGGAGGCTTGCCCATGCACGAGAGCACATTGCGCGAACAGTGCTCCGGCGCAACCTTAAGCTGCCCGCTCACATTGTCCCGTACCAGCTTGCAAAAAAAGGAGTCGTCCGGGTCGAGCATCAGGTAGTCGAACCGGATGCCGCTGCGGATGAAAACCTTTTTCACACCCGGCAGTGCCTCCACGGCTTCGATCAGTTGCCGGTATTCGGTGTGATCCACCCGGAGATTGGGGCAGGGCGTGGGCGCGAGGCATTTGCGGTTGGAGCATACCCCGTGCGTGAGCTGATGCTCGCAGGCAGGCGCGCGGAAATTGGCCGTCGGTCCGCCGATGTCGTGGATGTAGCCCTTGAAATCCGGAAGCTGTGTGATCTTTCTCGCCTCCTCCACCACGCTTGCGATGCTGCGGGAGCGCACGGTTCTCCCCTGGTGAAAGGCCAGCGCGCAGAAATTGCACCCACCGAAGCAGCCGCGGTTGTGCGTAACCGAAAAACGGACCTCCTCAATGCCGGGCACACCGCCGGCCGACGCGTAGGCTGGATGCCAGCTCCGCTGATAGGGCAGGGCATAAACGCGATCGAGCTCCTCCCGCTCGAGCGGGGGCATCGGCGGGTTCTGCACCAGCAGCCGGCGGTCGTAGCGCTCGCATATGGCCTTCCCGTTGATGGCGTCCTGATTTCGGTATTGGATACCGAAGGCCTCGGCGTAGGCACGGCGGTCGGTTTTGAGCGTGTCGTAGTCAAAGGTGGCGGCCACCTCAAAATGCACCGGATCCTGCGGGTCGCAGAGATACACGGTCCCGCGTACGTCCCGGATTTTTTTGACCGGCACGCCGCGGTCGAGCAGGGCGGCCACGCGCAGCAGAATGTTCTCTCCCATGCCATAGGTCAGAAGATCGGCGCGGCTGTCCACCAGCACCGAGCGGCGCACCCGGTCGTCCCAGTAGTCGTAGTGTGCAAAGCGGCGCAGGGAGGCCTCCAGCCCCCCGAGAATGATCGGTACATCGCCGTATGCCTCCCGAATGCGATTGGAATAGACGATCACCGCGCGGTCGGGGCGCAGCCCCATCCGGCCGCCGGGGGAATAGTAATCATAGGAGCGCCTGCGCTTGGCCACCGTGTAGTGCGCGACCATGCTGTCAATGTTTCCGGAGGTGACCAGAAAGCCCAGCCGCGGCCGACCGTATTCCCGGAACGGCTCGCAGGAGCGGTAATCCGGCTGGGAAAGGATGGCCACGCGGTAGCCCGCATCCTCCAGTACCCGCGAGATGATGGCCACGCCAAAGGAGGGGTGATCGACATAGGCGTCCCCGGTGACATATACAAAATCCGGCCGGTCCCAGCCCCGCGCCTCCATCTCGGCGCGGCAGAGCGGCAAAAACTGTGACGGTGGTGCTTGCTTCATCTGATCTTCCTCCTGTGTGGTTTGAGTGGGGAATGCGGTGCCTGCACAAATCGGCTGTCCGGCACGAATGACCCGGTGGGGTGGGGATACAACGCGGCCGACGGCGCCGATTGGCACTGAACGGACAGTGGGCAGCGCCCGGTACCCGGCCTCACGCGCATGACGCGGTGTTGGGGCTGCCGATGCAATGCGTTGCCGCGCACGGGGGCGCGGGACAGCCGGCCGCATTCCGCGCAGCCATTCGTCGGTTGCTTCCGAGGGCTTGCACGGGGGCGCGTGGAGCCGGGGTCAGGAATCCTCCTCTCCGGTCTCGTTCTCGTATGCGCGGATGCCCTGCATGCCGGATACCGGCCGGAAGCCCGAAACCTCCCCCCGCTGCATGGCGCCGAAGATGCGGTAGCGCAGCCCTCGGTGCTCGCGCTCCATGCGGGCGAGAAGCTGCTTCATCTCCTCCCGCTGGGTGTTGCCGTCGGCGGGGCAGGGCGAGGGGATCACCGGCAATTCCGCTTTGCCGGCAAAATAGCGGATGTCCTTTTCGGGCAGGTAGATCATCGGTCGGATCATCCGGATTCCGGTGCGGGTGAGATAAGAGACCGGGGAAAAACTGCCGATTCTCCCCTCAAAAAAAAGATTGAGCAGAAAGGTCTCCACTGCATCGTCAAAATGGTGGCCGAGCGCCGCAACGTTGCAGCCGAGCGATTTTGCGGCGTTATACAGTGCGCCGCGGCGCATCTTGGCGCAGAGCGAGCAGGGAGACGGCTCATGGCGGATGTCGAACACCACCCGGTAAATATCGGTGGGCAGCACGGTGTAGGGCACGTCCAGCTCGGCACAGAGCCGGCGGATCGGGTCAAAATCCATTCCGCCCGGAAAGCCCATGTCAATGGTGACGGCCTGCAGCGTAAAGGGCACCGGGTAAAACCGGCGCAGCTCGGCCAGGGCGCAGAGCAGAGTGAGCGAATCCTTTCCGGCCGAAACGCCCACCGCCACCCGGTCGCCGGCCTCAAGCATCCGGTAGTCGTCCAGCGCCCGCCGGGTATAGCTGAGAATGCGTTTGATGTGTTGCATAGATACCTCAAAAAAACTGCGCCCGGGGAGCGCAAAGGCGTATTTCCGCCATAGCACCCCCGTGCGCAGTCCGCTCGTCAGATTGGGTTATTCAGCGGCCGGCTCCGCATCGGCGTCGGCAGCCTCTTCGGTGGCAGGAGCTTCCTCACAGGCCGCCGCATCGTCGACAATCGCTTCTTCTTTTTCCGCAGTCAGTTTTTTGATCTTTCTGATGTCCCCGACGATTTTTACAACCGCAACGACGCCCAGTGCGATGGCGGCAATTCCGAAAATCTGTTTCTTTTCCAGCTTTTTCATGATGGATTCTCCTTCGTTTTTGATTTGTTTTATCTGTACTTTCCGGCGTCCGGAAAGGAACAGGTTTGGTAAATGGCCTCTGCCTGGGCAGTCAATGTCCGGCGGCTTTCGGCAGAGCTGCGTCTGTGGTAAAGCATCAGCGCGGGGAGCACCCGCAGGGAGGGGGCCGCGTCCTTCACGCATTCGGTGAGCACCAGGCAGGGGGGCGAATCCGCATCGGAATGCACCATCACCATGCGTTTTGGCTCCAAACGGTTCGCGCGCATGGCTCCGAACAGGTCGGCAAGCCGTTCGGCACGGAACACGCAGGCAAAGCGGCCGCCGGTCCGCAGCAAACGGGAGGCAGCGGCACAGAAATCACGGATTCCGCCGCATACCTCGTGCCGGGCGATGTCCTTTTCGGCCGCTCGGTTCGGCATGCCGGAGTCAGCCTTCAGATACGGCGGGTTGGCGAACACCAGATTGACCTCGCCGCCGGGGTGGTCGGCCGTCAGGCGGCGAAGGTCGGCGTTGAGGACACGGATGCGGTCGCTGTAGCCGTTGAGTGCGGCGTTCCGCGCGGTCAGCTCGGCAAAGGACGGCTGCACCTCCACTGCCGTGACCGTGCGGAGCTTGTCCTTGGCACAGAGCAGCAGTGAAATAATGCCGCACCCGCTTCCCAGCTCCACCGCTTGGGCATACGGCTGCGGGCGGATGAACGCGGCCAGCAGATATGCGTCGGTGCCGAAGGTCAGGCCGTGCCGCTTCTGAATCAGCCGGATCCGCTCGTTGACCTCATCCAGCCGCTCATCGGGGCGGAGAAATGGGGATGTGCTTCTCATATCGGTTCGGCCCTGCCTGAACATCCGGAGTGCTCATGATATGACAGAGCGGAGCAGGCGGGTACCCTGCCTGCTCCGCCCCTTGCGCATTTGGGTGATGTATTATGCCTCTTCGGGCGCACCAACCGGACATACATCGGCGCAGGACCCACAGCTGATGCACTTGTCGGGGTCAATTTCATATTTTCCGTCTCCCTCGGCAATGGCTTCCACCGGGCAGGCCTCGGCACATGCGCCGCAGGAAACGCAGTCATCGGAAATCTTGAATGCCATGTCTGATTCCTCCTCTTTATGTGATGCCTCTATTGTATCATATTTTTCAGTTTTTGCAACTGTTTTTTGAAAAAAAATTTGATTTTTACAAAAAATTCGAAAATCCGTTGGAAAAGGCGGACAAAATCAGTTGTTTTTGTCAGCAACTTCCTGCCCGCGCCTGGCCAAAAGCGTGACCTCGTCTCTCGAATATTGCTTTGGCGTTGCGTCCGGCATGTTTTGTAGCACCACACGTACGGTTCCGGCCAGCGGATTGGTACTGATCACGGTTCCGATGCCGTCGGCTGTTTTCACGGTGGAGCCGTGCGGGGGTGTCAGCCGGATCTCCTCGGTATACATATCGGCCTCATAGCGCAGGCAGCACATAAGCCTGCCGCAGACCCCCGATATTTTGGCCGAATTGAGCGCCAGATTCTGCTCCTTGGCCATTTTAATGGAGACCTGCACCACATCGGACAGGAAGGTCGCGCAGCAGAGCGGACGGCCGCAGGCGCCGAGCCCGCCCAGCATTTTTGCCTCGTCCCGGATGCCGATCTGCCGCAGCTCAATGCGGGTGCGGAAGACCGAGGCCAGATCCTTGACCAGCGCGCGGAAATCCACGCGGCCGTCGGAGGTGAAATAAAAGAGCAGCTGGCTGTTGTCAAAGGCATACTGCGCGTCTATCAGCTTCATATCCAACTGATGCACACGGATTTTTTCCTGGCAGATTGTCAGCGCTTCCTTTTCTTTTGCTCGGTTTTCGGCGTTGTGGGCAATGTCCTCCTCGGTTGCCACACGCAGAACCGGACGGAGCGGAAGAACGACCTTGTCCCGGCTTACCATCCGGTTGCCGAAGCTGACCTCGCCGAATTCCGGCCCCCGCGCGGTCTCCACCACGGCGTACTCCCCATAGTGCAGCGAAATGCCCCGGGGGTCAAAGGAATAAACCTTGCCGATGGAACGAAAGCGGACGCCAACCACCTCCACCGTCTCTTCTGCCGGCGTTTCCGCGTCGGCAGACGGGGAGGGCAGGGCTGCGGCATCTGCCGTTGGAGCCATGGCCTCGCTGCCTTGGGCCGGTTCCGGCTCCGCGCCGGATTTTGGGGCGGCTTGGGCTGCGGGAATGCTGCCGTCGGCTGCCTGCAGTACAATTCTGGCGCGCAGGTCCTCCAGCGTCATCACATCGGCTTCGGTTGGCGTGCCGTAGATGTCCTCCAGACCCCGTTTTGCCAAGCCATATCCGCCGCGCCGGGCTTTCTGATTCTCTTTGCGGCTCCGGCGTTCCCCGCCGCGTGCCGGTTCCTTCGCCTCGGGCTTTGGCTGCTTTCCCTTGCTCCGGTTCTTTCCGCCGGCACGGCGATTGGCCGGTTCATTCTCGCCCCGGCTGCCTCTGCGCCCCTCACCCGGCTCGTTGGCAGGGGCTCCGGATGTTTCCGGCCTGCCGCCGGGGGTACTTCCTGCTTCGGAGACTGTGCGGCCCTTACCGTTTTCGCCTCCCCAAGGGCGCTCCCGGCGGCGGTTGCGCTCATTCCCCTGCGCGCGGGGAGTCAGCCCGTCGGAGGCTTGGGCGTCGCCGTCAGCACTTCTCCCGCCCCCGCCGGGGCGGCTGCGGCGCCGTTTGGGGCGCTCGGTCCGCTCGCCTCCGGCAGCCTGTCCGGCGGCAGGACGGCGGTTTTTATCTTGTTCTTCCATATGGTTATCCTGCTTTCTTTCTCGAATCGGGGAGCCGCATGGCTCTCACCCGGTTATGAAGGCAATAAGCCCGCGTCCACCGCAAGCCCGGTCAGGGTCAGGCGGACGTTTGCGTTCAGTGCCAGCCGGTCGGCTGCCGCTTGGATACCGTCGCACAGGCGCAGCAGCTCGGGCGCCGAAAACCGGCTGCAAAGCTCCGCCGCCTCTTCGTGGTCGGCAAAAAAGCAGAGCGGCGCACATTCGGTATACCGGCAGGCCAGCAGATCTCTGACGCAGAGCAATATGATATTGAGCTGTGCGGCAATCTCATCGCGCTTCTGCCCCATTGCGCCGAGAAAGCCCAGCACCGCGGCACTGTTGCGGTGTGCGGCGGCCAGCCGTACAAAGGTGCGGGCGGCATCCCGGCGCTCCAAAATCGGTTTGCGCCGCTTGGGGTCGAGCAGCAGCCTGGCCCGTCCGATGCTGCCTCCGGCAGCGGCAATCAGCTCCCGCAGCTCCTCCGGGGCCTGCTGCTCCAGCGCCTTTGCAGCCGGTTCCGTGCGGAGCAGATGCTCCCGGATGCCATCCGGCGGAATCGGCTCAAGCCGCAGCGTGGGCGCGCGGCTGCGCACGGTCTCCAGCAAAGGCGCCGTGCTCTCGCAGAGCAGCAGAAAGCAGACATAGGGCGGAGGCTCCTCCAAGGTGAGCAGAAAAGCGTTCTGTGCCTGCACCGTCATCAGATGCGCATCCTCAATCAGGTAGCATTTGCGGTCCAGCTCGTTGGGAGCGATGCACACGCCGGTGTGCATGAGCCGCACTGCCTCCACGCCGAGCGTTGCCTTGTCTCCTCGGGAAATCGGAATGACGTCCGGAGAATTGCCCGATAGAATTTTGCGGCAGGAGGCACACTCCATGCAGGGGAGCGGGAGACCGTCCATGCCGCGGTTTTCACAGGCAAGCGCGGCGGCAATGCGCAGCGCCAGCATATGCTTGCCGAAGCCTTCCGCGCCTTCGATGATGTAAGCGTGCGAGAGCCTGTCCGCGCAAATGTCGTCCCGCAGGCGCTCCCGCAGAGCCTCATTTCCAACCATGTCCGCAAACGCCGGCTTCATCCGCTCTCCTCCTTTCCTAAGGTCCGCTGTACGGTGTTCCCCTTTATTATATCAGTTTCTTGAGCGGTTGTCAAGCTGACGCCGCGGCTTTCCGTGAAATCCATGCGTTTTTTTGCGGAAAAAACGCCCGGACCGATTGACAGAAGCGGCGGATTGGGGTATAATAAAGACGGATTCCCGATCGCGGGAATTGATTACACAGCATGAAAGGAGTTTTGCTATGGTTGTCACCAAACAGTCGGTCATCGGCGATGTGCTCGATTACGAGCCCGAAACCGCGCAGTTCTTTTTCGCCATCGGAATGCACTGCCTCGGCTGCCCGGCCTCGAGAGGAGAGTCGATAGAGGACGCCTGCGCCGTGCACGGCACCGATGCGGATGCGCTGATCGCACAGATCAACAGCTTTCTGGACGGAAAGAAGAAATAATCGTGTTCGCAAAGGCTGCGGCGGAGCCGCGCCTCGGGCTGCTGTAAATGCGGCAGCCCGGGGGCATGGTCCGTTTTTTGCGGCGTTTGCCGGTTTTCTGAATCAGCGGGGCGGCAGGAGGCAATGATATGGCATGAACGCCGCTTGCCGGTGTGCCGGTCAGCCGGTGGGCGGACGGCACAGCCGGGACAGCCCTGCCTGCTTCCGTCTTTTACGGCGGGAGAATGTTGCCGGTACTGTATCCGCCCGGCTTTCATGCCCCGGCGGCCAACCGATTGCCGCCGGCAACAGATGTATTTACGGAGCCTGTCTCCGTTTTTTCATATCCGACAACACAAGGGAGAGGAGAGCTGCCATGCAGAACGCCGAAAAGCAGCTGGGGGCGCGCCTGCGCAGCGCACTGCCGTATCTGACGCCGGGCGGCAGTCTTGCCGACATCGGTACCGATCATGCCTATCTGCCCATTGAGGCGGTCCGGGCGGGGATTTCCCGGCAGGCGCTTGCCTGCGATGTCCGCCGGGGACCGCTCGCGCGGGCGGAGGCGAACATCCGGGCGGCGGGACTGTCCGACCGGATCGGGCTGCTCTTGACCGACGGCCTGCATGGCGTGGAGCGCTTTTGCCCGGACGATGTGCTGGTGTTCGGCATGGGGGGCGAGCTGATTGTCCGTATTCTGTCCGAGGCGCCCTGGCTCCGGTCCGCATCGGTCGGGCTGATTCTGCAGCCCATGACCCGCGCCGGCTCCCTGCGGAGCTGGCTGCTGGCGTCCGGCTTTTCGATCCGCGGGGAAAGCCTGACCTATGAAGATCAGTATTATCAGACCATTTATGCCCGATACGGAGGAGCGCGGGAGGAGCCATACGCCCCGGAGGAGCTGGAGCTTGGCAGATACATTCTCTCGGGCGGCTCACCGCTTCTGGCCGGTTATCTCGGGCAAAAGCTGGCGCAGCTGCAGGCCGTTATGGAAGGAAAGCGGAGGGGGCGCGCCGACACCGCCGCGGAGGAGGCGCTTGCCGGGGCACTGCGCCGGCGTCTGCGGCAGATCAGGGAGGAATAGGTATGAAGGTCAGAGAGCTGTACGAAAAACTGGAGGAGAGAATCCCGCGCACGCTGTCCTGCTCGTGGGATAACGACGGGCTGATGTGCTGTCCCGATCCGGAGGCCGAGGTGCGCAGGGTTCTTGTCGCATTGGACGTCACGGCAGAAGTGGCAGAGACCGCGATTGCGGGGAGGTACGATGCGGTCGTCTCGCACCATCCGCTGGTGTTCCGTCCGCTCCGAGCGGTTGAACCGGGGGACGCGGTGGCGAAAAAGGTGATCCGCCTGTTGTCGGCGGGCGTGAGCGTGATGAGCTTTCACACCCGCTTGGACGCGGTCTGCGGAGGCGTGAACGATACGCTGGCCGCCGCGCTCGGGCTTTCGGAGACGGTCCCGTTCGGGGAAAACGGCGAGAGCATCGGGCGGATCGGCATGCTGCCTGCGCCGGTAACGCTGGAGGATTTTGCGCAGGCGGTCAGGCGCGCCACCGGGGCGCCGTATGTGCTGGCGTCCGATGCGGGCATTCCGGTGCGGCGTGTGGCTGTGCTGGGCGGCAGCGGCTCTGACGACGTACAGGCCGCCCGTGCGGCCGGAGCCGACACCTATCTGTCGGGCGAGCTGGCCTATCACCATCTCATCGACGCCCCCGAGCAGGGAATGAATCTGCTGGCGGCCGGGCATTTTCACACCGAAAATCCGGTTTGCGGGACGCTGCGGCGCATGATCGCGGAATTGGATGCGGATATCCGCATCGATCTGGCCGACAGCAATCACATCCGCGTGCTCTGACACAAACTTCTGGAAAGGTTGGATGAAAAAAGATGACCTATGTGGTTTCGGATCTGCACGGTGCTCTGGGCAAGTTCACCGCGCTGCTCAAAAAAATCAACTTCAGCGACGACGATGTGATGTACGTGCTGGGCGACGTTGTGGACTACGGGGAGGATTCGATGGAGCTGGTGGCCGACCTGAGCATGCGCGCCAATGTGTATCCCGTGGCGGGGGAGCATGATTTTCTCGCCGCCCGGATGCTTTCGGGCTTTGACCGGATGCTGAGCAGCGGCGCGGCGCCCGAGCCGGAATATATTGCCGAGATGACCGGATGGGTGAACGACGGCGGACAGGCCTCCCTCAACGGCTTCCGGGCGCTGAACGGGGAGCAGCGGGAGGGGGTTCTCGATTACCTGTGCGACATGGCGCTGTTTGAGGAGGCCGAGGTGGGGGGAAAAAGCTACCTCATGGTGCATGCCGGAATTGCCGGCTACAGCAAGGATCGGGATCTGGAGGACTACTGCCCCACGGACTTTTTCTCCGAGCCGCTCGACCCGAGCCGTGCGCTGATGGACGGAACCACCGTGATTGTCGGGCATGTCCCCACAGCAAACGGGAAAATCACACGCGGTGTGGGGAGCATTTTTCTGGACTGCGGCGTGGCGTTCGGGGGCAGGCTCGGCTGTCTGTGTCTGGAGACCGGAGAGGAATTTTACGTCTGATGCGGAAGAATGATGTGATTCGTCTGCAGGTGACCGATGTGAACAATCTCGGCTGCGGCGTGGGGCATCTCCGGGATGCGGGAGAGAGAGAGGGGCAAACCGTGTTTGTGCGGGGCGGCGTGACCGGCGATGAGCTGGAGGCGCAGATCATCAAGCTGACAAAGAACTATCTGGTTGCCAGGCCCGTGCGGCTGCTCTCCCCGTCTCCTCATCGGATTGCCGACGACTGCGGCGCGGCGGGCTGCGGCGGCTGCGCCTATCGCAGCATGACCTATGCGCACGAGCTGGAGCTGAAGCGCGGCTATGTGCGGAATGCCTTCCGCAAGGCAGGGCTGGCGGAGGTGGAAGTGGAGCCTGTGCGCAGCGACGGTCGGGTTTCCGGCTACCGGAACAAGGCGCAGTATCCGGTGGCGAGGAGCAGGGACGGGCGCACGCGCGCAGGGTTTTATGCCGGGGCCTCCCACAGGCTGATCCCGGCAGAGGATTGCCTGCTCCAGCCACGGCTGTTCGGCGAGGTGGTGCGCTTTCTCTGCGGCTTTGCCGACCGTCATCAAATTCCGGTATATGACGAGGAAAGCGGAGAGGGCCTTTTGCGCCATATCTATCTGCGCATGGGGGAGCGGAGCGGAGAGCTGATGGTCTGTCTGGTGCTGACATCCGAGCGTCTGCCCGGTGAGACCGAGCTGGTCGGGGAGCTGACCGCTCGCTTTCCGCAGCTGCGGAGCCTGCTTGTCAATGTCAACCCGGAACGTACCAACGTGGTGCTGGGGGAGCGCTATCGCCTGCTTGCAGGCCGGGCGTGGATCGAGGACGAGCTCTGCGGGCTGCGGCTGCGCATTCCGCCGCAGGCCTTTTATCAGGTCAATCACGGTGGCTGCGAGCTGCTGTACGGCTTGGCCAAGGAGCGTGCGGGGCTGACCGGGCGGGAGCTGCTGCTCGACCTGTATTGCGGAATCGGCAGCATCGGCCTTTCGATGGCAGACACCGCCGGGGAAGTGCTGGGAATGGAGATTGTGGAGGAGGCGGCGCGCTGCGCGGAGACGAACGCGGCGCGGAACGGCATTTCCAACGCTGCGTTTTTCTGCGGGGACGCATCCGACCCACAAGGCCTGCTTGAGCGGGCAAGCCGGGAGAGGGGCGACCTGTCCGGCGCGGTGGTTGTTCTGGACCCGCCGCGCAAGGGCGCCACTCCCGAGCTGATCGACGGCATTGCAGCGCATGGCGTCCGGCGGGTGGTGTACGTCTCCTGCAATCCGGACACCCTCGCCCGCGACTGTGCCCGCTTTGCCTCTCACGGCTACCGCATCGGTACCGTCACGCCGGTAGACCTCTTTCCACGCACCGGGCACGTCGAAAGTGTTGTGTGTCTCTCACAAGAATCAATGAAAACAGCGATGCCGATTGTTTGCAGGCAGAGAATTCCAAAGTCACGCGGTCATTTTTTGTCAAGGTGCTGCCTGCATCACCAGTATACAAGGAGACTACATCATGGAAAAACTCTTTAAACTAAAGCAATACGGTACAACACCGGGACGTGAGGTCGTTGCGGGCCTGACTACATTTTTTGCCATGGCGTACATCATTGTTGTAAACCCTACGCTGCTGAGCCAGTCGGGAATGGAATGGGGCGCCGTATTCCTCGCGACCATTATCTCTTCCATCGTCGGGACGCTGATTATGGGATTGTTCGCAAACGTCCCGTATGCGCAGGCGCCGGGGATGGGACTGAACGCCTTCTTTGTTTATACCGTGTGCTTTGCGCTGGAGTTCACATGGCAGCAGGCGCTGTCCATGGTATTCATCTGCGGGCTGATGAACATTCTGATTACAGTGACAAAGATACGCAAATATATCATTGCCGCTATTCCGCGCAGCCTGCAGAATGCAATCGGAGGCGGAATCGGGATTTTTGTCGCGTACATCGGCCTGTTGAATGTCGGAATCATCGAGTTCAATTCCGGTGTTCCCGCGCTTGCGGCTTTGAACAAGCCTGCCTTCTGGCTCTTTCTGATCGGCCTTGTGCTGACGGTCGTTCTGCTGGCCTGCAAGGTCAAAGGGGCGATTCTGATCGGTATTATTGCAACTACGCTGATCGGCATTCCGATGAAGGTAACCGTGACAACCGATACCGTCAGCTTTGTTGAGGCTTGCCGGCAGCTTCCACAGACCTTTGGCGTGATCTTCACAAAGGCGGGGCTTGGTTCACTGTTTTCGGACAGCTCCAAAATCCCGCTTGTCCTTGTAACGGTCTTTTCATTTAGCCTGTCCGATACGTTTGAAACGATCGGCACTTTTATCGGAACCGGACGGCGGACGGGGATATTTGACGATGAGGATGAGAAAGTGATGGAGTCGGCTCCCGGCTTCCGGTCCAGAATGGACCGGGCGCTGTTTGCCGATTCCACGGCGACCTCCATCGGCGCCATATTCGGAACCTCCAATACCACAACCTATGTGGAGAGTGCTGCAGGTATCGGCGTTGGCGGACGCACCGGGCTGACCAGTGTGGTGGTATCCATCTGCTTTGCGATCAGCGCGTTTCTGGCGGCCTTTGTGAGCGCGATTCCGTTTGCGGCAACCGCTCCTGCGCTGGTTGTGATTGGCGTGATGATCATGTCTTCTTTCCGGGAGATCAACTGGGAGGATTTCAACGAGGCGATCCCCGCGTTTTTTGCTGGCGTATTCATGGCGATCTGCTACAGCATCTCCGACGGAATTGCCGCGGGCTTCATCTTCTATTGTATCATTAAGCTCTGCGAGCGAAAGCCAAAGGAAATTCATCCGATTATCTGGATCTCAACTGCGCTGTTTATTCTGAACTATATTATTTTTGCAATTCTATGATACGATAAAAATTGGCGGGCAAACCTCACCGTGAGGCTTGCCCGCCATGCTGCAACGGTGAATACCTTCGGGATGTGAGACGGAGAAACATAACTCTGGTGCCCCGTTATAGAGATGCAGCCAAATCCTGACCGGATATTGTTTTTATATGCAGCCAACCGAGCCGATGACCGGTTCTTTTTTTTGTTCTTGACAAGTACAGCTCGGGGTGATATAATAAGGCAACCGATGTATTCATCACAATCTGATAAATTTCGCATGGAGACTGTAATTTTTTATTTCTTTTGCCTGAATTCTACGGCGGACCATCGCTGGGAAGGGCATTCCACTGGGAAGGACATTGGAAAGGAGAGGACCATGAATGAAAGAACCAGGAATATCCTGTTTGTGCTGCTCCGTGCGGCTGTGTGCGGCGATCCGCTTCCGGATGGCAGCGGGGAGCTGCTGACAGAGGAGGCGCTCCCGCCTCTGTACGAGCTTGCAAAAAGGCACGACATGGCGCATCTGATCGGCTATGTGCTGGCGGAGCAAGCCTTACTGGAACAGGACAATCCGTATTACGGAAAGTTTTATCAGCAGTACATGACGGCAATTTATCGGTACATGCAAATGAACAACGAGCTGGAACGACTTTGCGAAGCGCTGGAGCAGGCCGAACTTCCGTTTGTTCCGCTCAAGGGCTTTGTCCTGCGCCAATACTATCCGGAACCATGGATGCGGACAAGCTGTGATATCGATATTCTGGTTCATAAGCAGCAGTTGGAAAAGGCGAAGGCCTGTCTGGAGGAGCGGTTGTCCTATCAGATCACGGGCGAAACATCGCATGACGTATCGTTTTTTTCGCCCGGCGGGGTACATGTGGAGCTTCACTATCAACTGATTGAGGAAAGACTTTCAAAAAAGTCGGCCCGGGTATTGGAAAAGATCTGGGCGGATGCTTTACCGAAGAGCGGATACCGGTATTGGCAGGAGATGAGCGACGCCATGTTTTATTTTTATCACATTGCCCATATGGCGAAGCACTTTGAAAACGGCGGCTGCGGGATCCGGCCGTTTCTGGATCTGTGGATCCTTGAACACAATGTGACGCACGATGATCCATGCAGAAACGCGCTGATCAGCGAGGGCGGCTTGCTGACCTTTGCCAATGCTGCAAGACAGCTTGCGTCGGTGTGGTTTGAAAATGCGCCTCATGCCGGCATTACCGGCGAGATGGAGCAGTATATCCTGTACGGAGGGGTGTACGGAACCGCAAAAACCCGAATTGCGGTTCAGCAGAACAAAAAGGGAGGGAAGCTCGGTTACATCCTGTCGCGAGCGTTTCTGCCGTACGATTCCATCAAGCGGCTATACCCGGTTTTGGAGAGGCACAAATGGCTGACGCCCTGGTGCGAGGTCAGACGCTGGTTCGGCTTGCTGCGGCGGGAAAAGGCGCAAAGAATGGTGCGGGAGCTGAGCACAAATCAGGCGCTTTCCAAACGGGATGTAGAGATCACTGCCAGAATGTTAAAGGAGCTGGAGCTGTAGGCGGCGCGCAGGGAGGAGTCGGTATCCCGGCATTTTAAGGCAACACCGCGCGATTCACGAATCAAGCCAATTGACTGCACAACTTTTTGCATCTTTTCGCCGACAGGCTGAGGGCATGCACCAATCTCCTACAAGCGTAGCTTGTTGCAATCAGATCCACGATTGCCTGCTGTCAAAAATTCTTTCAGAATCGGGTTGCCCCACGAAAAATCTGACGTGCAGAGAGCCGAAGACGGCGCACAGTCAGAATTGTGCGGTGTTGCCTTAATATACCGCTCGCTTTTTAATTCCTGCCGCAATCGGAATGTCTGAGGCAGTTGACTGGCCTCCATGGAGTGGAAGGAGAGCCTGCTTTCGGTTGCGCAGGACGGCAGTCTTCGTCGCCCGCAGGGCAATCAGAACTATGGCGAAAAGACCCTGTGGAGACAGACCGGAACCGACGGAATCCGGCAGCGTGCTGCTGTCAGCCCTCACACAGGAAAAGCCAGGCATCAGCTAAAGCTTACGACAAATGAAGACGACGGCTATTCTATGCATACGGTACTCTTGATATTTGGGCAAAAGCATGCTGATCCGTGCCACGACATACCTGACCGTCTCAATTCTGCGCTCCGAAATCGTTCGGGGCGCTTTTTTATTTTCAGATATCAGTGATGAGGCGGAAAGAAATGCGGTCAATTTACCTGACAGAGCGCGATTAACCGAAGTCTTCCAGAGAAATCGGGAGGATTTTATGATTCATGTGTGCATTTCCGTTTTGCGATTTTTTCCATACAGTGTCTGCTTTTTTTATAGTCATAACATTTCGATTTTTCACTTCTTACGCCGCTTTTTCAAGGACAATGTCAAAAAGGATGCTTTTTCCTGATAAAAAGAGGGATAAAAATATGCTGAGTCACCAATAATAGGAGTAAACCAAACAATCTTACCATTGGAGGCTTTTATGAAAGCAACAGGAATTGTCAGACGGATCGACGATCTGGGACGCGTGGTGATTCCGAAGGAAATCAGAAGAACCATGCGTATCCGTGAAGGCGACCCGCTCGAAATTTATACCGACCGCGAAGGCGAAGTCATCTTCAAAAAATATTCTCCCATCGGTGAGCTGACCTCGTTTGCCGCACAGTATGCGGAGACGCTCCATCGGGTATGCTCGCTTGCCGTGGTCATTTGCGACCGTGATGCCGTGATCGCCTGTGCCGGAGTCCCCCGAAAGGACTACGCCGACAAGGCGCTTTCCGCAGAGCTGGAGCACATTATGGAGGGCAGGAATCTTTATTTTCACCGCGACGGCAGCAACCCGGTTCCGGTGCTTGCCAACGGCGGCAGTTTTTATGTCAGCTGCGCAATGCCGATTCTGAGCGAGGGAGATATTGTGGGCTGCGTTGCGTCGGTGACCGACCAGCCGCAGGATCCCCATCGCGAGCTTCCCGGCGGAGAGGTGGAAACCAAGCTCATTCTCACCGCTGCGGGCTTTCTGGGACGGCAGATTGAAGGGTAAGGAGAATATGGTTGAGGGAGAGGGCTTGTTGTAAAAGCCCCCTCCCGTTTTTCGTGCCTTCCCCGCAGAATGTTTCGGATCGAGCCTGCAGGCATTTTTTAACCGTCATTGCCTTTTGCAGCAGTTTGGGGAGGAGAACCACTGAAAAACAGAGCCTCCTCCCCGTTTTCTTACCGGATCAATCAGCCGTTGCAGCAGCAGGTGAGCAGAATGGCGGCAAGGATGAGGAGCCATACCCAGTTATTGTCGAACAGTTGGCAGAAGCAGCTGGAATTCATAAATTTGTTCCTCCGTATCAGATTTTGAAGGGTGAAGATCCCCTTCTGCTATCATATTATGTCGTATCCCGCGAAATGTGAGGACTTTTGTCAGAAATCTTTTGCTTTGAGGAACACGGCATGGAGTCACGGATGCCGCGCATATCTGCAGAACGCATGCTCCCACTGACAGAGGTACATTCCGGAATTTCAAGTGGCGTTTGGCGCGAACCGGCTGCTGCCCCTTGACAATGTGTGGGAAATATGATATAATACATAGAAGTATGAATTTGACTGAAAAGGAGCGCGGGAGCATGGCGAAAATACAGTGGCAGGGCGGTGCGCTGCTGGCTCCGGTCCCTGTGGCCTTGGTGACATGCGCGGACGGGGAGCGGCAGAACGTGTTTACCGTTGCGTGGACCGGTATTGTCAACACTGCTCCGCCGAAAACCTATATTTCGGTGCGTCCTTCGCGGTGGTCGTATGAGCTGATCCGGCGCAGCGGTGTGTTTGCCATCAATCTCACCACGCAGAATCTGGTGCGCGCAGCCGATTACTGCGGGGTTCACACCGGCGCCAAGGTGAATAAGCTGGAGCGGTGCGGTCTTGCAACCGAGCCGGCAGTTGCAATCGCCTGTCCGATCCTTTCGGACAGTCCCCTTGCGCTCGAGTGCCGGGTGACCGATGTGATTCCGCTCGGTTCACATGAGATGTTTCTTGCCGACATTGTGGCGGTGGACGTGGAGGATTCGCTGCTGGACGGCGCCGGAAAGCTGCATCTGGAGCGGGCTGGGCTGGCCGCATACGCGCACGGCGATTATTATGAGCTGGGGAAAAAGCTCGGCAGCTTCGGCTTTGCGGTATCCAAAAAGAAAAAACGCCCCCCGGCAGCTCCCGGCGCGCGGCAGAGCCGCCTGCGGGCGGAGTCTGCAAAGCCGCGCGCTCATCAGGAAGGCGGCAAGCCCCGCCGCAAGGGGTGAGGCCGCTCCGGGAAAGCCGATATGGCGTGCTCCCATGCAATCTCCCATTCGGAAAGGATTTTGATTGATATGCAACTCTACAATTCGCTCACCCGAACCAAAGAGCCGTTTGTTCCGCACGAACCGGGCAAGGTCAGCATGTATACCTGCGGCCCTACGGTTTACCACTATGCCCATATCGGCAATCTGCGTACCTATATCATGGAGGATGTGCTGGACCGCTACCTCCGTTATGCGGGCTATGACGTCAAACGGGTGATGAACATCACCGATGTGGGACACCTGACCTCGGATGCTGACAGCGGCGAGGATAAGATGCTCAAGGGTGCCCGGCGGGAGCACAAAACCGTGATGGAGATCGCAAAATTCTATACCGACTGCTTTTTTGACGACTGCAAAAAGCTCAACATCCGCCGGCCGGAGGTGGTGGAGCCTGCAACCGGCTGCATCGGCGATTTTATCCGGGTCATCTCGGGTTTGCTCGAAAAGGGCTACGCCTACGAGGCCGGAGGCAACATCTATTTTGACACCTCCAAGCTCAGGCAGTATTATGTCTTCCATAATTTTGAGGAGGAGGATCTGGCTGTCGGTGTGCGAGAGGGCGTGGAAGAGGACGGCAACAAGCGCAATAAAGCCGACTTTGTGCTGTGGTTCACCAAATCCAAGTTCGACGACCAGGAGCTGAAATGGGATAGCCCGTGGGGGCTGGGCTACCCGGGCTGGCACATCGAGTGCTCCTGTATCAGCATGAAGCATCTCGGGGAATATCTTGATATTCACTGCGGGGGTATTGACAACGCCTTTCCGCATCATACCAACGAAATCGCGCAGTCCGAGGCTTATCTCGGCCACCCGTGGTGCAAATATTGGTTCCATGTGCTGCACCTCAACACCACGTCGGGGAAGATGAGCAAATCCAAAGGGGAGTTTCTCACACTGTCGCTGCTCGCGTCCAAGGGATATGAGCCGATGGTCTATCGCCTGTTCTGCCTGCAATCGCATTACCGCAAGGCGCTGGTATTTTCCTATGAGAATATGGAGAATGCCAAAACCGCCTACCGCAAGCTGGCGGCCAGAATTGCGGCGCTGCGGCCGGAGGGAGAGATTGACCGCGCGGTATTTGAGGAGCAGCGCGCAGGCTTTGCAAGAGCGCTGGACAATGACCTGAACACCTCGCTGGCCGTAACCGCTCTGTACGATGCCCTCAAGGCTCCGACGAACGACGCCACCAAGCTGGCGCTGATCCGGGACTATGAGCAGGTGCTGTGCCTGAACCTGACGGAGGCTGCGCAGAAACTCCGGGAGGAGACCGAAGCGCCGGCGGCGGATGCCGCGTTCACACAGAAAATCGAGGAGATGATCGCTGCCCGTGCCGATGCCAAAAAGGCGAGGAATTATGCGGAGGCAGACCGCATCCGTGCCGAGCTGTCGGCTATGGGTGTGACGCTGATTGACACCAGGGAGGGGACCACCTACCGCATGGAAGGGCAGGGCAACGTATGATCGCGGCGTTCAAAAGGCTGTTCGGCTGGTTTGATGCGCGATTCGGAAAATACCGCGAGCAGATTCTCTATCTCATCTTCGGCGGACTGACAACTCTCATTGATTGGGCCATCAGCTTTGCGCTTTACCGTTTTTGGATCGACGCCACAAACGCTCCCGATGCGATGGTGCACGTGGCCGATGTCATCGCATGGGTGGCTGCCGTACTGTTTGCCTATGTCACCAACCGCCTCTGGGTGTTTGAAAGCCGCAAGCATGGCTTTTTGCCGGTGGTCGGCGAGCTGGTCACCTTTGCCGGCGGCCGGGTCGTCACGCTGCTGATTCAGGAGGCCATCATCTTCCTGTTTGTCACTTGGCTGGGGCTGAACAAGTATCTGTTCCGCATCATCGCGGCGGTGCTGGTGATCATCCTCAATTATGTGTTCAGCAAGCTGTTTGTGTTCCGCAAGAAATCGTAAAAAAACCGGCGGCGGAAGACCGGAGCAGAAGCTCTGCTTCGGTCAGACTGTAGACCAAAGCAAGGGCTTTTGTCAGTTTGATGAAAGTTTTGATCAAACTTTTTCAAAAGTTTGCGGGGTCAAGGGCGAGTAGCCCTTGTCGCCCTCCGCAGAGGGCGAAATTCCCCTATACGGCGGCGAACTCGCGAAGCGATTCGCGGATTTGCTTGCAAATCCTTTTCTTATTTGAGCAAACTCTGCGAAAGCAGATTTGCGGCAGAGCAACGCGAAGCCTTTGCTTCTTTCTTTGCGCCTACACGCTCAAAGAAAAAGCGGACGAACGCTTTTGTGCAATCTTAATTTGATGCGCCTTTTGTCTACAACCTGACCGGAGCAGAAGCTCTGCTTCGGTTTTCCACCGAATTTTCAGTGTTCACCGCATGATTTTGCTCTCCGGCGGATGTTTTGCGCATAAAAAGGCATGTTTGCAATAAAAATATAGAAAATTTTTTCAAAAAGGGTTGCAAATGCGAAAAAATTGTGATATACTATTGTATGGTAGCATTGTAAGAGAGTGAGGGAGTGGGTTTCTGGGAACCCGCTCTTAATTTTTGGGAATCTCCGATTGTGAATTTTTTGGGAACAGGAGCGATCCGCGTATGAAAAAAAACAGTGGAAATGTGGCGTCTGTGGTCAGACGGCTGGCCGAGCCGATTGCCGAAGAGCTGGGCTATGAGCTGTGGGATGTGGAGTTTGTGAAGGAAGGGGCAGACCATTGCCTGCGCATCACCATCGACAGCCCCGAGGGCATCACCATTGACGACTGCGAGCGGATGCATCGTGCCATCGACCCGGTTCTGGACGAGGCCGATCCGATTGAGAGCTCCTACCGGCTGGAGGTCTCCTCTCCCGGCATCGAGCGGGAGCTGAAAACCGACTGGCACATTGCAGCCTGCGAGGGTTGGGACGTGGAGCTGCGGCTCTATGCGCCGGTGGACGGAGCCAAGAGCTATGCGGGCGTGCTGCTGCCCCTCGGGGAGGACGGTTCGGTTCGCATCTGCTGTGCGCCGGACGGAAGCGAGCGCAGCTTTCCGCGCGCGGCGGTGGCCTCTTTGCGCACCCGCTACAGTTTTGACGACGAGGAATGACAGGAAGGTACATCAGAAAGGATAACAGATAGGAATGAACGCAGAATTTTTTGCTGCCCTCGAGCTGCTGGAAAAGGAAAAGGGAATCCCCGCGGATTATATGATTGAAAAAATTGAAGCCGCGCTGATTTCGGCCTATAAAAAGGAATACGGAAACACCAATGTCCGCGTGCTGATTGATCCGGCGAAAAAGGATGTGCGCCTGTATCAGCAGAAGGAGGTGGTGGAGGAGGTGGAAAACCCCGAAACCCAGATCTCTCTGGCCGACGCGCGTGCCATTGCCAAAAAGTATACCGTGGGCAGCATTGTGGAAACCGAGGTGAAAACCAAGAACTTCCGCCGGCTGAGCGCGGCGGCTGCAAAATCGGTCATCATTCAGGGCATCCGCGAGGGGGAGCGCCGGGCGATGCAGGAGGCCTATGAAACCAAGCACGAGGAGATCATCACGGCCACTGTCAGCAAGGTTGACCCGGAAACCGGGAATGTGGTTCTGGATACCGGAACCAGCCGCGCGGTGCTGCTGCGCTCCGAGCAGATTCCCGGGGAGACCTTTCATGTCGACGACAAAATCAAGGTATTCGTCATGGAGGTCAACAAGGAGAGCCGCGGACCGATTGTTACGCTCTCCCGCGCGCATGCCGGGCTGGTTCGCCGGATGTTCGAGCTGGAAATCCCCGAAATTGCCGAGGGAATTGTGCTGGTAAAGGGGGTCTCGC
This sequence comes from uncultured Clostridia bacterium, assembly GCA_944391805.1. Taxonomy (GTDB): domain Bacteria; phylum Bacillota; class Clostridia; order Oscillospirales; family CAG-272; genus UMGS1865. The sequence continues at coordinate 26,047 of CALXUY010000049.1, forward strand.
GCGAGGCGGGGTCGCGCACCAAGATCTCGGTGATGTCCCGTGACCCGGATGTGGATCCGGTGGGAGCCTGCATCGGCAGTCACGGCTCCCGCATCTCGGCCATCGTGGAGGAGCTGCGCGGAGAAAAGGTGGACATTGTGAAGTACAGCGACCAGATGGAGGAGTATGTGGCCGCCGCACTGGCGCCGGCCGCGGTCCGGTCGGTTACCATGACCGGGGAGCGCTCCTGCCGGGTGCGGGTGGATCCCGACCAGCTCTCGCTTGCCATTGGCAAGGAGGGGCAGAACGCCCGTCTTGCAGCGCGCCTGACCGGCTGCAAGATCGATATCAAGGCCGACGACGATGATCTGCCGGACATCGGTACGGACGATTAAAACCGATTGGCAGCTATGGAGAAGAAAGCGAGAAAAATTCCCATGCGGCAGTGCATGGGGTGCAACGAACACAAACCGAAGGCAGAGCTGCTGCGGGTGGTCCGGAGTCCGGACGGGGCGGTTTCGCTCGACTTCACCGGAAAAAAATCCGGGAGAGGCGCGTACATCTGCCGGGAGGTCAAGTGCCTGCAGCGCGCACGCAAAAGCCGCCGTCTGGAGCGGGTTCTGGAGTGCAGCATTCCGGACGAGGTATACGACGCAATGGAACAGGAGCTGAACGACTGTGCCGGATGAGCGGGGAGCCGAGCGGACAATGAAGGCGCTCGGGCTGTGCGCCAAGGCCGGACGACTGATCTGCGGCACGGCGTTGATCTGCGAGGCGCTCCGGGGACGGCACAAGCCGCTGCTGGTGCTGGAGGCGGCCGACAATTCGGAAAACACCGCCAAGCGCCTGCGGGACCGCTGCAATTTTTACGGGGTTCCCTTGGTCCGCCTGAGGGTGAGCGGGGAGCTGCTGGCCGGGGCGGTCGGCAGAACCGGCAGAGTGGCGGCCGCCGCCGTGACCGATGCGCAGCTTTGCCGGTTGGTGCAGGGTACATTGGAACAGGAACACAATTTGTGATGACCGGGGAGTCTGCGGCTCCCGCGGAAAATCAGGAGGGTATATGGCTGACAGCAAAACACAATTCAAACTCAACAAACTTGCAAAGGATCTGGGGCTGAAAAGCAAGGATCTGACCGATATTCTGGCCAGGCACGGCAGAGAGGCCACGGTCCAGAAAACACTGGAGCCGGTGGAATTCGACATTCTGTTCGATTCGCTGACCCGCGATCACCAGATCGACGATATCGAGGCCTATCTGAAAGGGGAAACCTGTATTCCCTCCAAAAAGAAGCCCGCCAAGGCAAAGGAGGCGGCCTCCAAAACAGAGAAATCCGCCAAGGAGGCAGCTCCGGCCGAGACCGCCGCAGAGCCGCCCCGCGCACAGGAGGCGGCAAAGGCTGCGGAGCCTGCCAAGGCTGCCGGGCAGCCCGGAGCATCAGCATCCCCCGCGCCAAAGGCCGGAGCCGGCGCAGGCACAGGCAACGCGAACAAGACCGCTGCGGTCAAGCCGGAGGGGAAGGCCGAAGGAAAAGCAGACGGCAGGGAGGCAAGTAAGCCCGAGGCCGCAAAGGCGAAGCAGGAAAAGCCTGCATCGCCTGCAAAGCCGTCGGCACAGCCGGTCAGGAGCGATGCACCCAAGGCGCCGGCACGCGCCGCCGAGACAGCCAAGCCCGCAGAAAAGGGAGAAGCCGCCAGAGCAGGCGCACCTGCCAATCAGCCCGCAGGGAAGCCCGAAGCGCGTCCGGCCGCTCCCTCCGAGCCTGCCGCACGCACGGCTCAGGAGAACAGAAGCAGTGTTGGAACCCGTCCGCAGAACGGTGTTCCGCAGAATCATAAACCCGCGGCCGGCGCCGGCGCGGGAACACGCCAGCCCGGCCAAGCCCATCCGCAGAGCGGAGCCGCCCGCCCCGGTACTGCCGGCAGTCAGCCAGGGGGCTATCCGTCCCGTCCGCAGGCAGGAGCCGCGATGCGTCAGCCGGGGAGCGGCGCTCCGGGGGCCGGAGCGCGTCCGTCGGCCGGTGCAGCCGCAGCAGGTTCGGGTGCTTACGGCTCCCGCGCGTCCGGCGGCGCGCAGGGACAGGGGGGCTTTGGGAACCGTCCGCAGAACGGCTCCCGCACCGGTGGTCCCGGCTTTGGAGGCGGCCGCCAGCAGGGCGGCAGTCAGAGCCGTTCCGGTCAGAACCGGGGCGGACAGCGCTTTGACCGCGATAAGGGGGACTACATTCCGAGTGCCCCGCGCGAAACCTTCAAGGCGCAGCCGATCGTGCGCGGCGCCAGCACAAACGTCAACCCGGACGGCACACTCAAGGGGCCGCGCGTGGTGGATACCAAGGGCTCCGGCGCAGTCGATCTTTCCAAATATGACGAGCGCCTCGAGAGCTTTACCTCCGACCGCGTGAACAACCTGCGCGGCGGAAACCAGCGGCTCAAAAAGCCGGCGGGGCAGCAGAGCGGCGGCAGAGGGCAGGCCGGAAGAGGCGGCAAAAAGGGCCGTCAGTCCGGGGCCATGCAGGCGCCTGTGGTCAAGCGCCCCACCAGCGTGGAGCTTCCCGATGAAATTTCGGTCGGCCAGTTGGCTTCCCGCCTCAAGGTGACTGCCGCGGAGGTGGTCAAAAAGCTGATTACCATGGGCATGATGGTCACGGTCAATCAGATCATCGAATATGACTATGCTGCGCTGGTGGCCGAGGAGTTCGGCGTGACCCCGTCGCATGAGGTGGTGGTGAGCATTGAGGACCGCCTGTTTGACGAGGCCGAGGATACCGCCGAGCAGTTGGTGGAACGGGCGCCGGTCGTCTGCGTAATGGGGCACGTCGACCACGGCAAAACCTCGATTCTGGACGCCATCCGCCATACCAATGTCACCGCGGGCGAGGCCGGCGGCATCACCCAGCACATTGGCGCATACCGCGTCAAGGTCAAGGGACGGGACATTACCTTCCTCGACACGCCGGGCCACGAGGCCTTTACCGCCATGCGCGCGAGAGGCGCGATGGCGACCGACATCGCCATTCTGGTGGTGGCGGCCGATGACGGTGTGATGCCCCAGACGGTTGAGGCCATCAACCATGCAAAGGCGGCAGGAATTGACATTGTGGTTGCCATCAACAAAATGGATAAGCCGGGCGCAAACCCCGACAATATCAAGCAGGAGCTGACCAAATACGATCTGGTGCCCGAGGAGTGGGGCGGAGATGTGATCTGCGTTCCGGTTTCGGCACTGAACGGAGAGGGAATCGACGATCTGCTCGAGAGCGTGCTGCTGGTGGCGGATATGAAGGAGCTGAAGGCCAACCCGAACCGCCGCGCCAAGGGAATTGTCATCGAGGCAAAGCTGGATAAGGGACGCGGGCCGGTTGCCACCGTTCTGGTGCAGAACGGAACGCTGCACAACGGCGACATCATCATCGCGGGAGCCGCAGTGGGACATGTGCGCTCAATGACCGACGATCAGGGCAGGCGCCTGAAGGATGCCGGCCCCTCGGTGCCGGTGGAAATTACGGGGCTTGCCGAGGTTCCCTCCACGGGAGATGAATTCCAGGCGGTTGAGGACGAGAGAATGGCCAGAACACTGGCCGATCAGCGCCGGGATAAGGCAAAGGAGGAAAACTTCCGCGCCAACGCCAGAGCCAGCCTCAACGATCTGTTCGCTCAGATTTCGGACGGGGTCAAGAACCTCAATATCATTGTCAAGGCCGATGTCGGCGGATCGGTGGAGGCAGTCAAGCAGTCGCTCGAGAAGCTCTCGAACGATGAGGTCAAGGTGCGCATCATCCATGCGGCAGCCGGCGGCATCACCGAGGGAGACGTCACCTTTGCGGCGGCTTCGGACGCCATCATCGTCGGCTTCAACGTGCGCCCGGATAAGGCGGCGCTGGATTCGGCCGAGCGGCAGAATGTGGAAATCCGCACCTACCGCGTCATTTACGAGTGCATTGAGGAGATTCAGGCGGCCATGAAGGGAATGCTGGCTCCCAAGTTCCGGGAGGACCTGCTGGGACACGCCGAGGTGCGCCAGACCATTCATGTGCCCAATGTGGGAACCATCGCGGGCTGCTACGTGCAGGACGGCAAAATCACACGGCAGTCCCAGATCCGCGTGCTGCGTGACAGTGTGGTCATCTTTGAGGATCGCATTTCCTCGCTGCGGCGCTTTAAGGACGATGTCAGAGAGGTCAACAGCGGCTATGAGTGCGGCGTGGGACTGGAAAAGTTCAACGACATCAAGGTCGGCGACGTGCTCGAGGCCTTTGTAATGGAGCAGATTCAGCCGGAATGACCCTCCGGCCGGGAGAGGGCGCGGCGTGCCCGCGCCTCCCCCAGGGACGAAAACCGAAAGGACTGATATCATGCATCATGAAAAATCCTGCGGTGCCCTTGTTCTGCGCAGGAGTGCGGAGGACGGGAAGCCGTATATTCTGATGATCCGCCACAAGCACGGCGGGCATCGCTCCTTTCCGAAGGGACATATGGAGAAGGGAGAAACCGAATATATGACCGCGATCCGGGAGGTGTTTGAGGAAACCTCGGTGCAGATCCGCGTGTTTTCGGATTTTCGCAGAACGGTACACTACAGTCCCATGCCGGGTGTACACAAGGAGGTTGTTTATTTTCTGACCGAAACCACACAGGAGAATATTTCTCCGCGTGAGGGAGAAATCGCGCAGGTGGAATGGGTGCCGCTGGAGCAGGCCGAGTCCGTGCTGACACATGAGAACGACAAAACGGTTCTGCGCGCTGCCATCCGCAAGCTGCGCAAGAGCGGATTTTTGCCCCCAACCGGAACAGATCGCTGACCGGCTGCATATGATGTAGCAGGGGAATGCAAATCTTCTGACACGGGAGGGAAGGTCCGATGAAAATGATCGTATGGAAGGCGCCTGCGTTTTTGTCTCCGATTCTGCGAAAGCTCTTTTCGGGCAATCGCAGAAAAAAGCAAACCAAAACATAACCAATCCCAAATCAACATAAACATACACAAAAGAAAGGAAGTTGCAACATGAAGTACAGAATTCGCCTGGACACCATGTCGGATGTCAACAAGTTTGTCAAGATCGCCACCAAGTACCCCGGAAAGATTATGCTCAGCGACGGTGAGAATTTCACGGTCAGCGGCAAATCCCTGCTTGGCGCCATGTATACCATGGAGTGGGATCAGGTTTTCTGCGAGTCGGAAACCGAAATCTACCGTCTGATCAAGGACTTTATCGTTGACGAGTCCGACCCCAATATCGAGGAGTAAAAAATTCGATGAAAGCGCCCGGCAGCCGTTTTGCGGCTGCCGGGCGCTTATTCGCTTCTTTGATCAGATGAGAGATGGACAGTATGTGCTTTTGAGCGGCAGTCAGGTTTGCCGATGCTCCTTGATCAGGCCGGCTGCCGGGCGCAGTGCGTTCTGGTCCCCGGGCAGAGCTGCGGCATCCGAGAGACCGCAGCCGGCAAGGCTGTCAGCCGTTCCGGCACTGTGCTTTCGGATGAACAGGCAGAACAGCGTGATTGCGGCAAGGCAGCAGAGGACGTCGGCAATCGGGGTGGCACACACAATCCCGTAAATCGGGAAGACGGCATTCAGCGCAAACATCAGCGGAATGTCCAGCAGTCCCTTCCGCAGCAGCGCGAGAATGAGGGATTTGAAGCTCTGTCCGGTCGCTTGGAAAAAGGAGATCACCATATACGCGCAGGCCGAAAAGGGAGCGCCGACGCACAGAATCCGCAGGAAGGTCTCTCCATAGTCATGCGAGGCCGAACCGCTCTGAATGAACAGCCCGATCAGCTCTTTGCTGAACAACAGGCAAGCCGCCATGCAGACACAGGAAACGGCAACCGACATCCCGGCAGAGAGATAAACGGTGTGACGCATACGTTTTTTGTTTCCGGCGGCATAATTGTAGCCGATGAGCGGCAGCACGCCCTGGGCCATGCCTCTGACAATGCAGTGCGCCAGCATATTCACCTTTTTGGCAACTCCGATGCCGGCCTGCATGGCGGTTCCGGCGGCTGACATCAGGTTGTCGAGCACCGTATAGGAGATGTTTTCACACAGCGTCATCAGGCAGGCGGGAATGCCGGTCAGAATGACGTCCCGTGGGATGCGCGCGCGGAACATCTCTTTGCCGGGACGCAGACGGATCACCAGTTGCCCACGGCTGCGCAGAAGAATGACCCCGAAGTACCCCAGCGCGCACACGTTGGAAAGCATGGTGGCAATGGCGGCGCCGAGCACCTCCTGCCCGGACGGGAGAATGACAAACATGAACAGAGGATCCAGCGCGATGTTCAACAGCCCGCCGACCGCAATGCCAATGCTGGCCTGCATCGAGCGCCCTTCCGCCCGAACCAGATGCGAGAGCAGGGTGTTCAGTGAAGTCGCGGCCCCGCCGATTACCACGGTGACCATCATATAGGCACATGCGCTCCGGTGAACCTCCGGGTTGGCGCCGCCCAGCAGATTGACAAAGGGATCCAGCAGTAGCCAGGCGCCAATCGAATATACCAGAGTTACCGCAAGACATCCCCAAAAGGCAAAGCCGGAGGCCAGACGTGCCCGTTTGCGGTCCTGCTGCCCCATCGCGCGGGAGATAACGCTGGCACCTCCGATACCGAACAGATTGGAGATCGCCGATAAAAACATAAACGCCGGCATACAAACCGTTACGGCGGCAATCATGGCGTCGCTGCCGGTCAGCCCCACAAAAAAGGTATCGGCCATATTGTATACGACCAAAATGATCTGTCCGATGACAGAGGGAAACGCCAGACGGACGATGGCGTTGAATACAGGGCTGTTTTCAAACAGCTCCTTTTCATTGGTTTTCATGTGTATGTAATCCTCCATGTTCTGTTTCTTTGATTTCTGCCTGACCTTCCGGTGATTCCCGCATGATTTCCGCATAGCACTGCTGAATGTCCCGGAGTAGAGTCTCCTGATGGAAATCCTTGCGGTAAAGCAGTTGAATTTTGCGCACCATGTTCATCCCATCCAGCGGCACAGTGCAGATTTTGCCCGCCGCGGCCGCTTTCCTGCAGGCCTTGCTGGAGAGCACCGATAGCCCGTAACGGCTTGCCACCAGCTTTTGAATGGTGGCAATGCTGTCAACCTCCATCATCACGTGGAATTGCTCCATTGACAGCCCGGCGCTTTTCAGCTTTGCTTCAAGCAGGCAGCGTGTGCCGGAGCCGGGCGGCTTGAGAATCAAAGGCTCCTTCTGCAATTCCTTCACGGTGATCATGCCTTTTTTCGCGTAGCTGCTGTCCGGAGGGACCGCTACGGTCAGAAAATCGGTATCCAGCAGAATGCTGTTGCAGTCCTCACAGGGGCAATCCCCTTCCGCCACCGCCAGATCAATGGCAAGGCTTTTGAGCATGGTGCAAAGTTCGGCTGCCGGTCCGGTATTCACCGTGATCTGGAGGGCGGGGGAGCGCTCGGCATATCTCGTCAGAACCGTGGAGAGCGCAAAGCTCTCGGCGCTGGGGGTAACGCCCACAACCAGGTGCCGGAGCCGTTGACGGGAGCGGTCAATTTCTTCCTCCATGCGCCGGCACAGCGACTGAATCTGCTTGATATATTTGATGACGGTTTCACATTCCGGCGTGGGAACCAGCCTTCTGTCGCCTTTGCGGAACAGCGTGATATTCAGCTCCCGTTCAATGGAATGAATCTGCTGTGCCACTGCGGAGGGGGTTAATGCAAGACATGTGCCCGCGGCGGAAAAGCTCCCCAGCCGGTAAACCTCGGGCAGGGAAAGGTATCGTTGATCATATCGGATGCGTTCTGTCATGGCTTATGCTCCCTCTCTGGCGTGGTCACTCTTTCGTCAGGCGAAGAATCAGCCGAATCGGCGGATGCTTGCGCCTGCTGCATTTGTTCCGGTTCCGGCGGCGCCTGCTCCCGTTGCGATGGACTTGCTTTGCCCTGTGAGGTGTCTTTTGGGGCGGGAGAGGTGGGGGCTGCCGGCATTTCCGTGGCGCGCGGGGTATACATCCTCAATGCCGCCTGCATCGGCAGACTGGCGGAATATAGAAAAAATGATTGATGATATTCCGGCATTCTCGTTTTCCCCCTTGCTTTTTATCCGCGAATATAGTATAATTATAATCATCAAGCGCATAATGTCAAATTATATTTTGATGTATCCCTATAAAAAAATATAATGAGGTGACGAGATGGTAGATACAAAGGTGTATACCCTGCTGAAGGTTTATGAGTGCGGCAGCTTTGTTGCGGCGGCCAAACAGTTGTGTATCACGCAGCCGGCGGTCAGCCAGCACATCAAGGCATTGGAGGATGAGCTGAATGTCCGGCTGTTTGAGCGGAATACCGGCAAGCTGGTGGTCACAAAACAAGGGGAAGAGGTGATACAATGCGCCAAAAAAATGGTCGGACTTTATCACAGCCTCCGGCAGGGGTTGAGCGACAGCAAACGGATGCTGACACACCTGACCGTGGGCGTGACACACACGGCGGAGAGCAATCCGATTGCCGAGGCGCTTGCTAAATATTGTTCCCAAAATCCCAATATTAATATAAAAATGATTACAAATATTATAAGTAATCTTTATACCATGCTCAAGACCTACGAGATCGATCTTGCCATTGTGGAGGGGAGAATTTCCGATCCCAAAATCCGCTATCTGCTGCTGGATACCGATTATCTGGTGCTGGCGGTCTCCCCGGGGCATCCCTTTGCCAAAAAGAGCATGGTCACGCTGAATGAGCTGAAAAAGGAGCGTATGATCCTTCGCCTGCCGGATTCCGGCACCCGGAACCTGTTTGTCGCGCATCTGGAGAGCAACAATATGAGCATCAACGATTTCAATGTCATCCTCGAGGTGGACAACATGGCAACCATCAAGGATCTGATCCGGCGGGATTTCGGCGTGTCCATTCTTGCCAAAAGCGTATGTCTGGATGAGCTGAAAAAGGGGAAAATCGTGGCGCTCCCTGTGGAAAATCTGAGTATGATGCGGGAAATCAATATCGCCTATCACGTGGATTTCACGCATTTTGACATTCTGCGCGAGATTGTCAGAAGCTACAATGAAACGCTGCGTTCCTATCGATAAGAGCGGCAGGCCGGCGGTGTGTTCCGGCCGGACTGCGAACCGGCATCCGGCAATGAATTTTCAAAATTTGGAACGAAATTTTTCGATACATCTTGATTTTTCGGATAAAATATATTACAATAGTACTCATCAGATTTTGAAAACAATAGGAAGGCTTTAAAAATGGCAAAATTTAGGAAAATTGGCGTTCTGACGTCGGGCGGAGATGCGCCGGGAATGAATGCCTGCATCAAGGCGGTGGTCAATAAGGCGCACTCCATGGGAATTGAAGTGGTCGGAATTGTCGGCGGTTATGCCGGCCTGATCGACGGGAATCTGAAGCCCCTGACCATGAAAGAGGTGAACACGGTGGTGGGAAGCAGCGGAACCCTCCTCTATTCCAGCCGCTGCCCCGAGTTCAAAACAGAGGAGGGGATGGCGACTGCGGTGGAGGCCTGCCGCAAAAACCACATTGACGCGCTGGTTTGCATCGGCGGGGACGGAACTTTTCGCGGCGCCACCGACATGACCTTCCGCGGCTTTCCTTCCATTGGCTTGCCCGGAACCATTGACAACGACATCACCGCCTCGGATTACACCATCGGTCTGGATACTGCCATCAACACCACCGTGCAGATGATCGACTGCCTGCGCAACACCTGCGAGTCGCACGCGCGGCTCAATGTTGTGGAGGTAATGGGCAGGGATTGCGGGCAGATCGCTCTGTATGCCGCCATCGCCTCGGGTGCGGTTGCGGTGGCAATTCCCGAGGTTCCGTTTGACGAAGCCGGTTGCCTCGAAAAGATTCGCACCCTGCGCGAAAAGGGAAAGAGAAGCATGATTGTGGTGGTTTCCGAGGGGATGCGCAATGCGGACGGCACCCCGTATTCCGAAACGCTGGCCGAAAAGATTCAGGCCGAGACCGGTGTAGAGACCAAATTTGCCCGCTTGGCGCATGTTGTGCGGGGCGGCATTCCAACGGCGCGCGACCGTGTCACTGCCTCTGAAATGGGCGCCAAAGCGGTGGAGCTGCTGGTGGAGGGCAAGAGCAATCTGGTGATGTGCGAGCTGGACGGCAAGGTGGTGCCGATGGATATTGCCTTTGCGCTGATTGCCGACCGGATGTATAAAAACAAGCTCAAGCACGGAGATCTGGATGCATTTACCCCCGAACAGCTAAAGGACATGCAGGCCCTGTGCGAAAAGCGGAGGGAGGAAATCCGGAACCTCTGCGCCATCGCGGCGGACGTGGCATATTGAGCCGAATTTTGCCGATATTTTGGCATAGGCACCACAACTGAAAATTTGAGTTGTGAACAAGCATGGGAACCACAGCGCCCCCACAGAACAGACGACAGTCATTCTGTGGGGGCGCTGTGGTTCGCCCGGCAGGGATGGCGGCAGACGATGGCAGGTATTTCAGCCGGATTCGGCGATTTTTGGGACAATCGGATGAATGTGCGGTTTTTTCGGCAGGATCTGAAAAAGATGAATTGACAAATCCTGCAGTGCGCAGTATAATAAATAGGACAACGACATACGCAGGAAAGGATTTGCCATGAAAAAAACGATTCTGAAACAATATGCGCGCCTGATTGCCGCAGAGGGGGGCAAGGTGCAGAAGGGGCAGGATGTGATGATTCGGGCCTCGGTAGAGCAGCCCGAGTTTGTACGGATGGTTGCAGAGGAGTGCTACCGGTGCGGCGCCCGCCGGGTGACGGTGGACTGGGAATATCAGCCCCTCTCCAAGCTCCATCTGAAGGCCTGCTCGCTCGCCACACTCTCCCAGGTCCCGCCGTGGGAGCTTGCCCGGCTGGAGTATCAGGTGGATCAGCTCCCGGTTCGGATTTATCTCGAATCCGACGATCCGGACGGGCTGCGGGGGATCAATCAGACCAAAAATACCAAAGCGTCACAGGCGCGCTACAAGGTCATCAAGCCCTACCGCGATGCGATGGAAAACAAATACCAGTGGTGCATTGCCGCGGTTCCGGGGGCGGCATGGGCCAAAAAGGTCTTTCCGGGTGAGAGCCGCGCACGCGCGGTGGAAAAGCTGTGGGAGAAGATTCTGTATACCTCCCGCGTCAGTGAGGGGAACGACCCGGTGGAGGCGTGGGAGGCGCACAACCGCGATCTGGCGGCGCGCTGTGCGCACCTGAACGGCTTGCAGCTGGCGTCTCTCGAATACCGCTCCTCCAACGGAACCGATCTGCGGGTTGGGCTGATTTCGGACGCACTGTTCATGGGAGGCTGCGAGCAGGTGCTGGGGAGGGATGTGTTCTTCAATCCGAACATCCCCACCGAGGAGGTCTTCACCTCTCCGCAAAAGGGGGCCGCCGAGGGGATTGTGTATTCCTCCAAGCCGCTTTCCTATCGCGGGGAGCTGATCGAAAACTTCTCTGTGCGCTTTGAGAACGGCCGGGCCGTGGAGGTGCATGCCGAAAAGGGGGAGGCGCTGCTGCGGGAGATGCTTGCAATGGACGAGGGCGCGGCATATCTCGGCGAGTGTGCGCTGGTGCCATTTGAAAGCCCGGTCAACCAGTCCGGCGTGCTGTTTTACAACACCCTGTTCGATGAAAACGCCGCCTGCCATCTGGCACTGGGGCACGGCTTTACCAATGTCCTGCGGAATTTTGAGCAATACACCCTGCAGGAGTGCTATGAGAAGGGAATCAACGAATCCATGATTCACGTCGATTTCATGATTGGTACAAGGGATCTGTCCATCACCGGCGTCACGCGGGATGGCAGCCGGGTGCCGGTCTTTGAGAACGGCACATGGGCGTTCTGAACGGAGGAGCAGAGATGGATGTGACAGAGCGCTTTTTGAAATACGTTTCCTATGATACCCGTTCGGATGAGCATGCGGAGTGCTTCCCGAGCACGCCGGGGCAGCGGGTGCTGGGGCAGGCTCTGGCGGAGGAGATGAAGGCACTGGGGCTTGCGGATGTGCGGATGGACGAAAACGGCTATGTGTTCGGCTGGCTGCCCGCCACACCGGGATATGAAAACCGGCCGGTGCTGGGCTTTCTCGCACATATGGATACCTCCCCGGATGTCAGCGGAGCCGGTGTCAGGCCGCAGACGGTGACGTATGAAGGCGGGGATATCCGGCTGGCAAACGGGGCGGTGATTTCGGCAGAGGCGTTTCCGAGCCTTTCGCGCTATGTCGGGCAGCGGCTCATTGTCACCGATGGCAGCACGCTGCTGGGGGCCGACGACAAGGCCGGCATTGCCGAAATTCTCTCGGCCTGCGCCTATCTGGCCGAACACCCCGAGCTGCCTCACGGCAGGCTGGCCGTCGGCTTTACGCCGGATGAGGAGATCGGCTGCGGAACCGACCGCTTTGACGTAAAGGCCTTCGGCGCGGATGCGGCGTATACGGTGGACGGAGGTGAGCTGGGAGAGATCGAATACGAAAATTTCAACGCCGCCTCTGCAACCCTGACGGTTCATGGGGTTAATATCCATCCGGGCAGCGCCAAGAACCGTATGAAAAACGCCGTTCTGATGGCAAATGAGTGGATTTCGAGACTCCCTGCGGCAGAAACGCCGGCGCATACCGAGGGCTACGAGGGCTTTTACCATGTGCACGGAATAGAGGGGAACGAGAGTCTGGCCACGGCTTCGATGCTGATCCGGGATCACGACCGTGCATCCTTTGAGGCGCGCAAGGCGTTTCTGGCGGGTCTGACCGCTTTTGAAAACCGTATTTGGGGAGACGGCTGTTTTGTTCTGGAGATCAGGGACAGCTATTACAACATGAAGGAGAAAATCCTTCCGCACATGGAGCTGATTGAAAACGCCAAGGCCGCCATGCGGCAGGCGGGGGTGGAGCCGGTCGTGGTTCCGATCCGCGGAGGAACCGACGGCGCCAGACTCTCCTACATGGGGCTGCCCTGTCCGAATCTCTGCACCGGCGGCGCCAATTTTCACGGCATTCACGAGTTCATTCCGGTGGAGTCGATGGAGGCCATGGTGCGTGTGCTGGTCAATCTGATGAAGGCGTGAGCAGGGCAACGGCCTGTGCCCCGATACAGACTTGTGTACGGCGTCCGGATGCCGATGTGATAACAGGTCTGCGGCCTGCACCAAGGATTGGTGCAGGCCGCAGACGCATGATCAGATATATACATCAACAAAAACAAAAAACCTCCCCGGATATTTCCGAGGAGGGATGGAGCTGGTAATCAGAATCGAACTGATGACCTCGTCATTACCAATGACGTGCTCTACCGACTGAGCCATACCAGCAGCCGCTCGACTTTGATATTATATCAAATTTTGTTTGGCTTGTCAATAGCTTTTTGAAAAAAATTGCAGGAATTTGAGAAAATTTTGTCTGCCTCCGAGGCTCCCGCATGCGCAATTGTTCCAGCTTGCCGCAGCTTTGCCGCTTTTTTTGCAAAAGCATTGATTTTTGACGCAAACTGTGTTATGATAAAGAAAAAATCCCAAATACAATGGGGCAAATGAAACACGGAAGGTTGCTTATGACAGAGTTGATTGCAAAACGACAGTTTTCGCCGATGTACATCTGGCTGGATCTCGCCTTTCTGGCGGTGCTCGCAGCGCTGCTGATTTACCGCAAAAAATATGCCACGGTCATTGTCGGGCTGTTGGCGGGCGTGCTGTATATGCTGGTCGATTACGGCATTTTTCATCTCGTGTGCCATTCCCGCAGCATCGAAGGCGGTTCACTGTTCTGGGTTCTGCTGTGGATGTCGATGAGCTATGGATTTACCAATTTCGTCTGGATCTGGCTGTGGCTCTCCAAGGACCGGCATCTGTTTGAGTGGTCCCTGCTGATCCTGCTGTGGTGGTTCTGCTGCCCGATGCTCGCGAACACCTTTGGCGGAGACACCGGGCAGATCACCATTCAGCGCACCACCGGCGAATACCATGGCTATATGGCGCTGATCCTGTTTGTCGGTTATCTCGGCCTGATCGGATACAACCTGCTGCAAAAGCAGCGCTGCCGCCGGGTGCAGCTCCCGTGGCTGCTTGCCATCGGCATTCTGGTGCAGTTCGGATGGGAGGCGGGGCTGCTGCTCGGCGGTGTGCGCAGTGCCGGCTTCGGCTTTATCGATCAGCTCCGCCCGCTGATCATCAACTCCTTGCTGGAAACCAATCTCGGGATGCCGTATATCTACCTGATTTTCATCGCTTATACCGCCAGCTTCACCGAGCAGCTCGGCCGCCGGAGCACCAGGCTGACCATGGTGCAGCGGATTGAGGAGAATCACCGCGAGAGGGTGCGTGAATTCTGAAAAACACATGGGATGAGAGGATCGGGAAATTGTGTTCATTTTCTGGAACCTCAGAAGAGCGTTTGACTGTACTATGTGTATTGTGAATCGGTGTGTATCAATCTCTGGCAACGGTGGAATACTATGGTCATTGGCCGATGTGGAGCTGCGGCGATGTGCAATGCAACTTAAATTTAATATTAAGAGGATTCGACAGAATTTGCATTCTGAAAGATTCCGTGCGATCGATTTTTTTCGCAGTTTTGGCTTAACATTTCTGGAAATCACGTAAAAACAATTGACAAATCCCTTGATTTGTGATATGATATTGAAAAAACATAAAAGATGCAACGTATTGCATCACAAAGTGTTTTTCTCAAAATTGCGGAAGATTGCATGTAAAAATCGGCCGCTGAAAATATTTTATATTTGTATATACTGCACAATCATCTGGCCGGAGATGAACCGATTTCACCATCCCATCCAACCGGCAAACAGCAATTCATGAACGGAGGGAACAAGGATGCGGATATTGGTAACCGGCGCTAAAGGGCAGCTGGGAAGCGACCTGATACGGGAGCTGACCGGGCGCGGAGATGACGCCGTGGGTGTGGACGTGGAGGAGATGGACATCACCGACGCGGAGGCGGTCGCACGTGTTTTGCAGGAGGTGCATCCGGATGCGGTGATTCACTGCGCCGCATGGACCGCGGTTGATGCGGCCGAGGAGCCGGAAAACCGGGAGACCGTGCGCCGTGTCAACGCGGTTGGCACCGAAAACATTGCTCGTGTGTGCCGGGAGCTGGACTGCAAAATGATGTATATCTCCACCGATTATGTGTTCAGCGGAGAGGGAAGCCAGCCATGGGAGCCGGACTGCCGGAATTATGCGCCGCTGAACGTTTACGGGCAAACCAAGCTCGAGGGCGAGCTGGCGGTCAGCGGACTGCTGAACCGTTATTTTATTGTTCGCATTGCATGGGTGTTCGGCCTGAACGGGGGCAACTTTATCAAAACCATGCTGCGGCTGGGACAAACGCACGAGAGTCTGCGCGTGGTGAAGGATCAGATCGGAACTCCCACCTACACGAAGGACTTGGCACGCCTGCTGGCCGATATGATTGTCACCGACCGCTACGGCTATTATCACGCCACCAACGAGGGCGGTTATATCTCGTGGGCAGACTTTGCAGCCGAAATTTTCCGTCAGGCCGGCATGTCCACCAAGGTCGTTCCGGTCACAACCGCCGAGTACGGGATGTCCAAGGCAAAACGCCCCTTTAACAGCAGGCTGGACAAGCATAAACTGACCGAAAACGGCTTTGTTCCTCTGCCCGATTGGAGGGACGCGCTGACAAGATATCTCAAAGAATTGGAGAATGGAAAAGCATAATGGGACAGATTCAGGTAACCCGGTTGGAAATTGAGGGGCTTTGTGTGATTGAGCCGGCAGTGCATGGCGATGAGCGCGGATATTTTATGGAGACCTACAATCAGCGGGATATGCACGAGGCAGGATTGGACATGGTGTTTGTGCAGGACAATCAATCCATGTCGCGCAAGGGCGTTCTGCGCGGACTGCATTATCAGAAGCAGCATCCGCAGGGCAAGCTGGTGCGTGTGCTCTCCGGCGTGGTGTTTGACGTGGCGGTGGATTTGCGCCGCGGGTCGCGGACCTTTGGCAAATGGTACGGCATTGAGCTGAGCGCCGAGAACAAGAAGCAGTTTTATATTCCAGAGGGCTTTGCGCATGGCTTTCTTGTGCGCTCCGAAACCGCCGAGTTCTGCTATAAGGTAACCGATTTTTACCATCCCGGCGACGAGGGAGGTCTGATGTGGAACGACCCCGATATCGGAATCGACTGGGGAGATGTAAGCAATGTGATTCTGAGCGAAAAAGACCGGAAGCATCCCGGGCTGCGGGATCTTGTCGCTCTGCTTTGACATGGGAGGAAAACGGATGATGAAAAAGACCATTCTTGTGACCGGAGGCGCCGGCTTCATCGGCTCCAATTTTGTGTATCATGAGCTGAGTGCGCACCCCGAGGATCGCATTGTCTGCGTGGACTGCCTGACCTATGCCGGCAATCTCTCCACGCTTGAGGAAGCGCTGAAGCATCCGAACTTCCGTTTCTGCAAAACCAACATCTGCGACCGGGAGGGAATTTACCGGATTTTCGAGGAGGAGAAGCCGGACATTGTCGTCAACTTTGCGGCCGAGAGCCATGTGGACCGGTCGATTGAAAACCCGGAGGTGTTCCTCCAGACCAATATTCTGGGCACACAGGTGATGATGGACGCCTGCCGGAAGTATGGCATTGAGCGCTATCACCAGGTTTCCACCGACGAGGTTTACGGAGACCTGCCGCTGGACCGTCCCGATCTGTTTTTCACCGAAGAGACCCCGATTCACACGAGCAGCCCGTACAGTGCCTCCAAGGCGAGCGCCGATCTGCTGGTGCTGGCATATCACCGGACCTACGGCCTGCCGGTTACCATCAGCCGCTGCTCCAACAACTACGGTCCCTATCATTTTCCGGAAAAGCTGATCCCCCTGATGATTGCCAACGCCCTGAACGACAAGCCCCTGCCGGTATACGGCAAGGGGGAGAACGTGCGGGACTGGCTGTATGTGGAGGATCACTGCAAGGCCATCGATCTGATTGTCCGCCGGGGAAAGGTCGGCGAGGTTTACAACGTGGGCGGACACAACGAGATGGCAAATATCGATATTGTCAGGCTCATCTGCAAAAAGCTCGGCAAGCCAGAATCGCTGATCCGCTTTGTTGCCGACCGCAAGGGGCATGATATGCGCTATGCCATCGACCCTACCAAAATTCACAACGAGCTTGGCTGGCTTCCGGAAACCAAATTTGCAGACGGAATTGACAAAACCATCCAATGGTATCTTTCGCACAGGGAGTGGTGGGAGACCATCCTGTCGGGCGAATATCGTAACTATTACGAGAAGATGTATGCGAACCGCTGATACGGCTCGTCATGCTGAATGACCGTGCAACGAGGGGAGAAGATCATGAAAATCAGTTTGAAAAATGTGCTTCTCATCGGCTTTGATGTCATTTGTTTCTGCGTCATTGATATCCTGTACTATTTCATATCCCGTTTTGCGTCGTACAGCATTCCCATGGATGATGTGCTGCAGTATGCGGCGAATTCAGCGACCCTGCTGTTGATGATCTTTGCGTTTCGCCTTCTGCTTGGCGTGTATTCCACCGTTTGGCGGTATACCAGCACATCCTCCTATTTCCGCCTGATTCTGGCGGATATGTTCGGCGGCATTGCCGCCATGGTGTGCTCCCGGTTGTTTGGAATCTACCCGGGCATCTGGTTCTTCGTCACTGTGGCGGCGCTCGGTGCGCTTGCCGCGCAGTCGGCCAGATATTGCTATCGGCTCCTGTATAAGCGCAAGCAGTGCTGTTGTCAGGCGGAGCCGCACGCGGCCCAGGTGCGGGTGGCCATTGTGGGGGCCGGTCAGCTCGGCGCCTTCCTTGCAAACGAGCTGCGCTCCAATCCCAAATCGCACTACCGGCCGGTTTGCTTTATTGATACCGATAGGAGCAAGATTCGCGGCAACGTTGTGGGGCTGCAGGTTTACCCGGAGGAAGATGTGCCCGATCTGATCGCGGCACAGAACATCAGCGATGTCATCATCGCGATATCCAGACTCAGCAGTGACGAAATGGAAAAATTATATCACCAATATGAAAATTACGGCTGTCAGGTGAAGATTTACGACAGCCCGATCCGCGACGGAATGAGCATGGACGACGGCAGCGAAAAGCGCCGTGTCGTGCGGGAATTTCAGATCGAGGATCTGCTGTTCCGCAAGCCGCTCTCCATCACCGACTGGGAATCGCTGGAGTTTTACCGGAATCAAGTGGTGCTGGTGACCGGCGGGGGCGGCTCGATTGGCAGCGAGCTGTGCCGGCAGATTGCCAAATGCAGGCCCAAACAGCTCATTATTCTGGATATTTATGAGAATAATGCATACGATATCCAGCAAGAGCTTTTGAGCCAGTACGGCGACGAGCTGAATTTGAGTGTTGTCATTGGCTCGGTGCGCGACAGACAACGGTTGGACTGTGTATTCCGCACCTACCGGCCGGATATTGTATTCCATGCCGCCGCGCATAAGCATGTGCCGCTGATGGAGGATTCCGGCTCCGAGGCAGTCAAAAACAACGTGCTGGGTACATACAACACCGCTGACATGGCGGAAAAATACGGCGCCGGGAAATTTATCCTGATTTCTACCGACAAGGCCGTGAACCCCACCAATATCATGGGGGCCTCGAAGCGGATGTGCGAGATGATTGTGCAGTGTCGGACAGACAGCAAAACCTCCTTTGCTGCGGTTCGCTTCGGAAATGTGCTCGGTTCCAACGGCTCGGTGATTCCGCTGTTCAAAAAGCAGATTGCCGCCGGAGGCCCGGTAACAATCACCGATAAACGGATCATCCGCTATTTCATGACCATACCGGAGGCCAGTCAGCTCGTGATGCAGGCCGGCGCCATGGCAAAAAGAGGGGAGCTGTTTGTGCTGGATATGGGCAACCCGGTCCAGATCTATGAGCTCGCCAAAAATATGATCAAGCTCTCGGGCTTTACGCCGGAGGTGGATATACAGATCAAGGAGGTCGGCCTCCGCCCGGGCGAAAAGCTGTATGAGGAGCTGCTGATGAAATCCGAGACCATGAGCACCACGCCGAACAAGATGATTTTCATCGAAAAGGATACTCCGTTGAGCCGGTCGCAGATTGAACAAAAGCTCGTGCTGCTGAAGCAGGCGATAGCGGACGATGAAAGAAACGGCAATGCGGAGGCCATCAAGGCCGCTTTTAAGCTAACGGTTTCCACCTATTGCGATCCTGAAACGGTGAACGGTAAGGTGAACCCCTCCGAAGGACAGGGACTCGCGATTGTGTGAAATTGTCTTATCTGCATTTCTGGTGGAAATGCTTCAAAAGCAGACAGAATATATGGGGAGCATTGTCGAAGGTTGTTCCTGAACCTGACAGGGGAAAGACGCCGACATGCTGCAAGGCAGAGCACCGGAACGGGCTGCCGCGGATACACAGAAGGGTGTATGAGCGACAGCCCGTTTTTGTTGTTTCAATCAAACGCGGATCGGTATTTCCGCTTGCCGATGACCGCGTTCATCCAATCGGCGATTCCGGCAAAAGCCCAAGCCCCTCGTATACCAGATTGCGGATCAGTGGGTGCAGCACGTGGTAGGCATAGTTGCAGCCACGGACGTGCATGGCAAAATAGAGTGCCAGTCGGTTTTTGCGGTCAATCATAGCAAATGCACCGGCCGCGCCGTCCCAGCCGAACTCCCCGACCGGGGATAGCGAGAGTGAGTAAACCGGATTCATATGCACCCTGCCGCACAGTCCCCAACCGTATCCGTAAAGCCGGGTGGTTACAAAATCGCGCAGTGCGGCAGGGCAGAGGCGATTGACCTCCATCTGCGCAATGCTTTCGGGGCGGAGCAGACGGACGCCGTTTTTGGAGGTGCCTCCGCAGGCCAGCGCGGATACAAACCGCATGTAGTCGTCCACGCTGCTGAACAACCCGCCGCCGCCCGAATCATAACGCGGTGTAAGCTGATCCTCGTTGTCCGATGGGATCAGGCGGGAGGTCCCGGTGCCGGAATCGTAGCGGTACGATGCGCAGATGCGGGAGATTTGCTCCGGAGTGGGGTGAAAGCCGGTGTCGGTCATGCCGAGCGGTTCAAAAATATGCGTCTTGAGGTAGTCGGAAAGGCGCATTCCGCTGACAACCTCCACAACCGCCCCCAGTACATCGTGGCAGAGGCTGTAACGGTAATGAGTTCCGGGCTCAAAGCGCAGAGGCATCCGTGCCATCGCGCTTACAATCTCCAGTGTTCCTGCGCCGGGGACAGCCGCTGCCTCCCGCACTGCCGGATGATCCAAATCATAGGTCATTCCGCCGGTCATTGTGAACAGATGGAGAATGGTCATGGGCGTGCGGCAGGGCGAGATCGTCTGATCGGGGTTCCGAACCGTCAGCTCGCCAAAGGCGGGAAGGTAGCGTGAAACCGGATCGTCCAGCGAGAGCTTACCCTGTTCGATCAGTTGCATGGCAGCAGTACAGGTGATCAGCTTGCTGGCCGAAAAGATCCAGTATAGATCATCGGGCGAAACAGGCTTGGTTTTCTGCTCGTCGGAAAATCCGGCTGCACGCCGGAAAACCTGCTCCCCGTCGATGGTAACCGCCAGATCGCAGGTGGGAATTCCACGTTGCGGCATGGAGTCAATCAGTTGTTCGAGTCTGGAAAATTGCATGGTATTGGCCTCCGTTGGCCGGGCAGTGCCCGGTTGATGTAAAAAATAATACCATATTTGCACGCGGTTGTCAAGCGCTTTGGAGGAATTGGGATCGGATAGCGTCGGCATTTTGATGGAATATGCAGCAATTCATACAAAATTAGATAACCGACAAATTATGGTTGTATTTTTCCGGCGGACGTGGTATAATGATGGTACCTGTTCGGAGCCTGACAGGATTTTAAGACAAAAAGGAGATTTCTGCAATGAAAAAATGGCTGTTGTTTTGTCTGTCCCTGCTGCTTGTTGTGACGGTTACGGGGTGCGGGATGTTCAGCGATCCGAAAACCGCGGATCCGAAGGACTTTACCCTCGAGGGATTGACCATCACTCTGACCGATGCCTTCCGCAATTTGGGGGTTGAGGGCGCCACCGGCGGATACCAGTCAAAGGACTGCGCTTTGTTTTTGATCAAGGAACCGTTCGACTTACTGGAAAACGGGGATGAGCTGACGCTGGAGGAATACGTCGAGCGGGTAAAGACCAAAAACGGCATTGATGTGGAGATCAAAACCGAGGAAAATCTGACCTACTTTGAGCGCACCGCATCGGCGGATGGAGTCGAGTTTGGTTATTACAGCGTGATGTATCGGGCTCCGGATGCTTTCTGGCTGCTGCAATTCACCTGTGAGAAAAAGGATTATGAGGAGTACCGCCCCTATTTTGTCAACTGGGCGAAAAGCGTCACCTTTGATGCGGCGTAATTTATCATATTCTCAAAAGCCGGCCATGCGGAACCCGCACGGCCGGCTTTTGGTATGCAATGCAAAGCCGCGCGTCGCATTTCCTGTGCATTGCGTGAGGCTCAAAAAACAGATCCTTCCGGTACAAGAGCCGCCTGACCGGTTTTCGGTCAGGCGGCTCTTGTGAATTTGACACAAATGATTGTGCAAAATGCTTAAAAATAGAATGATGACAATTATATAAAAATCGAATTCAACCAAATTTTTGAGCTGAATATCTAACAATAATCCCCCTTATATCGCAAAATAGGAGGTTGTTTTTCCAAAGGCGGAAATGGTACAATATAGGGGCGTAGAGCGCTACAGAATCGGCTGCCTGCGCGACGTTTTCCGGAATTCGGAGGGGGACATTTTCAGCTTGTTCTTAAACAACCGGCGGAAAAACTTGACGTCGTTGTAGCCGCAGGCCTCGGAGATTTCATCCACGCTTTTCCGCGTGTTGATCAGCAGATCGCAGGCATGGGCCAATCGGATGTTCTGCAGATATTTGCTGAACGGAATGCCCAGTGTTTGTGTAAACAGTGAGGACAGATAGGACTGGGTGTAGCCCAGCTCAGCACTGATTTCCTTGAGCCGGATGCTGTGCATAAAATTCTGTCCCACGTATTCCAGCAGGCGGTTCAGGGTCTGGTCGGTGATCACCGTGTCGTTCACGTTCTTGTAGATTTTCCGCAGTGTCAGAATGATCAGCTCAATCAGGCAGCAGCGCAGCAGCTCGGAATATTTTGGCTCCTGCTGTGTATATTCCCGCAGCATTTTGTGAAACAGCGTGAGAACCTCTCCGCTTTCGTCGTGATAGATGACGCCGGTGGGCGGAGCCTGCAGGTTGAAATAGCTACAGTTGATGCTGGCGTGGGCAACCAGATCGGGGAATCCGCGGCAGCCCTTGAGAGACGCGTCGATGAACTCCGGCTTGAACAGGATGTTGATGACCTCAAATCCGCCGGTATTGGTGCTGTCGTGAGAAAATCTGTGCGCCTCGTTATAATCAATCGCAAAATAATCGCCCTTCCGAACCGTTACGGTGGTGTGATTGAAGTAGTGAATGGCGCTCCCCTTGGAAATATACGCAATTTCCAGGAAATTGTGCCGGTGATAGGCATTGTGATCCACATCCGAGCGCTGAACCGAAATCGGCTCACTGTTCACAAACAAAGCGGAAGCTGTTTCTGACATGGCGGTACCTCCTTGTGGCTGATGCTTTTATTGTATCACGCACAGACAAAAATGTCAACCGATAAAATACATCCGAAGCCATACAAAAAATCTGAAAACCGAAAAGGAGAAGCAAATGAAGGCACACAAACGCAGGCTTTGCCGCATCACGGCGGCGCTGTTGGTCATTCTGACACTTTTTTCGGCATCCTGCCGGAATCCGCCCGGCCCAACCGACCCGGACATCACAGGCGCCGCGGACAGCTCCGGCAGCACGAGCGGCGAAGCCGAAAACACAACAACACCAGAAGACGAGGAGAAAAAACCGCCAATGAACATTGAAAACTATGGCATCATCGATTATCAGGCCGGAGAGGGGCTGCTTTACAACGGCATCCGGCTCCCGGAGGACTGGCCGCCGAAGGACGTGGACCCCATGACCGACGAGGTTGTCACCGTGCCCTATCTGCTGTCGGCAGAGGAGGGAGGCTACCGCCCGGAGGTCATCGACATCACGGTCGGTCGGCAGCTTTTTGTGGACAATTTTCTGATTGCATCCACCGATCTGAACACGGTTTACCACACAGCGGAGAAGTACGAGGGCAATCCGATCCTTTCCCCGGCAACCACGGATGAGCTGCGCGGGGACTGGGGCGTGGGGCTGAGCGCCGGCGGCGTCTGGTATGATATGCAGGATCAGAAATACAAGATGTGGTATGACATCGCCTTCAACTGGGGGCTTGGCTATGCCGAAAGCGACGACGGCATTCACTGGACCCGTGTCAACTGCACCGTGGACGGCAACAACGTGCTGTTTGACAATGTGCTCAAAAACGGCACCTGCTCGGTGTTTATCGATTATGAGGCCGATCCGTCCGAAAAATACAAGCTGTTCATGCAGTCCTTCAACAACCATGAGGACAGCCTGAACGATGGCGTTGACCGCTGGGTCCCCGCCAACTCCAAGGATGAGAACAACTATGCACACACGCTCTACACCTCGGCGGACGGCATCCATTGGACGCAGGTGGGCGGCTACTCGGACGGCGTGTGCGGCGACGCGACCACCGCGTTTTACAATGCCTTTACGCACAAGTGGGTCAACAGCCTGCGCACCTATGCCGATACCTATTATCAGGGGCAGGTGAGAACCGGGCGGGTGCGCTACTATGCCGAGCACGATTCCTTCCTTGGGCTTCTGAAGTGGACGGTGGAGCAGGCGGTGTTCTGGCTGAAGTGCGATTCGGCCGATCCGGTGGATCCGGCCTCCGGCGTGGCCCCGCAGATGTACAACTTCAATGCCATTGCTTATGAGAGCATCATGTTCGGCGCATGGCAGATTTGGCGGGGGCCGGAAAACAACATTGTGGTGGAAAGCGGCAACCCGAAAATCACCGAAATCATCGCTTCCTACAGCCGCGACGGTTTCTATTTTGACCGTCCCGACCGCACGCCCTTTATCAGCGCCTCCCGCACCGACGGGACGTGGGATAAGGGCTATGTGTTCTGCTCCCCCGGCGCGCTGATTGTGCACGACGATGAAATTTACATCTATTACAGCGCCTTCAGCGGCTATAAGGGCAACGAAAAGTGCGGGCACGGCAACCAGCAGATCGGGCTGGCGGTGATCCGCCGGGACGGATTTGCCTCGATGGAGGGCAAGGGCGAGCTGCTCACAAGAGCGCTGACCGTCAACAACGATAAAAAGTACCTGTTTGTCAACATCGACGCGCCCGAGGGCAGCTTCCGGGCGGAGATTCTCGACGCCGATGGCAACGTGGTGGAGGGCTTTTCAATGGCCGACTGCGTGGCGGTGGGGGGCGACGACACGAGAAAAATGATCACATGGAAGAACGGCCGCGACCTGAGCTTCCTCAACGGCACCGAGTTCCGGATCCGCTTTTCGATGGAGGAGGAAGGGAAGTTTTATGCCTTCTGGCTCAGCAACAGCGAAAACGGCGAGTCCGGCGGTGCGGTCGGCGCGGGGTATGTCTCCCAGTGACCCGAAGCACCCGGAACGGGCGGCTCTGCCTGTTCCCACGGCGGGGGCCTGCAGGTTTTGACGCAGGCTCCTGCCATCATCCCAGTCCGCACGGGCTGCGGCCCGCGAAAAATAAAAACAGAAAAGGAGAACAAAGCAAATGAAACGGTTTCTGTGTGTGCTGCTCACCCTGGGAGTTGCGCTCGGTATGCTTTCGGTGCTTCCGGCAACGGCCGAGACCGGAACGCTGGATGAGTACCTGATTGCCCATTGGGACTTTTCGGGTGACAACCCGCTGGCCGACAAGGCGCCGGCCGGCAGCACGTCCGACACAATGCGGTTATATGGCGCGGCGTCGGCAGCGAACGGAGCTGCGACGGTTCCGGATTGGGCAAACGGCGGCTCCGAGCATTATCTGTATGTCGAGAATTCGGCTGACCTGCTGCGCACAGCCGAGGACCGGACCATCTTCATTGTGTTCCGCTCCGACAAGGGGGATTTCGCCAACGACGACAAGACCGATTCGATTGAGCTGGCCGGGCAGAACGGCGCGCTTCGTGTCGGCATTGATCAGAATAACAAGCTCTTCGGCTCCACCAATTCTCATACAATGGGCGAGAACTGGTGCGATACCACCGGAATGACCGGCTTTGCCGCCAACACGTGGACCACAGTTGCCATCAGCTATGACAAGAATGCCGATGGTACCTTTTCCGTGACCACCTGTTTCCGGGTGGGTGATGGGGAATGGATCACCACCACCGTATCCAAAACCGATGCGGCGCAGACATGGGTGCAGGACGACAGCGACGAAGGGCAAAGCGATCCGCTTTCTCTGGTGTTCGGCAGAAGAACCTATACCGCAGCCTCTACTTGGGGTGGAAATCTGACCTTTGACGACATCCGAATTTACAACCGCGCGCTCAGTGCGGACGAGGTAAAGTCCATTGCGGTGAGCGACCCGGAAAGCGACATTTCATCGGCAGGTCACAGCCTCACGCTGTCGGGCGAGGTGGGGGTCAACTTTTTCCTGCGCTGCCCGGCATATCTGCAGGGCGGGGAGGCCGTGGTCACGGTGACACGGGGCGAGGAGGTGCTGCTCACGTCCGGTTTTACCGACGGGGCACGCTCGCAGATTGTCAGCGGCGCGTATCAGTTTACCGCTCCGGTTGCCGCTAAGGAGATGACCGACGCGCTGACACTGACCGTGCGACTGGGGGAACAAACGCTTTACAGCGAGACCTACAGCGTGCAGCAATACGGCGCTTATGTGCTTGCCAATGCCGGGCAGTTCAGCACAGAGACCGTGGCGCTGGTTCGCGCGCTGTTGAATTACGGCGCATATGCGCAGCTCTATTTTGATTACCGTACCGACGCGCTGGCCAACGCGGGCTGCGCGGATACGCCGGCCGAGGTCGACGCCGGCGCGATCGGCGCAGAGCTGTCCGTGAACGGAAGCGTGAGCGGACTGACCTGCGAGGGCGCGACGCTGGTGCTCGATTCCAAAACCGCCGTTGTGTTCCGGCTGAAGCTGGATGCCGGCGCGAATCCGGAGGCTTACAGCATCACGGGCGGCGCCTGCACGCGGCAGGGGGACGTTCTGTATGTGCAGACCGAGGGCCTCTGCGCGCAGAGCCTGAATGACCCGCAGCTCCTTACCGTGGAGAAGGACGGAGAGACGCTGACGGTTTCCTATGCTCCGATGACTTATCTGAAGCATATGATCACAAACGACAGCAGCGCACCGGATCTGCTGCTCCGGGCACTGTATGCCTACCATGCTGCGGCAACGGCTTACCTTGCATGAGAGGGGGAGAGAAGCAATGAAGCAGGCGTATGCATATCAGGCACCTGAGGCAATTTTGGTTTTGTTTGACAGAGAGGATCTCCTCACCACCTCCGGACTGCCGGAGGACTGCATGGACGAGTGGCACATCTTCCGCTGACGCAGCGGAAGAGTTGAGCCAGGCACCGGACACAGCCGGCGCCTGCCATGCCCGATTCATTTACAGTTGATAAGCAACCGCTCCGGTGAGTTCGCCGGAGCCACAGACGAAAGGAGAAAAATATGAAAGCAAAGCTGCTCGCTGTACTGCTCGCCGCGCTGCTGCTCCTGCCCCTGATTGCAGGCTGCCACAGCGAAGAATCGCCGGGGGAGGACAGTCAATCGCCGGATGTGACCGACACGTCCGCCGCGGACACCGGCAGCGATCCCACGGCTCCGGAGCGGACATTTGACGACCTGCCGGACGCGGATCTGGAGGATCGCGTCATCAAGGTCCTGACCCGGGATGAGGCAAGCACGGTGCTCTGGAGGCCGATCGACTGGGTCTGCAACACGGTTGACGCAAACAGCACCGAAATCAACCGCGCGGTATTCGAGCGCAACAAGCGGGTGGAGGAACGGTATCACTGCACCTTCGCGCAGGTGATGGACGACAACTATCTTGCAATGGCAACCGCGGCGTATATGGGAAATACCGAGGATTACGACATCATTGTCATGCCCATCATTCACCAGATCAACTCGAT
This sequence comes from uncultured Clostridia bacterium, assembly GCA_944391805.1. GTDB lineage: Bacteria > Bacillota > Clostridia > Oscillospirales > CAG-272 > UMGS1865. Next base: position 53,099 of record CALXUY010000049.1, read on the forward strand.
GGCTGCAAACGGCTATTACATGGATCTTGCCACGCTCGACAACATCCGCCTCGACGACCCGTGGTGGGATGCGAATACCAACGATTCGCTCTCTCTGCTCGGCAGATATTATACGCTCTGCGGGGATGTGAACATTGTCGACAATCTTGCCACCTGGTGCACGGTGTTCAACAAGAGCATTGCCGCCGATTATGGAGAAGTGGGCGACCTGTACGAAGCAGCGTATGCCGGGGATTGGACGCTTGAAAAAATGTATTCCGACGCGCGTCTGGTTGCCAACGAGGATATCGGCATGTGGGGTATTATCAACGAGGCCGAGGCCTCCTATGCGTTTCTGGCGTCGGCCGGCATGTTTACCTTTGTCAAGGATCAGGACGGCGTCCCCGAGAACAACATCACCCGCCCCAGCTTCACCAACGTGATGCTGGATATTTACAACTGGATGGCCGACGATTCGATTCAGGTATTCGGCGACCCCGACATCGGTGTGGGATGGGGTGTGAACTACGATATTTTTGCCAAGCAGGATTCGGGGCTGTACCTGCTCTGTACCCTTTCCACCATCATCGGCCCGCAGTTTGCCGAGACCACATCTCCCTATGGCATTCTGCCCATCCCCAAATATTCGTCGGAGCAGGAGAACTACGTCAGCACCTTCCAGGCAGGCAATGCCACCGGCGCCTCGATTCTGGTCAACCACAGTGATGCCGAGGAGATTGCGCTGGTGCTCTCAGCCATGAGCGCCGCCTCGGTGGACACCCTCACCCCGGCATACTACGAGACCACGCTCGAGCAGCGGGCAGGACAAATGGAGGATCCGGATGCGCTCGAAATGCTCAAAGTCATTTTCGGCAACCGCGTCATCGACATCGGCATTGTCATGTCGGGCAGCGCGCGAACCGTTTTGATCGATACGATCAAGAATCGGGAGAATTTCTCCTTCACCTCGCTGCGCGGGCAGCACATCAGCAAGATGAACGAGGATCTGGACCGCGTGATCAAAGCCATTCAGAACGATTTCAAGCCAACCGAGGAATCGGAATCCTGAAAAGCGGGGGAATACAGCGAGGATATGTCAGCCATCCGCAACCAGATCATACCGATTGAGGTGCGCACGCCGGGAGCCGGGGACTTTGTCCCCACGGTCACGGCCTATCTGCCCGAGGGCGGGGAGCTGCCGCGGCCTGCGGTCGTTATCTTCTCAGGGGGCGCCTACAAGGTGGTATCACAGTATGAGGCGGCCCCCACTGCGCGCAAATATGTCGACCGGGGCTTTGCGGCCTTCACCGTGAGCTATAGCTGTATGCCGGCCACCTTTCCGCAGAGCCTGTGCGAGGGGCTCTGGACCGTGCGCTATGTGCGGGAGCACGCGGCCGAATGGGGAGTGGATCCCGGCAACATCACCGCCATGGGTTTTTCGGCAGGCGGGCACCTGGCCGCCTGCATGGGTACGCTGTGGGAGAGGCCGGAGCTGGAGGATTTCCTTGGAGCCGGGCGTGAGGACTGCCGCCCGGACCGGCTGGTGCTCTGCTATCCGGTGCTCTCCAACGAAGGAGAGTATCACCGCGAGTCCTTTCTGAACCTGCTGGGGCAGCGGAGAGCGGAGGATGAGACGCTGCGCCGGTTGACCTGTCCGGAGCACCATGTCGGCCCGCGCACGCCGCCCGTATTTCTCTGGCACGGCTTTGCGGATACGGCGGTGCCGGTCATCGGCAGCATCCGCTTTGCCGAGGCGCTGGCCGCGCACGGTGTGTATACCGAGTTTCACCTGTATCCCTTCGCCGGACACGGCGGCGGACTGAACCGCGGAACCGATCAGGGCGAGTGGTCGGATAAGGCGGAACGCTTTATGCGGGACGAACGCCTGCGTGGCATGGGGCGTCTGCCGGACGCCGACTGACGGAAGATTTCCCTATACGGCGGCGTACACATGGAGTTTTCGGCAGAGAACGGGTGAGCCGACGGGCAAAGCGCTTTTCGATTTGCGCCCGCAGCCTTTTTGCGGCTTTGCCGCAAGCTCCGCTATATTCTAAAAATCATGTTTACAATCGGTTTTCACAAACAGATATGGAAAGGAAGGTTCATCCAATGGTCATCCGTATGAAGCAAATGCGTGCGGCAGCGCTGCTTCTCGGTCTGTTGTTTGCCGTCACATGCCTGTCGTCCTGTGTGAACGGTCAGGGGGATGGCAGCGGCACTGCGCGTGCGGAGGGAAATCTGTACGGGGCGGAAGCGGAACCGCTCTCCTCAGCCGATCCGCCGGAAGCCTCCGGCGGGGAAGAGGAGCCGGCCGACCGGCCGGAATCTGCCACTGGGCAGGAGCCGACAGAAACCCCGGAGCCGGATGTACCCGACCCGGATGCTCCCGCCCCATCGGACAATACGCCAATTGAGCTTCCGGTTGTCCCGTGAAGCAATAAAGCGGATGCAGCCACATCACGGCAAAACCGTGGTGTGGCTGTATCTGTTTCTTACTTATACAACAAATTCATAAGGCAGATGTCTTTGTTTGGGTCTGAACGCCTCCCAAATGGGAGGGGAGGACTGTTGTGTAAAGTGCAATCCGAGATTACGTGAGAACTGTTTTTCCGTGACAAAAAAATTTTCTGAAAAAATTTCGTTGAAACTATTGACATTACAACAAAAGTGTGCTATAATCTCGTTGTAATCAAAAACATTACAACAAAAAAACGAAGGAGAAAACCATGAAATCGGAAAACAGGAAGACGGAGAATATTCGGAAGGCAGAGGAGCTGATTCAGTGCTTTGCCACGGGGGACGTGAAAAAGGCAAGATCGCTGCTGGCGGATGGGTATATTCAGCACAATCTCGCATATGCGACCGGTGCGGAAGCCTTCTGCGATTCGGTGGCATATCTCGGGAGCGCGCCGGTCCGGACAACCGTGAATACGGTTCGCGCATTTGCGGATGGCGACAAGGTTTTCCTGCACACGGTTTATAATTTTGCAGGGGCAGGGGAGCAGGTCGCGTTTGATATTTTCCGCTTTGAGAACGGGTTGATTGCCGAGCATTGGGATAATCTTGCGCCAAAGGCGGATTGCAATCCTTCCGGCAGAACCCAGATCGACGGACAGACCGAGGCAAAAGACCTCGAAAAAACAGAGGAGAACCGCGAGCTTGTCAAACACTTTCTCTATGACGTCATGCAGGGGAAGAACCCGCAGAAAACCCCGGATTATTTTGAGGGCGACAGGTACTTGCAGCACAACACCGGTATTGCAGATGGTCTCTCCGGGCTGGGCGCGGCGCTGGAGGCAATGGGAAAAGCCGGCATTGCCATGATCTATGACCGGGTGCATCAGGTGCTGGCGTGCGGAGATATGGTGCTCGCGGTGTCCGAGGGGACCTTTGGCGGCAAGCCCACCGCCTATTATGATCTGTGGCGTGTGGAAAACGGCAAAATTGCCGAGCATTGGGATGTGATGGAGACCATTGCCGATCCGTCCGCATGGGCAAACAGCAACGGGAAATTCTGATGAGGACAGGAAAAGCGGGGGAAACCGGATTCCTGCACGCCGTACGGAACGGTACCGGTTGTGCATTGCGGAAACCGCCCCCGCCAAACCCGTTGATAGCGAAAATCGGAGGTCAGAAAATGAATCAAACCGAGAGAAGAGCTTATCTGATTGAAAAGCTGCTGGATGAAAATCCGGACGCGCGTTTTGCCGTGGATCTGCGGCAGGAGCCGCGCCGGGTGCTGCGGTCGCTGTTGAATGTGCGCCCGCCGATGCCGGCAGATCCGGAGTTTTTGCAGGTGCAGGACGCCTATCTGCAGGAGGAGCTGTGCCGCAAGGGAATCACCGATGTTGGTTCGCTCACGCCGGCCGAACCGGGTATTTACCTGTGGAAGGGGGACATCACCACGCTGCGCTGCGACGGAATTGTCAATGCGGCGAATGACCGTCTGCTGGGCTGCTTCTGTCCCTGCCATGGCTGCATCGACAATGCCATCCACACATTTGCCGGTGTGCAGCTCCGTCTGGCTTGCGCGGAGCTGATGGCGGAGCAGGGGGGCCGGGAGCCGACGGGGCAGGCGAAAATCACAGAGGCCTACAATCTTCCCTGCCGGTATGTGCTGCACACCGTCGGTCCGATCGTGAACGGCCCCTTGACCGATCGGCACCGCGCGGCGCTGGCCGGCTGTTATCGCTCCTGCCTGCAGCTGGCCGACCGGCACGGTCTGCAAAGCATCGCGTTCTGCTGCATTTCCACAGGGGAGTTTCATTTTCCGAACCGGGAGGCAGCGGTCATCGCGGTGGAAACGGTCCGGGCATACAGGAGAGAAACGGCAAGCGGCATGCAGGTGATATTCGATGTGTTCGGGGAGAAGGATGATGAAATATACGCGGAATTACTCGGAGCAGATTGATCGGATCCGGCTGGCGCTGCGGAATGCCGAGGCGGTTGTCATCGGTGCCGGAGCCGGGCTTTCCACATCCGCGGGCTATGTCTATGCCGGAACGAGATTTCATGAGAACTTCCGGGATTTTGAGGAGAAATACGGCTTTCACGATATGTATTCCGGTGGCTTTTATCCCTATGCCTCCCTGGAGGAATACTGGGCGTATTGGTCGAGATATGTGTGCCTCAACCGATACCTGCCGCCTCCCAAGCCGGTTTACGGCGAGCTGCTCCGGCTGGTGCGAAACAGGGACTATTTTGTGCTGACCACCAACGTGGACCATTGCTTTCAGCGCGCCGGCTTTGACAAGGCGCGGTTGTTCTATACCCAGGGAGATTACGGCCTGTTTCAGTGCTCGGTTCCGTGTCATCACCAAACCTATGACAACGAGGAACAGATCCGGAGAATGGTGGCCGAACAAAAGGATATGAAAATTCCCTCCGATCTGATCCCGTATTGCCCGCGGTGCGGAAAACCGATGACGATGAATCTGCGCGCCGACGATACCTTTGTGCAGGACCGGGGATGGGAGGAGGCAAGCCGGCGCTACCGTGCGTTCCTGCGGCGCTTTGAGGGGAGGCGCATTCTGTTTTTGGAGCTTGGCGTGGGCGGCAATACGCCTGTGATCATCAAATATCCGTTCTGGCGCATGACCATGCAGAACAGGAATGCCGTTTATGTCTGCATCAATGCCGGGGAGGCGGTTTGCCCGCATGAGATCGAGGGGCAGTCGGTCTGCGTCAACGAGGATATCGGCGCCGTGCTCGGCGCGCTGCTGCAGGGCGGAGCGGATGCGGCGGCGGATTGAGGCGGAGGGGGCAGACAGAAATCCCTACGCGGAGGATTGCGGTGCAGCAGAGAAGGGGAGCGGATCGGCCATTTCAAACGGGAAGGGCTGCGGTGCGGCTCCCCCGACTGCATATGACGGGCGGATGGGATTACATGATCCCGATTCGATTGGAAGGAGGTATTCAGGCGATACCTCCTTTTTGATGTATGGCGTGCCGTTTATTCCTTGTTCTGCAGCTTTGTTCCGTTGATTTTGCGGAATTTGGTCGGGGTGATACCGGTGTGCTTGGAAAAATAGCGATTGAAATAAAATTCGTCGCTGAAGCCCAGCCGCTCGCTGATTTCACGCAGGGATACATTTTCGGAGAGCAGAATTTTTTTAATCAACTGGCATCGGCGCTCCTGAATGTATTCAAACACGCTTTTGCCTTCAAACTGTTCAAAAATTCTTCCCAACTGCCGTGCGCTCAGGTGCACATATTTGGCCACATCGGCGGTTTTGATGTTGGAAGCCACATTGTCCTCGATGAATTGCTTGGCGCGGATACAGCGGATATCAGTGACCCCATTTTGTATCGGATCGTAGGGGCGGTAAAGCTGATTGCGGACTTGGTCGCATACGTGAATAATCAGTCCGAACACATCGTTCCGGATGACATACGGTGTGTATGCCGAGGTTTGCCTGGCATGGACGCAGATATGCGAGATGGTTGACAGAATACAGTCATCCAGCCTTCCGCAGAACGGATTGACAAGCGCCAGCGTATCCGCAGTTGTGCGGGACAACGGGTTGTTCGGGTTGGCTATGATGTCAAAAGAGAGCGAAAGCCGTACAAGCTCCTTGGATACCGCCTCCTGCGTGTGGCTCAGGCCTGCCGGAATCAGGATAAATTCGCCCCCGCAGGCGGTCAGCAGGTGCTCGTTCACCCGGTATGAGGCTTCCCCCTCTAAAATAAAATGAATTTCCACAAAGGAATGCGTGTGTGGCTTGAAAAAGAATGTGGAGGGATCGTTGCCGAAAATGTGTGACTGAAACCAGTAAATATCGATTTCAAACGGATCGGAAATACTGGGAATCCGTATGTGATCCAATGCGCGCAGCCCCTCGGTATCCGTATTTCTGCCCTTTTCAAGATAACGTGTCGTTTCCATTTTGTATGCTTTTTCCTTTTTCTCTGGTTTGCCTGTTTTGACTATGGTTTTTCAAATCATGAAATATTGTCGCCATTGTTTTATTTAGATTATATAGTATACTTGTGTTTTTGTCAATATTTTAGCATGGAAATGTCAATAAAACACAAAAAATCGTCTTGATGATACATTGACAATACACGGAAAATATTATAAAATATTCAACACAATTCACAGATTGGCAAAAAAATTGAGAGAGAAATATTTGCAGATTGACAGGAGAATATCAAGGTGAAAATGAAAAAACAAAGTGCCCTTTGCCGTCATATTGCTGTTTTATTGTTGTTTGGATGTCTGCTTTTGACGGCATGCGGGGAAAAACATCCACCGGGGGACATCACGCTCACCGGTACCGGGGATGAGAGCGGCGGCGAGGCGCCGCCCGCGTCGGAGGGGTTGCCGATTGTGCTGGATGGAAAGAGCGACTATGTCATTATCTGCAATTTTCAGGATACACTGGGCAAAAATTTTGCCAACGATTTCTGGCAGCTCATTTACGATGTGTATGGCGTGTCGCTGAATATCAAAAGCCAGTCCTCCGCATATGAAAAGGAGATCATTGTGGGGGATACCGACCGTTCCGCCAGCGCCGCTGTCCAGGCGCAGATGCAGGACTCCTCCGATTTTGCCGTGTGTGCGGTGGAGGATGATCTGGTGCTCCGTGCCACCGATGCGGCAGCCTACGAGCGGCTGCTGTTGGCTGTTCGCGACAGAGTGCTTCCCCATCCGACCGGGCAGAGCTTCCTGTTTTCGCCCACCCAGAATCTTGTTGCCAGTATGAACCCGAATCTGAATTTTGAAGGGAATCCGTTACAGATGCTGATCAATGGAAGCAGTGAGTATACCATCGTTTACCCAAAGGATGATATCAATGCCTTGGCGCTTGCCGATCATCTGAAGGACTATATCAAAGAATCCTTGGGGGTGTCCCTGCCGGTCAAGGACGACAGCTCCGAATATGCGCACGAAATTTTCATCGGCGCCGAGGGCAGCCGGCGGGTGGTGCAGGGCGCCAAGCGGAAGCTGGCGTCCGAGCAGGATTTTGCCCTGTGGTTTGAGGAGGATGATATCGCCATTGCCGCCACCGATAACAAAATGTATGTGCTGGCGATGCTCAAGCTGATGGAGCTGTGCGCCGACGGTCTGCAGAATGACGGAAGCGTGGTGCTGCACGAAGCCGATCGGTATGTGTTCAGCCTGAACGGCAGAGCGTTTGCGTACGACGCCGCCGAGTACTGCCGGCGTTACCAGGCCATTTACGGCACCTACAGCAGTTATCACGAGGATAAGCTCTATAATACCTCCTGGCTTCCGGCCGAGGCCAAGGATGACCAAAGACTGGTGGAGGCCCTGATTGCGCGCATGGGCAGCAGCGCGGCTCTTTCGGTCGGCTCCTCGAGCGTGCTGTATGACGGTTTCGTGCGCAAGCTGGATCCGGCGGATTACAGTCGGGCGGCAAAGCTGCTGGATGGCGACATCTGGATTCCGCAGGAGTTTGCTTTGCAGTATTTCGGAGAGCAGCCGGAGGCGGATGCGGAGGGCTATGTGAATGTCAGCGCCTATTGCCGCGCCTCTGAAGGATACTCCCTGTTTTATGACGCCGGAAGCGGAATTGCCGTCATCACTCCGGCACAGGTGGCGTCCTTTGCCGACGCTGCCGGGAGCGATGGCAAATACACCAATGCGCAATACATCGAACGGATGCGGGAATTTTTCCATTCCGCGGTGATTCCGGAACCGGGAAACAACACCGAGCAAAGCCGCGTCGTAGTGGAATATATCGAGTATCCGCAGTATGTGCTGGATTTTCATACCGAGGAGTATTACACCACCTATTCGCCCAGCATTGTGGTTGTGCAGGAGAGCGACAGAAGCGTGTATTATGTTTCCTATGAAATCAGTCTGGTCTGCGATTATGAGGAGCTGGACGTGAACACCGTGGTGAAAAAAAGCGTGGACGGCGGACTGACCTGGGAAACGGTGGTGGAAGCAATTCCCGATCTGCGCTGGTCGTCGATCTTTGAAAACAAGGGTGTGATTTATCTGCTGGGAAGCAGCCTGCGGAATGGCGATGCGGTCATCATTCAGATAGAGGAAAACGGCGGGTATCGCAAGCAGATCCTCTTTCCGGATGCGCAGATCCGCGGGGGTACCGCTCCGGGAAGCGTGCTGCACGCAAACGGCCGCATCTATAAAGCCTATCACACCGCCGCCATCAGCGCACCGGAGGATGCGGATCTGATGCTGCCGGCGAGCTGGACGCTTTCCAACCGCACGAACGCCTCCGATCTGGCCCCCAACGGAGGGGAGGGTAGCATGGTACAGGGAAAGGACGGACAGATTTATCAGGTCATGCATACCAACGAAACGCAGAGCGCCTATGTTCTGAAGCTGTCTGCCGACGGCACGACCTTCACGCCCTTCCTGCCCGAAACCAACAATATTGTGGAGTTTCCCACCTGCATATCCAAGTCCAGCGTTCTGTACGACGCGGTCTCCGGCAAGTATCTGTCGCTGACCAATATCTGCAATACGCAGAATGTGCGTCAGCGCAATGTGCTGGCGCTGGTATGCTCCGACGACCTGATCACATGGGAAGTTGCCGATTACATCCTGGTGGAGCGGGAACTGATCAACCCGTTGTATTCCACCACCGCGCATGCCTTTCAGTATACCGATTTTCAGATTGACGGGGATGACATTGTTATGGTGGTTCGGGAGGCCAGCGGCTATGCCAACACCTATCACGACGGCAATTATACCACGTTTTACCGGATTTCCAATTTCCGTTCGCTGCTGCCTGTAGCGGAGGCGTCATGAAAAAACAGATCGGAATATGGCTGCTTCTGCTTGCCGGCCTGCTGACCGGGTGCGCTTCCGGCACTGCCCCCGAAGCGCTCACACAGGCGACAGCCCCGCATTCCGCAGATTCCTCCGGACAGTCTACGGCTGCTGCCGAGGATCCCTGCACAGGCTTGCAATCGGTCCGTGTCAACGGTGTGGATATCGGCCAGTTTTCAATTGTGTATGCAACCGAGTTTACCCGGGAAAATTGCTGGGAGGACTACCGTGCTGCCGCGTGTGAGCTGGCAGATGCGCTGAGGAAGCTGGCCGGTGTGGAGCTGCCGGTTTTGCCGGATACCGCCGAGGCACAGCCGCACGAAATTCTGCTTGGCATTGCCTACCGGGCCGAATGCAGCGTTTACTACGAACCGGAGAAGGAATTGAAGCCTGACGAATTCCGTGCAGAATATGCAAACGGAAAAATTCTGTTGGGAGGCGATTGCATGGGCAGCGTTGCCGCGGCCTGTAATGCTTTTGTGCGGCATCTGGCAGAAACCGCCGTCGATGGGACGGCAGAGCTTTCCGAAACCTTTTCCCTGACCGGTGAGCGGCATATCAGGCGGATTGTATGCGTAGGCGACAGCATTACGCAGGGGGTGGGGGCCGAAGACGAGGCGTCCGGCTCTTATCCCGCCTATCTGCAGCAGGCACTCGGCAGCGGGTATGATGTGGTCAATCTCGGCAAGGGCGGGGCCACCATGTGCAGTGTGTCGGACGCCCTGTATGTCGGCCGCTCGTACATTACACAAAGCGGATATTATGAGCGGCTGCTGGAGCTTGCCGGGCAAACCGATGTGGTTTTGATCATGCTCGGCTCGAACGACGGCTCATGGACCGATTCGGTCAATGCGCTGCTGCAGGACCGTCCAGAGGAATTTCAGACCGATTTCCGGCTGAATCTGACGCTGATGGTGCGGGAGCTGCGGAAGCGGAATCCTGAAATTCGGATCTGGCTGTTCAACGCTCCGGTCTGTTTCGGCGCGCGGGAACAGAACTTTGAGAATTACATACGTCCATTTCAGAAGGCAATGGCCGACGAGCTGGAGCTGGAATGGTATGATATGTATGGCTTTACAAAGGCCAACCTGCCGCAGAGCACCTGCTTTTCGGACGGGATTCACCCCAATTCCGCGGGGTATCGGAAAATCGGAGAGGAGGTTGCGCGTCTGCTGTCAGAATCTTTCCAGTGAGGTATGAAAGAGGCAAGGAACAACTCAACAAAAATCAAAAGGAGGGTAAGGGATGAAACGTTTTTTCACAATCACGCTGATCGCCTGCATTCTGGCATCGGTGTTTCCGCTTGGACTTGGCGCGGCCGAGGCGAACCGGGATATTGAGCAGAATCTGGTTGTCCATTATGATTTTGATGGCACCGATGAAGAATATCTCAAAAACAAAGCCGAAAATTCCCTGGCGGAGCAGCTACTGGCCGGCACAGAACAGGATGACCTGACCGGCGATCTTTATGTCAAATCCGACGAGGGCTTCCTCCGGGATGCCGAGGCCGGAACGCTTACCGGCACCGAAAAAACCGATTCGGTGTATATTCATCAGGCCTTGGCCGAACAGGTGGTGCGTGGCGAATATACCATTTTCACCCGCTTCAAGCTGAACGGAGTGGAGGAGGGGAGTGCCACCAACTACTATGCCGTTGCGGAAATGCGTACCTTTGGTTCGGCCAGCAAGCGGCCGCTCTGCCTGATGTATGCCGATACTGCAGGCGGAAACGACGGCGTGTATGTCGGCATTTCCAGCGTCGCAAATGCCGCGAGCAACAAATCGTTTGTCAGCTCGCATCCGCAGGAGGACGTGAACGCCCGCTTTGTCAATGTGGCGCTGGTGGTAACGGACACCACCGGCGGCGAGGGTGACACGCGCAATTATGCGGCCAGTCTGTATCTCTCCACCGGTCTGCCGCAGGATGCGGGTAGCTGGACCTGCAAGAGGCGAAATTGGGTCATCGGGCCGGATATTTCGGAAGCGGCCTCCCATTTGTACCTTTTTTCCAACGGGACCAATCCGGGCGGCGTTACCATTGATGATTTCCGGCTCTATAATACCGACCTGAGCCTTGAGCAGATTGCCGGCATCATTCCGGACGGCCGTTTTGCCAGCGAGGTGCGGCTGGCCGGAACACAGGAGTCGGATATCGCGGACGGAACCTATTCGGTGCGCTTCATTGCCACGCTGGACAGCCTGACCTATGAGGCAGCCGGCTTTGAGATACTCGCGCAGAGCGAGAACGGGAGCTTTGATCTTTCCAAAGCCTGTACAACGGTTTACCGCAGCATTCTGGCCTCGGATGACGGAAAGCAGGAGGCCGTTACAGCCGAGTCGCTTTACGGCAGCTATTGCATGGCGTTGGCCGTTACCGGGATTCCTGTGCCGGAGGGAGAAATTCAGTTCCGCGTGCGCGCTTATGTGCAGCGGGACGGAGAGAAGATTTATACGACGTCCTATGTATTTCAGGCATCGCCCGGTGCGGACGGCGTTACGCTGACCGCAATCCCGGCAGCCTGAGCGGAAAGGAGGAACCAAACAGAATGAAGCCCTATGATAGCCCCTTGTTGTCCGTGTCCGTATTCCGGATGCCGGACGTCATCACTGCCTCTGACCTCTCGTATGGCTATGCCGATGAGGGACGCGGAGATGAAATCGCATGGCCCGGCCTATGAATTGAATTCAGAAATCAAGAAAGGATACTGTTATGAAAAAGAAATGTTTGTCTGCCATTGTGTTGGCGATTCTGTTGCTTTGCAGCTTTCCGGTCTCGGGTATGGCCGAGTCGGATGTCCCGGGCGGCGATGAGGCTGAGGCCGGGGACGGCCTGGGCGAGTTCCTCGTGCTTCACTACGATTTTGAAGGCGCCGATATCCTTGAGGCAATGGAGGATAAGGCGACTGCCGGCAGCGTACAGGACGATTTGCAGCCAATCAAGGGCAAGGTCAATTTTTCCGGTCTGGAGGTGGATCCCACCAACGGGACCATCAAAAATACAGCGAACGATTGCGGGGTGTTCTGCCCTCCGTCCGACGATACCAAAATTTCCAGCAGCGGCAACAGCACGTGGTTTGTGCGCTTCCGGCTGGATCCGCTGGATTCCAGCACAGGCGATTATATCTTCATTGTGGAGATGAGAACCTTTGGCTCCAGCTCTGTCCGCCCGTTTGCCATTCAGTACAAACGGTCTACAAACAAGCTGTATGTTTCCATGTCGGATGGGGAGTCCCCCGGGACCGCGCAGAACTTCCAGTGCGAGCAGGAATTCCCATACGATCCGGATGTTTATATCAATATGGCGGTCACGGTCAGCAAAAATGCCGAGAACAAGTATGTGGGCGTGGTGCACACCTCCACCGGCCTGCCCCAAACCGAGGACGATTGGACCGAGCTTTTCACGTTTACCATCGGTGAATCGATTGCGCAGCCGGGGTCGGCCAACAATCTTTGGCTGATGTCCAACGGTTCAACCGGATGTGTTGCCACGGTTGTGATAGACGATGTGCGGCTTTACAACAAGGCACTGACCCTGACGGAAATTCAGAACCTGTTTGCCAACGGTTCCTTTGAGGGACAGCTCAAGGCCGAGGATCCGGAGGAGCCCGAAGTGACCGATGATACCGACGAAGAGACAACCAAAGAGACGCCCACGTCTACACCGGAGCCGCAGGATTCGGATGAGGAGACTGTGCCGACCGATTCCGCGGGAGAGGAAAGCGATACAGCGCCGGCGGCTGCATCAGGGGATGGCGGCTGCCAGTCAGCGGCTGCGGCCGGAGGCCTCTGCGCGGCGGCTGCCTGCGCCGGGCTGCTTATGACATGGAAAAGGAAAAAGCGGTAAGGTTTTTACACGTCCATTTCCGGGGTCTGCCAAGGCCCCGGATCAGAAAGGAGTTTGCTATGAAAAAGTTTGTTGGCTGCTTGCTTTTGTCAGCTGTGTTGCTGTTGAGCGCGGCCGGGTGCCGGCAGGAGCAGCAACCCCCTGCGGATACCGGGAATACCACGACAGGCGGTGAGGTCAGCCGGGAGGATTCGGTCGATCCCAACCTCCCCGCCATCGATGGGGAGGGCAGGCAGATCCGCTTTCTGGTCAGAGAGTCGGGGACCAGCGCAAATTATTGGTATGAGGAGATTGTTGACAGCGGAGAATCTGCCGACATTGTGGAGAATGCCGTTTTCCAGAGAAACGATTATCTGTGCCAGAAATACAGCATTGACATTGTCAGCAAGGTTGTGAATAACAATCAGCTTGAGGATGAAATTGAAAGACAGGTTTTCGGAAATATCAGCTCGGCCGAGGGGGGCTTTGACATCGCGGTCCCGATGCTGGTGCATGCGGCCAATCAGGCCGTGCAGGGAAATCTGTATTCCATCGATCATTTTCCGGTCATTGATCCGGAAAAACCGTACTGGTTTGGAGATATCTATTATGCAACCACGGTGAGCAACACCAATTATTTCATCGCGGGTGACGTCAATACATCGGTATACGGGTCCTCCTGGACAACTTTTTTCAATGAAAAGCTGGTGGCGGATAATCAGATTCAAAACCCGTATGATCTGGTGAAGCAGAATAACTGGACGCTGGAAACCATGCTCGAGCTTGCGCGGCAGTACGGGCAGGATAAGAATTCCGACGGGGTTTATGATACCAGCGATGAATATGGAATCTGCAGCGGCACATGGGTTTGGCAGTGCTTCTTTTACGGTTCGGATCTGCGCTTGATTGACAAGGACAGCGACGATATTCCCTATGTGACGGTTGGCGATGCGTCTCAAAGCGAGATCATGCAGAATGTGCTGAGCCAGACCGTGGAGATCATGAATACCCAAACGCTTGCCATCAATTCCAATGCCGCAGGGCTTTCACAGCAGCCCTCTCAGTTGTTTTGTCAGGATCAGGTGCTGTTTTATTTTGCCAACGTCAACAACGCATTCATTCCGGGGGACATCAAGGATATGAGCAGCGAATATGGGATGCTCCCGCTGCCGAAATACAACAGCCAGCAGCAGTATTACAGCAACGCTGTGCACCCGCATCACTCCTCCTGCATGGCAGTGCCCGGAAACATCCGGGAGGATCTGCTGCCGTTGCTGGGGAGCCTGCTTGAGGACATGGCATATTATTCCTATGTGTATGTCAAGCCGAATTACTATGATCAGGTTGTTACGGTCCGCACCTCGCGCAATGACCGTTCCTATGAGATGATGCCCTATATATTCGAGCACTACACCATTGATTTCGGATTGATTATGACCGACACCTTCGGCTTTGACAATGAAATCCGAAACCGGATTCTGACCAATCGCTCCAGCTTTGCGGATTATTTTACGCAATACAAAGGAATCTGGGAGATTGCGTTGGGAGACATTGTATCCACCTATGGTCAAAGGCAGAATGCTTCCAGTGAGGAAGCCGGATAACACTTTGCTGCTTTGATCGCTTCAGGCTGTCAGCCTTCCCGGTTGACGGCCTTTTTATAATGGAAAAATCCGGATTCTTCGGGGAGTCAAATGTTGTATGATATGCGGGCGAGCGCTGGCATATTCATCGGTTTCTTTGCATTCTGCCGGCGACGACCTCCCATATCCAATCAGACATTACTGCCCCGATCAGGAAACAAGGGCCGTGGAGCGGGACATCTCCGGGCTATTTTAGAACATTCTATAAAGCGGAGGAAGGAATGGGAAGCGAAATCGTACGGGATTGGGCAAAAAGCGGGCGGTGAAGTTGACAGTTGACAGAATATGCGAAATGGGGTATAATATACGCAGCATGACCTGCGCAACGCGCTGCTTTGGAGCGGGTCATGGGCTCCGCCCTTGCCGCCCGGATGTGGTGCTGCGGATGCCGGGATCGTTCGCTGTAAAAAGGATGAATGGTATGAAACATATAATGATTGTGGATGACGATGTGCATATTGGAAACCTCCTGCAGGAGGTGCTGGAGCGGGAGGGGTACCGGGTATCCCGCGCGTATTCCGGAACCGAGGCGCTGCTTCTGCTTGGCTCCTGTACGCCGGACATGGTGCTGCTGGACCTGATGCTCCCGGGGCTTTCCGGAGAGGAGCTGCTCCCGCGCATCGGGCACATCCCGGTGATTGTGCTCAGCGCAAAGGCCGATACGGCCGACAAGGTGGGGCTGCTGCTGGGCGGCGCGGTGGATTACGTCACCAAGCCCTTTGACCTCGGGGAGCTGCTGGCCCGCATTCAGGTTCATCTGCGCGGCAGCACCTGCTTCTCGGGGCAAAGGCCGCTCAAGTACGAGGGGCTGACGCTGGATCCGGACACCCATATCGCAACGGCAGGAGAGCGCCAGGTTCGGCTGACCCGCACCGAATATGCCATTCTCAAGCTGCTCATGCGGAACCCGACGCAGGTGATTACCAAATCGCTGCTGCTGGACCGCATCAGTGAGGACACGCCCGACTGCACCGACAGCTCGCTTAAGATGCACATCAGCAACCTGCGCAGAAAGCTGCGGGAGGTGAGCGGGCGGGATTATATTGAGGCGGTGTGGGGAATCGGCTTCAAGCTGCGCTCCGCGCAGGACGGCCAAAGCGCGCAAGGGGACGGCCCGCGTTCCTGAAGCCGTCAATTCGGAGAAGCACACCTCCCGGAAGCCGGTGCGTGGGAGCCTGCGGCGGCTGTGTTCTTCCGTGGTTGCTCAGCAGTTTTGTTCCGCGGTTGATCGGCGGTTGACCTACGGCTGCCCAGCGGTTGTTTTCGGCTGTTCTGCGGCTGCCGGAAGCGGATTTCGCGCGGCTTGCCGTGCAAAGTAGGAGTACCGGGGAAGTCTGAACGGCTCTGCCATCTGATTTTTACTGTTTCTTTACTCTTTCCTTTACCGATTCCTGCTTTTTCTGCGGTATCATATGGTCATTCAGATAAAAGGAGGTCAGAATGGTGGAGTACGTTCTGAAAACAGATGCGCTTTGCAAGAGCTACGGCCACAGCAAGGTGCTTGGGGGACTGAACATGAATGTCCCCAAGGGTTCGATTTACGGCTTTGTCGGCAAAAACGGCGCGGGAAAAACCACGCTCATCCGGCTGATCTGCGGCCTGCAGCAGCCCACGTCCGGCAGCTATACGCTTTACGGAAGGAGCAACCGTGACAGGGACATCGCAAAATCCCGCAGACGCATGGGGGCGGTTGTGGAAACGCCGTCCATTTATCTCGGCATGAGCGCCGAGGAAAACCTCCGGCAGCAATACCGGATACTGGGGCTGCCGTCCTGCGACGGAATGCGCAATGTGCTGCGTTTGGTCGGCCTGGAGGATACCGGGAGGAAGAAGGCAAGGCATTTTTCGCTTGGCATGCGGCAGAGGCTTGGCATTGCGCTGGCACTGGCCGGGGATCCGGATTTTCTGGTGCTCGACGAGCCGATCAACGGCCTTGACCCGCAGGGAATTGTGGAAATGCGCGAGCTGATCCTCCGACTCAACCGGGAATACAACATCACGGTGCTCATCTCCAGTCACATTCTGGATGAGCTGGCCAGACTGGCCACGCACTTCGGCTTTCTCGACGGCGGCCGTCTGGTTCGTGAACTCAGCGCCGGAGAGCTGGAGCAGGCCTGCCGCAAATGCGTGCGGCTTGCGGTTACAGACGTCAAGGCGCTTGCCCGTGTTCTGGACGGGCTGGCGCTGGACTATTCGATTGTCTCCGAGCGGGAGGCCGACGTGTTCGGTAATGTGGACGTCACCGACCTGGCCCTGGCACTGGCCGATGTGCATTGCCGCATTCAGTCGATTCACGAGCGGGATGAGAGCCTCGAAACCTACTATATCAATCTGATCGGAGGTGGCAAAAATGAGTAAGCTGCTTTCGGCAAATTTCCTGCGTCTGAAGCACAGCAAGCTGTTTTGGGCGGGGATGATTCTGATGTTTGGGTTTGGCGCATTGCTGGTGTTGTCGCAATACAATATGTACGTCCGCTATGGATATGATGTCAGGTTGGATTCCGTACTGCTCGGATACTCGATTTTGATCGGCTTTCTGACGGCGGTGTTCACCAGCCTGTTTGTGGGAACCGAATACAGCGACGGTACCATCCGCAACAAGCTGATTGTCGGGCATTCCCGCATCGCCATTTATTTGGCCAATCTGGTGACCATGGGGGCCGCCGCGCTGCTGTTTTGCCTCTCGTGCCTGACCTCTACGCTGGCGTTTGGTCTGCCGCTCCTTGGCACGCCGGTCACCGGACTGCAAACGCTTTGCCTGATGCTTTTCGGCAGTCTGCTGCTGGCGGTTGCTTTTGCTGCCATTTTCACCTTGGTCAGTATGGTATGCAGCAACAAGGCGGCCGTGGCTATCATCTGTCTTGTGCTCTTAATGCTGCTGATGATTTTTAGCTCATGGATTGTTGCAATGCTGGCCGAACCGGAATTTTACGAAAACTATGCTTTGACCGGCGATGGGGAAATTGAAGTGATCGAAAATGTGCGCAATCCACGGTATCCGACGGGGGTGTGGCGCGATGTGCTGGAGTTTCTCAACGATTTTCTGCCCACCGGGCAATCGATGCAGTACAGCCAGATGCAGGTGGCGCACCCGTGGCTGCTGGTGCTGTGGTCGTTCCTCATCGCACTGGGTACCACGCTGGCCGGTGTGCTGGTGTTCCGGCGAAAGGATATTCAGTAATCAAATAACGGGAGAGGGGGGAGCGGTATGCCGGTGCTTGTGATGCTATGCGCGGCGTTGGCGCTTGCCGTGGTGCTGCTGACCGTCAAAATTGTGCGGATGCGCCGGACGGCAAGGACGATCTGCGAGGAGTTTGCGGAAAAGCTGCGCACCGATACCAATACGCTGGTGTCGGTCCCCTCGCGCGACCGGGCCATGCTCCGGCTGGCCGAGCAGATCAATGTCGAACTGCGCCAGCTCCGCCGGGAGCGCCACTGCTATGTGCAGGGCGACGTCGAGCTGAAAAACGCGGTTACAAACATCTCTCACGATCTGCGCACTCCGCTCACGGCCATCTGCGGCTATCTCGATCTGCTTGAGAAGGAGCAGATGAGCGAGGCTGCCGCGCGCTATGTGGGCGTCATCCGCAACCGCACCGATATTCTCAAGCAGCTCACCGAGGAGCTGTTCCGCTATTCGGTCATCACCTCTCCCGAATATGAGGAGCCGGCGGTTCGCGTTTCGCTGAATGCCGTGCTGGAGGAGAGCATTGCAGGCTTTTATGCCGCCATGCAGGCTGCGGGCATTACCCCGCAGATCCGGATGCCGGAGGAGAAGGTGATACGCTGGCTCAACCGCGCAGCGCTCTCCCGCGTGTTTTCCAATCTGCTGGGCAATGCCGTCAAATACAGCGACGGAGATCTGGAGGTGGAGCTGACCGCCGAAGGAACCGTCACCTTTTCCAATGCCGCGTCGGGTTTGAGTGAGGTGCAGGTGGGGCGGCTCTTTGATCGCTTTTATACCGTGGAGGCTGCGCGCCATTCTACCGGTCTCGGGCTGGCCATTGCTCGCACGTTGGTGGAGCGCATGGAGGGCAGCATTTCGGCCTCCTACCGCGATGGCAGGCTGTGTATCCGGTTGGAGCTTTCAGGTGGGGAAAGATCCTGAAGGGGGGAGGAAAGACCTTGGAGGGGACCGCCTCTTTCGGAGAGGCAGGCCCCCTCCAAGCCTCCCCCTGCGAGAACTTTCCCCGGCTGCCGCCCACCGACACACCGCTTACTTGGATATGCCGATCGAAAAGGCGGGCGGCAGCCGGGGAAGCTCCCGCTTTTTCCGTGAGGCCAAAAGCCAATGACAGCGGAGAGAAACCAAAGGCATCGGGCGGCCGGAGGCGGGTTATCGAAAAATTTTCCGTCATGCAACCCCATCTGCCATGACATTGGTCATAAATAACCGGACAGCCGTTTGCGCAGCATGTCCGGTATTTTTTTCATTATATATCTCTCAATTTCCCGGCTTGCCAACGGGGAAGCTCCACGGTATCCGGCCATCACCTTTTACCGCAACCGCTTTCCGTGTGTCCGGCTATGACCTCGGCGGCCGGTTTTCTGCCGCGTGCTGTCATCGCAAGCATCCGGCCCCGAAAGAAATTTCCCCGGCGCAGGCCCCCCGTTTTTGCATACCTGTATAAAAAAAACGGTATATGCGGGCCTGCGCCGGGGAAGGTCTCGCCGGGGGAGGTTTGGAGGGACCGGCCTCTCCTTAAGAGGCGGGTCCCTCCAAGGTCTTTCCCACTGGCGGGACTCTTCCTCAGCGGAATTCGGTTTCCCCGTCCGCGAGGTAGACGTGCGTGCGGAGAATCGAGTATTCCTCTTTTGTCGGGTTGCCTGAGAGAATGCCGCACTCCCGCCGCGCGGCCTGAATCAGCAGCTCGGGATTGAGGTAACTCCCCTCGCTGGCCGAGAGCAGCGCGTGGATGCGGATGACGCCGGGACGCTCCGGGTCGCATACCGTCCCGATACGGCGGATCAGCGGAATCAGGTCGACCTCCTTGTCGCCGGATTTGCTCTTTTTGGTCATCATCAGCGGGGAGGACGTGAACAGCGTCTGCAGTCGTCCGGCCATGCCCGCGTCGGCTCCGGCAAAGCGCAGCTCCATCTCATAGCTTGCCCAGCCGATGTCCTGAAACTTTGTCGTCGGCTCATAGGCCTCGTATACGCGCATCTCGTCGGTCAGCTCACGGTTGAGCCGTTCGACCAGCTCTTCCGGGGAAATGTCGCGGTCCAGCCGCAGGTCGATGAACTCGCACTCACTTTCGGTACCCACCGAAAGCGGCAGGCCGAACGTCACCTTGGCGTGCGGGTTGAAGCCCTGCGTGTACCACATCGGAATCTCGGCGCGCACAAGCACCCGCGCCAGGGTGCGCTGCAGGTCGAGGTGAGAGATGTATTGCAGATTTCCCACCTTGCGGAAGCGGATGCGCAGGGTTTTGGGAGACTCCAGCCGGGGCCACGCGCGCAGCACCTCCTGCCGGTCGGGCGTCTCCCGCGCGGGCAGAGCGGAGGGCACCTCGGGCGGACAGTCGGCCACATGCGGGCAAACCGCGCGCACGCCCCCAAGCTGATTGGCGCCGCAGCCGCTGCAGGTCTCGCGGCAGTTGGGCGTCGTCTTGCCGGCGTAGGCCTTTTCGCGCTCGCGCAGCAGGAAGGCCTTGCTCACGCCGCAGTCGATGATGTCCCAGGGCAGCACCTCGTCCGGCCCGAAGGCACGGTTGGCGTAAAAGGCCGGATCAATTCCGGTGCGGGCGAATACATCCATCCACCGCTCATAGCTGAAGAACTCGTCCCATGCGTCAAAGCGGAAGCCCTCGCGGCAGGCGAGCTCCAGCGCGGCCGACAGCCGCCGGTCCCCCCGGGCCAGCACCGCCTCCACGCGGCTGACCTCGGCGTTGTGATGCTGGTAGCGGATGTGCCGGTTGGTGATTTTGCTGCCCAGATAGCGCTGTTTTTCGGCCAGCATTTCCATCGTGTCCTGCGCCTCCCACTGAAACGGCGTAAAGGGCTTGGGGATGAAGCAGGAGACACTCACGGTCACCTGCACCTGCCGCGCCTTGTTGCGGTTGGGGGTTGCGTAATAGGCCTCCACCACCCGTTCGGCCAGCTTGGCAATGCCCTCAAGGTCCTCGGGCGTCTCGGTCGGCAGTCCCTCCATAAAATAGAGCTTGACCGCATTCTTGCCCGCGTCAAAGGCCACCTGCATGGCGCGCAGGACGTCCTCCTCCCGCACGTTCTTGTTGATGACGTCGCGCAGCCGCTGGGTGCCGGCCTCGGGCGCGAAGGTCAGAGAGGAGGCGCGCACCGAGTCGATGCGGTCCATCAGCTCCCGGCGGAAGCTGTCCACCCGCAGAGAGGGCAGGGAAATGCTCACCATGTTTTCGTCCGTCCATGAAAGCAGCTTGTCGCAGAGCGGCTCGAGCGCGGTGTAGTCGCTGATCGAGAGGGAGGAGAGGGACATCTCCTCATATCCGGTGCTCTGATAGAGGCATCTGGCCTGCCGGTTGAGCACGTCGGGGGTCTTTTCCCGCACCGGGCGGTAGATCATGCCGGCCTGGCAGAAGCGGCAGCCCCGGATGCAGCCGCGGTAGACCTCGAGCATGATGCGGTCGTGTACGGTTTCGATGTAGGGCATTACTACCTTGTCCGGGAAGTATACGCGGTCGAGGTCCCGCACAATCTGCTTTTGCACACGGGCGGGGATGTCGTCGTAAACCGGGGTGTAGGTGTCGATGGTTCCGTCCGGGCGGTAGGTTACGCGGTAGAGCGAAGGAACGTACACGCCCGGAATGCTGCGCGCCGCCTCGTGCAGAAACTCCGCGCGGGTGTAGCGCCCCTCCTCCTTCATGCGGATGTAAAGGCGAACGATGTCGGGGAGCATGTTCTCCCCCTCTCCGATGTTGAACAGGTCGAAAAAGTCGGCCACCGGCTCGGGATTGTAGGCGCAGGGGCCACCCCCGATGACCAGCGGGTCATCCTCTCCGCGCGCCTCGGCGCGCAGCGGGATGCCGGCCAGGTCCAGCATGTTGAGCACATTGGTGTAGCTCATTTCATATTGCAGTGTGAAGCCGACAAAATCGAAGCAGTCCAAGGGATCCTTGCTTTCCAGCGCCACCAGGGGCAGACGGTGTGCCCTCATCTGCTCCTGCATGTCCACCCAAGGGTCATATACCCGCTCGCACCAGATGTCGGGGTGCTCGTTGAGCGCCCCGTAGAGCAGGCGGACGCCGAGATTGGACATGCCGATTTCGTATGTATCCGGGAAGCAGAAGGCAAAGCGGGCCTTGACCGCGGACTTGTCCTTGATCACCTCGCCGTACTCTCCGCCGGCATATCGACCGGGCTTGGAGACCGACTTGAGAATGGTGCTGTTCGGGCGGTTGATTGGTTTGGTTTTCATCACTGTATATCCCTTTCATCATGATGGACGGTTTCTGTGGAGCGCCTCCGACGGGGGAACGCTCCCGCCGGAATGCCATGTGGAAAGCCAAGCCCGCGGCGTGCCGCGGGCTTGGCAGCAATTGTGTGATGGGACCGCGCACGGAGGCGGTTTGTGCGGCTCCGTGTGGCCGGGGTGCGGTGTCTGCTCACGTTCTCTCGTTCCGCAGACCGAACCGGATCAGCAAAAAGGATACGGCCAGCCAGAAGCAGCGGAACAGCACGGGAAAGAGCACCGCCATCACAGGCAGAAAAAGATTTTGATTGAGAATCAGAGGGATGGCGGCAATTCCGCCGGCCACCGTGGCGGCCAGCTGCAGCCGGAAGCCTGTGCGGCGCACGCTGCGGACGGATGCGGCAGCCAGCAGCGGGCGGGCAATGTCAAAGGTTTCGCCCAGCGCCACGGCGCCGCTGTCAACCACCTCCTGCACCGTATCCGGCTCATATCTCCCGGGCTTGATCACCCGCACATACTCCGCACCGTTTGCACGGCTGGTTTGCAGGAATGCTTCATTCAGATTGGGGTCGTAGGTCTGAATGGCGGTTGTTGTGTCGGTCTCTGCCAACAGATTGACCATATTCTCAAAGGACTGTGCCACGGTATATTCAATTTCATAGCTCAGCTTGAGCACGCCGTCGATCGCCACATACATCAGGCTGACGTTGCCTGCGCGGCGCAGAGTACGGTCGGTGGTTTCCTTGGGCACGCGCACGCCGTTTTTGACCATAAAGGCCGCGTTCCCGGCCAGCAGATGGTAGTGGTTGTCCACGACCGCCTCGGTGCCGTTTTCGGTCAGACGCACAAACGCGACCGGCGGGTCGATGTTGTTCTTCATCGGTGCGTTCTGGCCGACCGAGCCGAGCGTGCCGCTCATTTTGCGGAACAGGATGCCGGCCAGCTTCATATCCTGCCGGAAGTCCTCTCCCTCCCGCACCGAGATCTGCGTGCATTTCTGCGCCGCATACATATCGCTGTCGTTGAAGATCACGGTTTTCGGCTGACTGTATTCCTCCACCGATTCCTCGCCGATCAGCGTGCAGTTGTGCTTTGACAGGTCGGTGTTGGCGCGGCAGAGCGGGTAGAAGAAGAGAAAGATTGCCGATGTGGGCATAGTGAACATCAGGGAGACGGCAAATGCGGAGAGCGCGCCGGCAAAGCTGCCCGCGGCAACGGCGCCGATCAGCGCGCCGAGAAAGGACAGCCCGAGCATGGTGCAGATGAGAATGGTAAACGGGCGGGCGGCATCCGCAAAATCATTGCATCGGCGGAAAAAGCCTGCCACCTGCTCGGCACGGTGTACCCGGTAGAGATTCTGATCCACGTCATCGTTGATGATTTTTACAATCTTGTCGCCGTAACGCAGCTTTTTCTTGCGCGGCTCTGCGGTTTCCAGCACGGTTTTTGTGCCGTCGGCAGAGACAATGCGGTAGCTCCTCATTTCGTCCGACAGCCGCAGCGCATCGCACACCGCGCAGATCAGCAGCGCACCCGCCGCCGAGAGATTGACCGGAACCGCTGTTCCGTCCGAGACGATGAGGGAAAGCAGCCCGGTCAGCAGAGATAGCGACACAAAAAGGCCGACTGCCGAATAGGGCGTGGGCGTAAAGCAGAAGAAGCTGCGCAGGCCCGCGTCGATCTGGCGCAGGGAGAGCAGCCCGGCGGCGCAGAGCAGAAGCACGCCGAAAATGGGGAAGAGCAGGGGATTGGATTCCAGGTAGGGGACAAACGTTGCTCCGAACAGGCCGGGCAGATCAATCGGAATCAGCAGCAGCGTGATCAAGGCGGTGATCACCAGACGAAGCATCAGATGCTTCCGGTCGTGCGCATAGTGCGCCAACACCAGATCGCGCCGCTCGCTGCCCCCGGTAAACGCGGGGTTGCGGTAGCCGAAGGCGGTCCGGTACTGCTTCCCGTCCGCACCCTGACTGCGGCGGATGTGATCAAACTTCAGCTTTTTCAGTGTCTCATAGCCAACCAGCCGTCCAAGCTCGTTTTCATAGCCCAATTCAAAAATCAGGGCAATGTCGTCCTCGGTCATATTGGTCTTTTTCCCGATCAGAGCAAGCGCGCTCATGGCCTGTTCGGCTTTTTGCTCCTTTTTCTCCTTCATCATGGAGAATACGGAGCGCTTTTTGGTTTGCAGAACCTCCGGCTCCTCAACGGGCAGCTCCTCCACGGAGCTTTCCTCCGTGACAATTTCATCCAATGCTTCATCCAGATTGTCGTCCTCCGGGAGGGCGGCGATCGGAGTCCGGTTCATACGGGAGGGCCTTTTTTTCGATGTTCGGATGATTGATGCGGCATGAGGATGCGGAAGTGAGACCCCGGGGGATTTGGCAGGCCGTTTTCCCTCGCGCCTTACGGCTTTGGCGGTGGCTTCCGCGGCACGGTGATTGACCGTTCCGTCCGATTGACCTGCTGCTTTTTGAGCGGCGGCGGAGTTTGCGTCAGCCTCACGCGACCCGGTGGGCGCGGCGGCAGCTCCCGCGCTGCCGCCAGGCTGCTTGCCGGAGCCTCCCACACTGCCAACGACATTGCCCGTTGGGGCTTTTCTGTTGCTTTTTCCCGCCGGCCCCGCCGGATTGCCCCCGGCTTTTGCGCCGTCAACGGATCCCTTTCCAGCTGCGGAGGCGGGAGTGTGCGCGGCTTCTCCGGCTGTGGAGGCCTTTTCGGCTTTCACAGACGATGCCGCCGCGCTTCCTTTTTCAGGCGCAGTTTGCGTGCCGTTGGCAGGCGCGTTGCTGTTGGCCCGACCGGAATCCGGCTTGTCTGCCTTCTCTCCGCCCGACAGAGCGGCAGAGGCGGAGGAACGGGGAACCGGGTCGATTCTGGTCGGCTCTGCCGGACGGTCACTCTGGCGGGGCTTGATGACAATCGGTTCCGGAGCGGTTGGAACGTGCGGCTGAATGACAATCGGCTTTGCCTGCGCCGTGTCCGGCTTGTCGGATGTTTGCCGCTCGCTTTTGTTCTCCGTCTGTATTTCGTTTTGCATGATCACTTTGGGTTGTTCCGATCGTGAGATTCTGTTTGCTGCCGTTGCCTCGGCTGTCTTGGGGCCGGCAGCCACTGGCGCCGGATTGGCAGATGCCGCGGATGGCTTGACGGTGCTTGCGGCATTGGTCGGCGTCACCTTTGGCTTGGCGGCCGATGGTGTTGAAGAAGCCGATGGTTCGGATTCTTTCACGGCCTCGGCGGTTTCGGTTTGCGCGGCTTTTCGCACGCCTGCTGTGGACGCCGGATTGGTTGATGCCGCGGATGATTTGATGGGGCTTGCGGCATTGGCCGGTGCCGTCATTGGCTTGGCGGCCGCGGGAGTCGGGGAGACCGGTTCCGCGGAAGGCTTCGCGGTGTGTCTCGCGGAGGAATCCGCCCGTGCGGACGGCATTGCTCCGGACTCTGTGGCAGCAGGCGTCGAGACATCCGATTTTGCGGCGGATTCGGCTGCATTCCGGCTCGCAGCGGCGTTTGACGCTGCGGTGGCTTGGGGGCGGGGCCGAACCGCCGGCTCATCCTTGG
The DNA here is from genome assembly GCA_944391805.1 of uncultured Clostridia bacterium. GTDB lineage: Bacteria > Bacillota > Clostridia > Oscillospirales > CAG-272 > UMGS1865. Next base: position 78,757 of record CALXUY010000049.1, read on the forward strand.
AATCAGCGGCGGCTTGTCCGGCCGTTCCATCGTGCGGCGCGTCTGATGCCGGTGCGGCTGCCATTGCGGGCTTTCCGGTCGGCTCTGCTGCGGATGCCGCTTTGGATGCCGCTTTGCCGGGGGATGGTTTCCGGGATTTTGCCGGGGCAGGCTGTGCGGCAGGCGCACTGTCGGCTGCGGCAGGCGTGCCGGAAGTGTTTGGCTGTTGTCCGGCTGTTGCCGTTGCAGAGGGCTTCAGCGCCTCTGTTTTCGTCTGCGCCATGGCAGAACCGTCGGATCCACTGTCCATCGCCCCGGCAGAGCCGTCGGATGGGGTGTCCGCTGCTGCTTTCCGCTTTCCGCGGCCGGAGGAATTCTTTTCGCTGTCCGGTGCCTCGGTCGGTTCGGCCGAAACCGGAATGGCCGGAGTCTCTTTTTCGGCGGAAGAGGGGCTTTCCTGTGTCAGTTTGCGCACGGCGTCAGGCAGCTTTTTCTCCCCGTTGGCCGGAGCCGGGGCCACGGGCGCTTCGTCCGATGCTGTCAGCTTCTGAATCGGGGCCGGAGCTGCGGATGCAGCAGGTGTGGGCTGCTCCCGGTCGGCGTTCTTTTTCTGCTTTGTCTGCTTGGTCGCCGCGCGGCTTTCTTCGCCGCCCGAAACCCGGTTGAGCATTCCGGCGATTTTATTCTGAAATTCGACTTCATCCGGATCGGGCTCATCCTTGCGCTTTTCCCGCTTTTGTGATGAGAGCACCGCCGCCTGCAGCTTTTGCAGCAGCTCGGAGGCATTTTGCGGATCGGCGTTTTTCTGTTTCATAACACACTCCTTTCTTCCAGAGTGGGGAAGTCGTTCAAAGGGATTTGTGATGCTGGCGGGCGGCTTCGGCCAGAATGACCGCGGCGGCGGTTGATACATTGAAGGAATTGACCTTGCCGTAAATGGGAATGGCAACCGTTGTGTCGCAGGTCCTTCTGACAAGCTGGGATACGCCGTTGCCCTCGCTGCCCATCACGATGGCGCATGGCCCGCTGAAATCGGTTTGGTACAGGCTTGTCCCGCCCGCCTCAGCGGCAAATGTCCAGACGCCGGCCTTTTTCAGTTGCTCGACGGCCGAGGCGATGTTGGCAACCTTGGCGATGGCCAGATGCTCGATTGCTCCGGCAGAGGCCTTGGTCACCAAGGGCGTCAGCCCTGCCGCTCGCCGCTTGGGGATAATCAGCCCATGGGCGCCGCAGCATTCAGCACAGCGGATGATGGCGCCGAGGTTGTAGGGATCGGTTACTCCGTCGCAGAGCACAATCAAGGGCGGCTCCTGCCGCTCGCGGGCGATCCCCAGGATGTCCTCCACCGTGCAGTAGGTCTTTTCGGCAGCCATGGCAATCACGCCCTGATGCGGCGCAAAGCCGGCAATGGCATCCAGCTTGGCCTTCTCGGCTTCGATCACGGGGATGCCCCGCTCCACAGCCTGCGCAACCAGCACGACGATGGAGCCTGTCCGCTCCCCTTTCTGCACCAGCAGCTTGTCAATCGGCCTTTCGGAGCGGAGCAGCTCCCGCACGGCGTTTCTGCCGATGACTGCGCCGTTTTCATATGCTCCGTGAATGCCGTCGCCCGATTCCGGGCGCTCCCGGTCGGGGCGGGGGGATGATGTAGTGTGATCGGCCGGGCGGCGGCTTTCAGCATACGGCCTCCCGGAGGCAGCTCTGCGTGGGGGGATGCTGCCGTTTGCGCGATTCCCGCGGCGGCGGTCATTGTGTTTCTGCTGTGATTCCATGCGGATGACGATCCTTTCCGTTGCCGGGCAAGCCGACAAAAAATGCATATCATCTATATTGTAACACAAATTTTCGTTTTTGTATAGAGCTTTTTGAAATTTATCCGCCCAAAGCCGTGAAAATCCTTCGACTGCCTCCGACGAATTCCATGGAAAAGCGGTACAGGAGCATCGAAAACGAATGGATTACCGCAAAATGTCGTGAAACCTGACCAAACCGGTAGCTGCATACCGCGCTCCGCGGTGCGGCGTGGCGAAGCGTTGGGCAATTGTTCGAAAAACGCTGTGTTGGGTATGCCGGAGCCTTGCGGGGAATGTCAACCCTCCGCCGGCCGGAAAAAGGAAGGGGCTGAGTCAAAAGGGGCTGTCGCAAATGTATTATAAAATGCGTGAGCGGCAGCTCTCTTTTTCCTGTTTGCGCAGGGATCGGCATTCAAAACAAAAAAGCCTCTGTTGGAGGCAATATCAAGGACGACAAAAGAGCGGGCCCCAAAACTCGTTTTTTTTCGGGCCTGTCAAGAATTTTGTGTAAACGCATCTGTTTTTTCCACAATTACTGGGCTTTGTATATGGTACACACAGTCAAGGTCGCGATAGCGTTTATTTTTACCTTGACTGTGTGTACCATATACATATAATTTTTTGTGGGAAAACGTTTACACAATTCTTCTGACAATCTCGACCACGGATCAGGTCGAGGCTGACTTTGGCAGTTAATTTACTTTATATTTTCTTTCTCATTTCCTGTCCACTTTTTTGACTATAGGCCAATTTCTTTTTCTTCCCTGTCCGAAAAAGCTCCGAACGCCCTTCCCCCTGCTGCTCCCCTGTATGCTCTGCTTGTTTTTCCCGTGCCGCTTTCCCTACCTGATTTGTCGAGAAATGCAACAATTTGCGATGTTTTTTGAAAATAGACTTGACAAATCCATTTTCTGTGGTATAATGAATGTAACAGATATTGCGGTAACTGGTTTCATCTGGAACTTCAGACACCACAAACCGGCATTCCCCACCTTGCGTCCGGAATGCTGTTTTCTTTTATCCGTGACCGGACACCGCAGTACAAATCCGCCAACCGAAAGGGGAACAGACATGTTTGATCAAAAAACCTGCGCTACCATTGAGGGCATTATTGGCTATACCTTCCGCAACAAAGGACTGCTGACACAGGCCTTTACCCGCGCTTCCTACCGGAACGAGCACAAGGGAAACCCCGACAATGAGGTGCTCGAGCTGATTGGGGACAGTGTACTCGCGCTGACGGTTCTCTCCTACTTCAAGAGGAGCTATACAGAAGTGAATGAAAACGGAATGACCACCTCATGGAGCGAAGGAAAGCTGAGCGCACTGAAAAGCTCGGTGGTAGGAAAAAAATATCTCTCCTACCGCATGAAGCAGCTCGATCTGCAAAGATATCTGCGAATGAGCAAGGGAGATCTCGGAACCGGAATCATCCGGGAGGAATCGGTTCTGGAGGATCTGTTTGAAAGCATTGCCGGCGCAATTTATGTGGATTCCGAAATGAATTTTTATGCCACCTCAAAGGTCGTCTGCAAAATGCTGAACATCACCGAAATCATGGACAACAATCAGGAGATGATTCATATCAGCTACCGGAACGACCTGCAGGAATGGAGTCAGGACAAAAAGCACTTCTTCGGTATGCCGATTTATGAGGAGGAGGCGCTGGCAAACGGAAACTTCTTTGTCACGGTCCGTCTCCCGAATTCCGACTACTTTGCCACGGCAGAGGACCGCAACACCAAAAAAGCCTGTGAGGCAGCGGCGCGCACGCTGCTCGCAAAGCTGAAGGCCTTTCAGACGCAGGACCTCAACGAGCCTATCCAGAAGCTGCCAAACTACATCGGAAGGCTGCAGGAGCATGCGCAGGCCCGGCATGTTCCCCTGCCGGTTTATGTGGATGCGAAGGATGAATATCTGCCCGATCACACCCATCGGTTTACGGTGACCTGTACCTATCTTGGCAAAACCGTCAACGGCATTGGTTCCGCAAAAACAGCCGCCAAACGGAATGCGGCGGAAGAAATGATGAAATTGCTGAAGCTGATCTGAGTTGCCGCCTCCGGCCTTCTGTTTGAACCCCCGATCCATTCAAAGCATGTTTGTTATATGTCCCATCCAAAGCCTTACTCCCGGTAAAAACCGTGTGCAATAAGGCTTTTATTTTATTTTCACACAAAATCATGAAAAAGACTTGACAAGCGGTGGAAAAAGTAGTATAATATTTTAGTCGGCATGGAGAGATGGCTGAGCTGGTCTAAGGCGCACGACTGGAAATCGTGTGTTCGGCTAATAACCGACCGAGGGTTCGAATCCCTCTCTCTCCGCCAGCGGCAAGTTGCCGTTCCCAAATATCGGGGAGCAGCGATATGCCAAACCTTTACCGCGTGGGCAGAGTTCAAATGGATTTCTTCTCTCCCCGCCAAACATCAAAAAGCCCTTATTTCACCTGTATTTCAGGAGAAATAAGGGCTTTTTTTATGCCAATTGCGCCTGGCAAAGCGCGCCACACTTGAAGAACAATAGAGCGTCGTACATTGTATTTTATCCGTCAACATAAACCTGTACTTCATAAGTCCATTGCAAAATACCCGATACAATCACAAGCTGTACTGTAAATGTCGGCTCTACGCCATATTTTGTTTGGGCAATGTGGATGACCTCGCGCAAAATTTGTTCTCTGTTTTCTTCCGTGCAATCAGCGCATAGGTATTTCCCTTTTGGCAATACCTTTATTCCGTCTATATTCACATAACGAACGCAGGCCGCAAAAAGCCTTGATAATCCGTTTTCGGTATAGATGCCGGCCAAATCCTCAAAGGCAAACTGGTCTCTCCGGGCCGGTGTCACTTTTTCATAGAAATGGTCGAGATAACCCCAAAGATTATCAAGCGTTGGCGTTTCCAAGGTATCCGAAACCAAAATCGCACGCTCCTGAATATCCTTGACAGCGCTGCCATTCAGATTTTTGCGCATCTGCAATTTTTTTTCATAGTCTGCTTTTGCCAACTGGATTTTTGATTTACTGTATTGAAGCGCTTTTATTTTTTCGTCAGCCTTTTTTTCAGCATGCGCTAAAAAGTCCACAATTTTTTCAAGATCGTCATATTCCAAAACCTTTTTGATTTCCTGCAAAGGCAAGTCCATAATCTGCAAAGCACGCACTGTGTTCAGCCGGACAATGTCCTGCTCGGTATAATATCGATAATTGGTCCATTCGTCTTTTTTGCTGGGCTTCACCAATCCAATGCGGTCATAATGCCGCAGTGTTTCACTCGTTGTATGGGCCGCATTTGCGGCTTCTCCGACTGAAAAATATTTTTTCATTTTTTTGTTTTCTCCTATTGACATTTGTGCAGCACAAAGGTTTATAATGATTATAACATAAAATATTGCGAAAAGCAATCCATTTTGCAAAACGATTTAGGAGGAATGATTCCGTGATAGAGCTCAGACAAGTCACCAAACAGTACGGACAAGCAACCGTACTAAAAAACATCACTTTGTCAATGGATGAACCGGGAATTTATTGCTTGCTTGGCAGGAATGGCGCAGGCAAAACAACACTTCTCAAATCCATTGCCGGGTATCAAAACATTACAAGCGGCATGATTCAGGTCGACGGCAAAACCATCACAACCTCTACCTTGGATACAGGCGTCAGCTATATTGAAAACTTTGCAAAGCATTTTAATCTTCCGGTGCGGAAGCTGATACAGATTGCTTCGGAGGTAAACCCCAACTATGATTTTGACTTTGCTTCAGAAATGATGGAACGCTTTGAATTGGACGGAAAAAAGAAGTTCAATCATCTTTCTCTTGGCATGAAAACAATGGTTTCCACAATTATCTGTTTGGCAAGTAATAAAAAGGTCATTCTTTTGGACGAGCCTGTCCTCGGCTTTGACGCAATTATGCGTGTGGAGTTTTACAATATGCTGACAGAAAGTTTTCAGAAGCACCCGCGAATAATTATCGTATCCACCCATATCATTGAAGAAATCGCAAAGACCATTCAAAAGCTGATCATCATTGATTTAGGGAGCATCCGCTTCTTTGATACCTTGCAATCGGTTGAAACAAAAGCATTTCGCATCAGCGGGCTGCAAAAAGACGTGGAGGCTGCAACCCGAAATCTCAATATCATCGGTCAGGATCGAGTTGGAGATCTTGTAACATGCTATATCTTCGACAATCCGCCAAAGCAGACTGCTTCGTTGGAAATTCATCCACTGTCTTTGCAGGATTTCTTTATTCAAATGGTCGGGCATAAGGGAGGTGTAAAAAAATGACAGTCATTTTTGCAATCGTAAAGCGCTTGCTTGCAAGCAATATAATCAGTTTTATCCTTACGGCTCTTGTGGTACTTTGTGCCACGTCATCGGGCAATGTTGTTTTAAGTAACGGAAATTATACCTGGCTGCTTGCCGTTCTGACCCCATTTTTCTTTGTGTTTTATGATTTCTCAAAGCTAATGCATTTGGGCGCGAGCAAAAAAGACTACTTTCTCGGCTGCCTGATCAGCTATGGTTTTTTGGCTTTTTGCATCTCCCTGATCAACACAATCATACATCTCTTGATTGACCCCATATATTCAGCGCAAACCGTAATCAATTTGATGGATGTATGTAAATGGACCGAAAACGGGATGATCGTTGCCGCTTTACAGCAAATGTTCTTTTTGCTGCTTGTTATGATTTTTCTTCATGTTTTATTGTCTATGCAGGCATATTGGTATGGGTGGCTGACTGACGCAGTACTGGTTGCAATCATTTGCGTTTTTACGCCGATTGCACCACTGCGGGCCATCTTGGCCGGATTTTTTCAGATCATCATGCTCAACGGCAATGCTGTCTTGCACATTTGTATTTGTCTGCTGCTCAGTTCCGCATTATCTCTCGGAGGGCTTGCGGTCTTGAAAAGAAAATCGTTATAAACAAGAGGGACAGCCATGATTCGGATTAAAGCAGTTGACGCACAAAATATACTGGACGTGTGCGAATTGACAACCAATCAAAGCAGCATTGGTGCAACAATGGGTGGGCATTTTTGCTGCAACGCAATTTCTATAGCGGAAGCAAAATATAATCCGGAATTGCACCCAAACGCAATTTATAACAACAATGCGCTGATTGGCTTTTTTATGTATCGGCGGGCAGAAAAGCAAGCCGATACGGCAATCCTTTGCCGCTTTATGATCGATCGCCAATTTCAACAGAAAGGGCTTGAAGAAAAAGCCTTAGAATATATTCTGAGAGGCCTGAAAATTCAAGGCGTTAAGAAGGTCATTTTAATGATCGATGACGCAAATAAAATCGCCATACAGCTATTTCTTTCTTTCGGTTTTCACTTCACCGGGAAGATAGATCAAGCCAAAGACTGCTATGAGTTAGAGTTGTCAGGCTGATCGGTGGTGAACAAGGTGAGCCGACAAGCGAAGCTCTTTTCAAATGGCGCCTGCACCTCCAAAGAAAAAGCTTGGCAAAAAGAAAGCTCCGTATAGGAATTTCGCCGCCTGCGGGCGGAAACTTCTGCAAAGATAGCCAATGGTGTCCAGCGACCCGGTGGTACGGATGGTAGGTTTTGCTTACTGTCGGGGTAAACTTGAATCACTGTTCGGCCCCGGGGCAGCAGATGCAACCGCTGATATATCTTTCCGCTGCGATCTCCTGCGCCGATTCCATATCCGTGTTGGTCGGGCAATTGCTGCAGGCACTTGCTCTTGCAATGCTTGCGGGGGCAGCCGCAGGCTCGTCCGAGACTTCCGCGTCCGTCGGCGCCGCGTCCGCCTGAACGGCTGCCGTCACTGCCGGAACCGCCTGTGCGGCTTCCGCCTCCGGCTGCGCAGCGTCGGCCGGCTGCTCCTGCCGCGCAATTACAAATCACCCCCTTGATATGGTATTTTTATTCTACCACATCGAGGGGGCTTTGGTCTGATCAGGTCTTATGTTTGATAGGTATGCTGCCTAACACAAAAGATAAGATGAAAACCGGCGGTTGGATAATTAAAAGCATGTCTACCTCATTTTCATTGCTAATCACTCCACCAAAGGCACAGACATAGAAAAACAAGTGTGGAAACCGATAGAACTGCTGAAATCCAGTAACATATTTTGGCAATTTTCTTTGGTTGATACTTTAGAATCTTATAAACACTCCTGATACAAGATAGCTCTATTGCTAAAGTAGGATATAAAATGAATATTCCCATACCCAGCGAAAAAAGAAATTCATTACGTACAATATCAGGATCATTTGGAAACCGAGCTTCAAGCAGATAATATGATCGTATGATACATATTTAATAATCCAATTACGGAAAGCGCAAAAATAACCAGACCTATCCGTAAAAACAACCGTGCCTTTTTATTGTTCATAACGGTCTCCTACATTGTGATTGTCAGATTCCATTTTATGATATGATCATTATATCACAAAAAAATGTAGAAGTAAACCATTTCATCAAAAAAGCCGATTAGGATAAACGGCTGGTCTAAATTCATCAAGGGGGCTTTGGTCTAATCAGGTCTTATGTTTGATAGGTATGCTGCTTAACACAAAAGATACAATGAAAATCGGCCATTGAGTAAATATAAGCACAGTTGCTGTAAAATTCGGTATATTTACCATGTTCTCAAGGTTAATCAAACCATCTTTTGTTAAAAAAGCTGATCTGTTCGGTTCCGGGGTAACAGATACAGCAGATAGCCTGGTTTCCACTGTAATTTTTTTGATATTGAAAAATTATATTATAGAAATAATTGACGATATTAACAATTCATGATATAATATGATTACAATAAATTCAAATGGGAAGGTGATGCAGACATGAAAAAAACGATTGCAATGATATGTATATGTGGATCGTTGCTATGTTCATTTGTTTCCTGCAAG